>DATAJQ010000097.1:0-80328 GCA_036262095.1 Chitinophagaceae bacterium | reverse complement strand
CTACAGTAAGTAGCGGTTTAAAATCTTTTAATTACAGGACGGTAAAAAAAGAAGTTGACTGATATTGGATTTTAGTGACTGGTTGGTTAGGCCAGTTGGTTTTTGGATTTGGATTCGATCGGTTTTCCTGGATCTGGATTGCTGGTTTTTCGGATCTGGATCGTTTGGTCTTTCTGCTTTGGATATTGGATGGATTGATATCGCTATCAATCAACTTCTGATACAAACATAATCCGGGAGTAAGGCTCCTGCAAGAGCAAATCTACCCCGTTTGTGAATGAAATCTACGATCGCTATTTTACAGATAAACCATAATGTAATAATAGTCAGTTAATTGCGTTCATTCGATCTCAATATCATATTTGTCCAGTAAACCTGCAATTCCCTGTAGGGAGAATTTAGCTTTCCTGATCCGGTTGATCTCCGGATCAATCGAAAAATTAACGGCAGACCGGAGATCAGCCTTTTCCAAAATGGTTTGTTCAAATTTCGCCTGCAGCAGATCGCAATGATCGAAAGAGGCGCCTGTAAGATCAGCTTCTGTAAAATCTGTTTCCTGCATAGTGCATCCCTGAAAAGAAGTCTTCTTCAGGCTACGTTTATAAAAGGAAGAAAAATTGAGAACGCATTTAGTAAAATCCACCTTGAATAAAAAATCACTGCAGTTTTCAAAATTAACACCCAATATCTTGCATTCCTGGAATGCGACTCCATTAAAGGAAGTCTTGATCGTTTTAACCATGCTGAGATTGCAGGATTTGAACTGGCAATCTATAAACTGTATTTCTGAAAGATCGGTATTTGAAAAATTGCAGTTGCTAAAACTACATCCTTCATACTCCCCTAAAGCCAGAGGTTTACTGGAAAAGTCGAGAGATTCGAATGTCTGATCTTCAAAATAGGTACCTGCCATGCAATAGTTTCCCAAATTTAAGGTTAATGATTTTTCACCAATTCAATAATCCCTTTCGCATCCGGTCTGTATACTCCAATCAAATGCGTCCGGATCGAATCAGGTGTTGGTTTCGATTCTCCATTTGTCAGCAACGTGATCGCCCGGGAAGGGAGAGCCGGCATGTGACAATCGATACAATTTTGCGCAAGCGTAGCTGCAGGCATAGTGTTCAGTTTACAGAAATCATGATTTGCTTCCGAATGGCAGTTCATGCAGCGCTGGGAAAACACCTGCATATTTGTTCTCTCTGTAGCATGCGGATTGTGGCAGGATGAACAGTTCATGTCTTTGCTCTGTATAAAACACTGGCTGGCGGTGAACAACTGGTATTGTGTTCCATGAATATCCAGTTCAGCAACATTTGGCCGGCTAAGGTCCGGATAGAAATAATCTTTTAATGCACTGCCCGGCCTGAAATTAAATACCGGTTGTATCGGCGCTTTCAAACCCGAATGGCATACTGCACACATATCCAGTTTGCGTTGGTTTTTCAATGTATCAATCCGGGTGATGAACCTTGCTTGTTTCTCCTGCGGATGTTCTGTATGAAATGAAACATGCTCTGCAGCAGGCCCATGGCATCTTTCACAATCTATTCCATAAATCACCCGGCCTTTTTCAAATTGCTCTGTATAACTTACCCCTTGTGCTTTTATTCCTTTCACGGCAGCCATAGAAGTGTGGCAACCAAAGCAAGCCGTATTCACCACCCTGTCAAACCGCGGATGACTGGCCGGAAAGCCGGGGCTGTTTGCCCAGTTATGTGCAGATACCAGGTAGGATAATGGCAACTGGAAATACTGATCCCCTTTAAAATACAGGTAGGTCTGTGCCTTGCGGCCCGACCCTATGGCTATTTCAAAACGGTGAAGCTCCTGCAATTTACCATTAAGATAGGCTGACTGGTAAAGTCCGCTGTCGCGGCTTTCCATCATCACGTTCATGCCATTTGTAAAATTGAAATTATTGTCTGGTGGCTGAAAGCTTCCCAGTATTGTGGAATCGGCTGCCGGCCGGGATGTATTATGATGGGCTGTGGAAGCATAGGAATCATAAATGCTTTTATGGCAGGTGATACAGGCAGCAGACCCTGCAAAATTGTTGCCGCGGATATCTTTTTTCTCTTCTCCGCTTACACACCGGGAAAGAATGGTAATACTGATCACGATCAGCAATGACACATAAAGCAGTCGTTTATTCATACAGCGATAATAATCTTAAATATACTTAATGTCGCATTATCCGGTTTTATTTTCCCACAAAGACAACAAAGGCCACAAAAAGTTACTGCTTGAACTATTTACGCTATTGCCTTATTGGCATCTTGAAAAATAATAAAAGAATTTCTTTGTGGCCTTTGTTGTCTTTGTGGGAAATGCTCAAACTAATCACAACATGCATTAACCTTTCCCGACATTCCTTAACCTTAAATAACCTTCGCCTTAACGTTTCCTTATACCGTTTTTGGCACGATGGCATTTGCTTTGAACTATACCTGGCATCTTTAACCTTTAAAATAAATGTTATGAAAAAGATCTTTACCCTCGCTATTGCCAGTTTATTCACTGTTGCTTTATTTGCCGCTGACCGAAGGCCTTCTGTGACTCTTACTGCAGATAAAAAGTATGAAGTGGTGATTGATGGCCGCAGTTATGCCAGTGCTATCGGCAACACTATGGACGTGTCCCTGTTCAACAATGGCCGTCATACCATCAAAGTATACCAGCTTAAGAATGGCTTATTCAGTAAACAGAAAAAACTGGTGAGCAGTACAACTTTCCAGTTGAACCGCAGCAGCCTTGACATTTCCGTGGACCGCTATGGACGGATCACCATCCATGAACAAAAGAAAATAAAATATGATAAGAGACCTGGCCAAGGAAGATTTTAAAATAAAGGCCGCAGATACTGCGGCCTTTATTTTTGATCAGACAATGTATCCAGTTTCTTTTGAATCGCCCGCCGGTCTGCCGCTGTTCCAGCCAGGGAAAACGCACGGCGGAAATTCTTCTCTGCTTCCTGGTTATCAGTCCCTGTGTAAAGCTCTCCAAGCAAAGCAAAATAAAATGGGTTGCCGTCCAGTTTCAGCTTTTCTGCCTCAGTAATAGCTTCCCGCTTTCCGTTCGATTTGGATAAAGCATAGGTACGGTTAAGCGCTGCAATGGGCGAATACCTGATCTGCAATAGCTGATTATATAATTGCAAAACATTTTCCCATTTCTCCTTGGTGTCTTCTTTTATAGTCTGCCAGTAGGCAATAGTCGCTTCCAGGTGATAAGTGGAAAGCCTGTCTCCCTGTGATGCTTCATGCAGAAAATAAGTTCCCTTCGCGATCAGCTCTTTGTTCCAAAGGGAGCTGTCCTGGTCATGATACAAAACCATTTCTCCTCTTTCATCCTTTCTCGCAGCAAACCTCGATGCATGGAAACACATCAGCGCCAGCAATGCTTTCACTTCAGGCAGGCTGGTTTGCGGACTTTCCAGCAGCAGATAAGTCAGCCGCATCGCTTCCAGGCAGAGATCCTCCCGCAAAATGCTGTTCTGGCTTTCTGAATAATAGCCTTCATTAAACAGCAGATAAAGGGTGGTTAAAACAGTTTCCAGCCGGTTGCTGATCGCAGCTTCACGGGGAAATTCAATCGCCACTTTTTCCTGGCGGAGTTTTTCTTTTGCCCGGAACAGCCGCTTGTTGATCGTTTCTTTATTGGTGAGGAAAGCATGGGCAATCTCATCGATACCGAAGCCACAAAGAATGCGTAAGGCCAGCCCGATCTGTGATTCCGGTGGAATGGCGGGGTGGCAAAGAGCAAATAACATCTGCAACTGACTATCGGAAATATTAGTGTCCGACATATCTACGGATATCCCTTCATCCTCTTCCTGCGATCGCCGTAAATGATTGCTGATCTTCCGATCAAACAATTTGTTCCGTTGCAGGTATGTTCTGGCTTTATTCTTAGCTACAGTATAGAGCCAGGCAGCAGGGTTTTCAGGAATGCCTTTATAGGTCCAGTTTTCGAGCGCCGCTAAAAAAGTTTCGCTGGCGATATCTTCCGCTGCTTCGATATGCTCTATACCAAAAGTCTTACAAAGTACAGCAGTGATCCTGCTGAACTCCGTCCTGAAAAGATGCGGTATCAGTTCCTGCTGTTGCATAAATAAAAAGCCCCTGTGCAAAATGCACAAGGGCTTTATTTGAATTAGTGTATGCCGTCCCTTCTGGCAATTTTCCGGACTTCCACGCTATTGCCTTCGCCTTGCAAAACGGGGCTGCCTTTCGCAAACTCAACTGCTTCTTCCACAGATGCCGCTTTCACAATGACGTAGCCACCAATTGTTTCTTTTATTTCTCCAAAAGGCCCGTTGGTGACCACATTATTGTGCCATACAACCCGGGCATCATCAAAAGGCAATCCGTTTCCGACAATGAATTTGTTTTGCGCCGCAATGCCACCAATCCAGTCCATTGTCTGTTTCATCCAGACCTGCATCTGCTCCGGCGATGCAACTTTGCTACCGTCTTCATGCCGGAAGATCAATATGAATTCGTCCATTGTTTGTTGTTTTGATGCTGTTCCTGCCGTTTCCCAGTATGCCTGGGGAGGGAGTCAGGAGACAAACAAGTTATTGAATATTTGTTTACATATCAATAACTAATGAACGGGCCGGAACTGGACAAAGAGCGGCTTTTATTTTATTTACATTTATAAGTAATCTGACTATTAGCCAGCCCCACGATAAGAAATCTTTGCACAGTTGAGCCAAATTGCGTAGGGAGGTATTTTGCATTATAGCTCGTTGCTCCAATATGGTTATTCCGGCTATACTCCCTGTCAATAAACATGAATACTTTATGCGTACGGTGAATGTTCATTTTATTATCGTAAGTTAAAGCTGGCCCTTCGGATTGGCGGTTACCATTGGCATCATACTGCCACTCTATTTCACCTTCACCGGATTCGGGAGAATCTGGCCAGTGTTGTACTATTTTGGTTATTCTGTTCTGCGCATCATAGGTATAATTACGCACCAGCCTCTCAGCATCCCCTGGTATTGGTGCACCGTTCACAATTAAACCAGCTTCATAAGTACTATCGGAAATAATAAGGCCATCTTTATTGTACTTATATCTTGACCAGTACTTATAGACACCGTTATCATAATATTCCAGGCTTTCTATCAGGCGCCTTTTATTATCATACTTAAAGGAAAAGTTCGGCCTTTCACTGGTATTGCTGGTATAAATGACACTTACCGGATCTCCATGCTTATTATAAGTGAAAGTTCCTTTCACACCTCCGGGGAGAATTATTTCCTGGATCTGGCATTCGGTAAAATCTGCTGAGGGATTGTCATGGATATAATCAAGGACCTTTTTGCATCCCGGTAAAAAAGCGAGCACAAGGGCGCTCATAAGAAATGTTACAAGTTTCTTTTTCATTCAGTTCGGTTTTAATAATTAAAGGTGAGGTGTGGGGGCAGGATTAAGAGTGGCTTAAAAAAGAATTGGCATGGCTTAGGGGGTACCAGCCCTGGCTAAATAGGTGATAAGGTTTTTGGCTGTTATTTAATACAGATACTTAAGTTCTTAAAGATAAGAAAATTTAAATAACAGTCGCGGCTGGCCGCAATAATCCTGCCTCCGTTGTCTCGGGGGAATCTGCTTTATTCCTTCAATATTTCTTCAATCTGCTCTCTATTAAAACCTCCGTGAGAATAAATAACCTTACCTGTTTCATCCAGTATCAATACAACAGGAAAAGCATATATGCCTAAATCATTCGCCAGTTTTTCACCATTATACAACATCCTGTAGCCGGGTTTGTCGCGTTCATAAAAGAAAGCGACCTCTTTCCTGTCGTCATAAGCATTCACCGACAGGATATCAACCTGCTTGCCATATTTCTCCTGCAGGGTCTTCATTTCCGGAAATGCCTCCATGCAATACCCGCAGTTCTTTATCCAGAATTCCATCAGCACTTTTTTCCCCTTCAAGACTGAGTAATCAATACTGTCAGTCATATCTCCTTTATACACAGGTAAGGTCCATGATGGAAGGCTCGCTCCCACTTCCACCAATTCCCTCTTTTTCAAGCCCTGTCTTGGTGAATAGCCAGTATAAGAGGAAAAAAACCAGGATGCCGGAGAAGGATTCACCGGTTTGGTGTCTATTTTGGTAAAAATGGTTTTTGTATGGTACTGGCCCTTCGTAATACTGTTGCGGTCGATAATAATATAAGGCAGTAAAGTTTTTTTATCAACCACCAGGTCGTAATAGCGGGTGACTTCTACATCAAAATCAGAGAATCCATCAGGAAAAGCAAGCGATTTCTTATATAATGTAAACTTTAACAGATGATAAGATTTTCCTTCAATCGAAGTATCCTTTACTGATTTTGGTATACCAGCGTCTCCGGCAATAAGTGGTAAAGAAAATCGTAATGTAGCAATTGAATTATACAGGAGAGAGGTATTTTCCAGCGACTGGAGGTCCCGCTTACCGAAATCGTATGTTTTATCCGATTCATTCAATTGAAAAAACTCTGTTCCATTATACACCTGTAATGACCTTTCAGAACGCAATTGGAGTCTTAAGGTCTCCCCTTTTGCCTGGGAAGCAAAATCAAAATAACTCGTACCCTTGTTTTTCGCAAAAAAATTGTCTTTATAATTATTGATCTCCCGGTAAGAGTCATATTGCAAAAAAGAAAGCTTGTTCAGGACTTCGGCCACCTGCCTGAATATTTTGGAGGCATCCTGTGCATTTCCTTTAACAGGATTGAGCATCAACAACAGCAGAGCTGAAACTAATAAAAGATAACGCATAAAACTTTGTTTTGGTCAAACATAAACAATACCCGCTTCTCTGTATCTTCAATTAGACAAACTCACAGAAGAATTAGATCAGGAAGGGTTAGTCGAAAAAATGACCGGGTTTATCGAAAGGAAAAACTACAGCTTAGTACATTTTTTAATTTGCCCCGATGCTTGATTTGCTGAAAAAAAAGATCGCTGATAAATACTTCTGGATGGAAATGTTGCTGCTTGTTTCCATCACCTACCTTATCGCTATCCTTAGCGATGTGGAATACAGCATTTATGAAGAAGGTAACGGATGGTATTTTATCAATTCAATTGAATACCGTCTTTCTTTTGGCACTTTCAGTTTCATCCTCTTTGGCACCTATTACTGGGGGTTTGTAAAGAGGTTTGTAGATGGAAGAAAACCGTTATTACTGGTGATCAGCCTGATTATTTTCGTTCCTGTAATGCATTACTACAATCACTACGTTGCTTTATGGAGCATGAGCAAGCTTCCCCTTCTTTCAGAAGGTTTACGGAAAATCGCAGCAAGGCAATATAAAGCCCAGGAAGGGTTCAAGCTTATTTATGTCTACACGCTTTCTTACCGCTGTTTACCCATGATCGGTTTTGCCTATCTTATCCGCGCATTAAAACAGGAAGCGCAATTAAAAACGCTCAAAGAGCAGCAATTGATCTCCGAGCTTAATTATCTTAAAGCCCAGGTACAACCCCATTTCTTTTTCAACACGTTAAATAATATTTACGCCCTGGCCATCAAACAATCAAAAGATACAGCGCCAATGGTGGTGCAGCTTTCGGAAATGATGCGATATATATTGTATCAGTCTGCCGAACAAAAAGTGTCTTTACAACAGGAAGTCGCTTTTTTGCACAGTTACGTGGAAATAGAACGGTTGCGGCATCATCAGCATATTTCCATCAGCTTTGATGTGCAGGGCATTACTGATACTGCCCGTATCGAGCCTTTGCTTCTGCTTCCCTTTATTGAAAACGCTTTTAAACATGGGACTATGGAAGCTGTGGAAAATGGCAATGTATCTATTGTACTTTGCCTGGTTGAAAAAGAACTGAGCCTGCAGGTCGCCAATAGCAAGCCTGAAATAAAAAAGGAACATAACTCCTGTGGTATTGGCCTGCAAAATGTAAAGAAGCGATTGGAATTGCTCTATCATAACCGGCACCAGTTACAGGTTTCAGAGAACGAACGGAGCTATGAAGTGAATTTAAATCTTAAACTGGCATGATCAGGTGTATTATTGTAGATGATGAACCTTTGGCGCAGGAAGTACTTGAGGCGCATATCAAACGGTTCGGGCGATTGGAAATATTTGCCAAATGCCCGAATGCGCTGGAAGCGTTCAAAGTGCTTCACAAAGAAAATATTGAGTTGATGTTCCTGGATATCCGCATGCCGGCCATCAATGGCATTGAGTTCCTGAAATCACTCAAATCCCCGCCCAAAGTAATATTCACTACCGCCTATTCCGAATATGCACTGACCGGCTTTGAACTCGATGGTATTGATTACCTCCTCAAGCCCATCAGCTATGAAAGGTTTGAAAAGAGCATGGAAAAATTATTCCGGATCTATCCGGATGAGAAAATACAGCAAAAACAGTATACCTACTTTAAAGTATCCGGTAAACTGGTAAAAGTAATGCATACTGAATTGCTGTATGCTCAATCCGTGAAAGATTATATCCTTCTCAAAACCACTAAAGGCAATCTTCTTACTTATATGACCATGAAGAACCTGGCTGGCCTTTTACCTGCTGATACCTTTACACGGGTCCATCGTTCCTACCTTGTCAACATGAATTATATTGAAGTGATGGACAAGAACATATTGAATGTGGCAGGAACAAATATCGCTATTGGAGAAAACTACCGGGCTAATCTCCAACTGATCCGCCGCAATAAAGAATAAGCAGGCGACAACCTACAATTTAAGCTTGATCCCTCCGTTTACTACAAACCCGTCAACAGGTGCATAAATATCCCTGAAAACAGGGTTATCAATAGTACCGGTATAGATCGGGCCAAATTTGGTCTGGCGTGTATCCGTGAAATTCTCAAAATTGATAAACACAGAAAACTTCTCCCAGATCTTTTCCGCCATGAAGCCGGTGATCCAGTAAGATTTGCCAAAACTTCCATCACTCAGTTGTTGACGGCTATAATAATATGCTTCCAGGCCGATCTTCCACTGGTCCTCCACTTCGTACATCAGTACATTATTAAGCCGGTGTCGGGCTGTAAGAGGTAACCAGTGCTTGCTATTGAAATAAGTGTTGGCGTCTGTGTAGGTATACCCTACAAACAACTTAAATGCATGATAGGTCAGCTTCAGGTTTGTTTCCATTCCCTTTGTATCAACATGGCCTGTGGAATTTTCAAACTCCATCATACCTCCTCCTGCATTTGCCAATACCAATGGACGGTTCAGCCTGGTATAAAAGAACAGGTGATTAAGACTGAATCCTAATTCCCCAAAATTCGTTCTGTAATTGATATCCGCATTACCTCCAACAGATCTTTCATTGCGGGTAGTGTGAATATTAACCGGCAGGATGTGGCGGAACTGGTTTCGCTCTGCATCTTCCGTAAAAATAGTCGGTGATTTATAACCATATCCACCACCTACCCGGAACGTGATCTTTGGAGTAACCTTGAACATAGCTGCCACCCTTGGCAACAATTCAAATCCATATTCATTTACATAATCACCCCGAAGGCCTGTTTCCAGGGTAAACATATCTGAAACAGACCAGGCATTCTGAATAAAAACACCAACAGTACTATAATGATAGTCCCTGACAGGATCGGGTGATAAAGGTTTTTCTTTAAGATCATCTGTCAGCAGGTTAGCGCCAACCACCCAGTCTGCCTGCTCCCCCTTCCTGTTCCAGGTGAACTCTGAGAAAGAAGATTGCTGCAAAGCATCGAACTGGTAAGCAGGGATAGCAATAGAACGATCAAACCGGCTGTAACTGTTCTTCAGTTGAATAGTCGAGTTTTCGTTCAGCCGGTGGGCAATTCCAAATTGAGCCGTGACGCGGTCTGTATTATTTTTCTCGAAGAAACCAGTGCCTCCGTTCTTTATATAATTCATATCACCACCGGTCCTGTTTTCCGTAATATAACTGATGCCGATATCCGCAGTGGTCTTCTTTCCATAAATGAACATCCGTGGATTAATTGTATAGCGCTCAAACTTTGGGATAGCAGTTAATCCAATATCAGCAGGATCAAAAGCTGCGCTGCTATTGCGCGACCCAAATACTGTTAGTCCTATTTTACCATAACGCTCGCTATAAAAACCACTAAGATCAAGCCCTTTGGCTGTAGTAGCATTGGCTATAAAGCTAAGCTCCCTTTCGTTGCCTGGTGTTTTGGACACAAGGTTCACCAGCCCGGCGATCGCTCCACCACCATACAAAGTGGAAGATGACCCCTTGATCACCTCCACCTGCCGGAGATCAAGCGGCGCGATCTGGAGAAGGGACAGGCCACCTGAAAATCCTGCATACAAAGGATAGCCATCCCGCAGTATTTGTGTATACCGCCCATCCAAACCCTGGATGCGTATACCGGAATTATAGGAAGTTGCAGAAGTCTGTTGTGTTTGAATACCCGTGCTCTCATTCAGTAACATCCGTATATCACCGGGCTTCATATTACCTTTTTCTTCAAGCTCTTCTCCTGATATCACTTCTGTGCGGGTAGGCGTGTTGGCAATAGTACGGCTGGTGCGCGTGGCAGTAACCACCACTTCTTCTTCCTCCTCATCTTCTTCTGCTGTTTCCATTTCAATGATGATCATTGCAGCATCTGTTAATGGGAATGTGTAAGTGATGGTCTTGTCTGCAAAGCCTACATGAGAAACAGTAAAAGTTTGCACACCATCGGGAATATTTGTAAGAACGATCTTACCGGTCGAATCGGCGATCAGCGACCTGTTTTTTTCTTTCCAGTGAAGGGTAGCTCCCGGCAGGGGTGATTTATGATCGCCGGTAACTGTTGCAGTAAATGTATGTTGAGCCTGTGCTGAGAATGCAAAACAGCACAGAATAATGCCCGTCAATAAATATCTCATTACCTGTTTTATAAAATGTAAAAATCTTGTTTGCTGAAATATGGTCAGCAATACCGGGGAGGTTGGAATAAAGAGGAATAGACTTCTTCTCCGTTGGTAAAAATATAGGTGCTGTAGCGGGCCGGCAGCGGTTTCAGTTGAAGAAAATTAAAGTTGCCTGCCGATATCTCTTCGGAAGCAGCACAGGAAGCACATGCAGAGAAAGGGGAACAAAAGCAATCATCATTTTTATCGCCAGTGGAATGAGTGCTGGTTTGATCAGCTTCGGCAGCGCAATCATCATCACCCGGGCAGCAGGGATAGAAAGTACATGCCGCGGCAAGGAACAGGAATATGATAGCAGCCCATTTTTTCACCCGACAAATATAATAAAGAACGAATGTCTTTGTCCTCTTAACCTGAACATATCTGAAATGAAAAAGAAAATATGCAATAACATAATAAACCCCGAAATGTTTGAGCCTCGGAATAATTAACTGGTCAATAAGATTCTTGTTCCGAAAAAGACAAAAAAAACAGACAAACAGACATTTTCCGGTACCTGGTCAGTGGCGAATTTTGTTCCCGAAATAGCGCTATTAAGATCATTGTACAGTAACAGACGAGATTTAAGTTAAAGAAATATTTTAATTATGAAGAAAAGACTATTAAGCGTTATCGCTATCGCATTACTGGCTTCTGCCGGTACACTCAATGCTCAGGAAAAATGGACAGTAAGCGTGAAAGGAACTCCTCTGCTGAGCTGGATGCACAATTCAGATGATAAAGACCTTCCTGGTTTTGATAGTAAAAGTAAATTTGCCGCCAACTTCGGGCTTGGAGTTGAATATGCATTCACTAAAAACATAGGTATCGGTCTTGATGCCTTGTATTCACTGCAGGGAAGAAAATTTGATTATTCCGGTACAGAAGTCAACCAGAAGAACAATTACATCAAAGTTCCTCTATATGTTACTTACACAACACCGTTGAGCCAGGGAGTTTCCTTTACCGGTAAGCTCGGTCCTCAATTAAGCATCCTTACTGACTCAAAAGTAGAAGCCGGCAACCAGAAAACAGATACCAAAGATCAGTTTAAGGACCTGACTTTTGGTGGTATGGCAAATGCTGGTTTTGATTTTGCTTTATCAAAGAATGTGTTCCTGAACACTGGTGTAAGATTTGACTATGATTTCACCAATGCAGAAGATAAAGGCTATGCAGGCTATCCTGCTGGCCGTGCTAAAACCTATAACTCTTCTCTGGGACTCGAAGTCGGTCTTAAATACAGGTTCTGACCAAATATACTTTCGTAGGTGGTAGATTCAGGCAGGTTCATACAGTTCCTTCACGCAATTGAACTTGCCTTTTCAGGGGAAAAGGCCAGAATCGTCTGGCCTTTCCTTTTATATAATTTTGATACCTGTTTGCATTTTTCTGACCAGCACTCTTTTCATTCCTGTCTTTTCCTTTATCCATTGCTGTTTTAATTCATCAAGCAGCTTTCTGACGGGAAGTACGAAGCGTTTTATCCAATAAGCTTTTAATAAGCTGATAGAAGTGCACCGGTCCTGGAATGTGCCCAGTTCATCAAGCAATGCAGCAATAAATTTTTCATCCTGTCCTTTCCAGATACCGGCGGATAGCACCTTGATTTTTTTTCCTTCATATTCCTTCAGGTTATAAAACAGATCCTTGAGATGTTTTCTGATAGAATGTATATTGTCATCACTATAATGACCCGAGGCAAGAATAGCATATACGGAACTCCATTTATCTTCAACAAACTGATGGAAGTCGTGTTTCAGAAATTTATCAGGCAAACCCGCATTTGTTTTCTTCTTACTTTCCTGCACCGGCTTTTTGGATAGAATGTCCTGAAGTTCGGGTTCTGTTTTATCGATCTCCGATTGCAGTAAATCCAGATAGGGGCTTATTTTTTGTGTATTGTTTTTAACTGCTTCTTTTATTCGTTTCTGCTGCAATTGCAAATCGCGGACAGTGCCATACAGAGAGTATAATTGTTTTAATTTCTTTGAAACCTTTATTTCTTCCTTTACGCGAGGGGTTGAAGACAACATTCTGAAAAAGGCTCTCAATTTTTTGTATTCTACTCTTAACTGATGGATCTCTTCTCCATCCATATCTTCTACTATCCCGTCAAGATGCTTTTGGATCTTCCTGTAATGGCTGGTTGAGATATGTCTGAGCTCTTCTTTTTTCATACAGGGAATGTTTCCATTTTCATGCCGTTCCTTCAGAGACAGAATGGACCTATTAACCTTTCCGGGTAATTTTCGAGATCGTTTGGCCAACAGATTTTGTTGGTTTCTCCATATCCTTAATAGCAAAATCCGCTGCCGATCTCACAAGGTCTCTGGTCTTTTTATTCCGGTAATCTGCCGGGGCTTTCACAGGGATATGCCGTATCAGGTTTCCTGTTCCGGTCAGGAGTTTATGAGGATCATTGAGCAAAGTGCCTTTATGAAACCCCAGGTTCAGGTGATTCGTATATATGGGTATCATACAAAACCCATCGGCAAGCTTATCTGAAATGGAAAATACAGATGTGAGGGCATGTGTATGATACAATAGCTCGTTGCAGTCAGGATAAATTTCAAGAACATATGACCGCAGGTCTTTGAACAGTTTGATCAGGCCTAGCTCTTTCAATTCCAAAAGAAAAAGAAAATCAGGATGTATATCGCGGGATTTACTCATCATGTTTATTTTGCTCCGGCATCTGTTTGCATAGCACATACAAGATTGCCTTCGGTGTCAAGGAACTTTATGATCCATCCTACATAAGGTATGGCAGTTTTGGGCATCAGGATCTGCCCTCCTTTATGCTTTACCTTTTTAATTATATCCTCGATATCCGCTACATTAATTGTGCATTCCAGGCCGATCAGCTTTTCTTTCACCGGCGAATACTTCCTGGATTGCAGCGCACCGATCAACTCTCCTTTGTCCGTTTTATCGGTTTTTATTTGCAGAAAATCAGGCGGACCATAAGAAGCAAAGCCCCAATCAAATACTTCCTCATAGAAGCTCTTTGCCCTTTCCATATTATCAATGTGAATGGCAAAATGTGTCAATTTGTTTGGCATGTTATCTGGTTTGTGGTTTGGTATTTACATTTCCTTTGGCTGCGTTACGCTGAACCAGTTGCCGCAACCGTCAAACATTACGGCTTCAATTCCGTAAAATTGTTCCCTTGGCTCTCCTTTGAATTGAACGCCCTTTGCTTTCAGTTCTTCATAAGTAGCTCGGCAATCATTGGTGTACATAACACCTGCTCCCAGAATTCCCTTTTCCAGCAGCACTTTAAATGCATCACGGCTTTCCTGGTCGAGGCCATCGGGACAGGCATCCGATTTCACCATGCTTTCATGGAGCACCGCCATCAACACCACTTCAAGATCCGGCTGTTCCGGCGGGTTAACGGTAAGCCAGCGATAACCATTTCCCATGGTTGCATCAGTGTTCACTTTAAACCCTAATTTGTTTACATAGAAGTCATACGCCTTTTCCTGGTCAAGAACATACAGAGTAGTGTGGGAGAATCTTGTGATCATATTATTGATTTAATAAAGTGAAGATAAAAGAGGGTAGGAAAAACAGTTTCTCGAATCTTGCTTTTTTATCAAACATCTGCCGGGGAGCCGTCTATTTTGTACTGCTCAATGAAGCAGTGAGGGATAAACCGCCTGGGTTGCTCCTTAGCCAGTTTCTTTTTCAGCCAGGCTATATTCCGGTAATACTGCGGGGAATATCCGTTTTGCTTACTGAACAATGAACTGAATGAACCGAGGCTTTCAAAACCGATCATGCTGCAAACTTCCGTGATGCTGATACCTTCTTTGGCCAACAACAGTTTTGCTGCTTCCACCCGGGTTTGTGTCACATACTGATGGGGTGTTTTTTTATAAATGCGGGTAAAGAGGCGGTGAAAATGAAATCTTGATAAAAGGGCCTGCCTGGATATCCTGTCAAGGTCAATTGACTCATGGTAGTTTTGGTCAATAAACACTTTGGCGGCGGCAATACGCTGATATATGTCGGTTGTTAGTTGCACTTGAACCTTAATTTAAATCAATTCCGCCAAAAATTGATTCAGGGATTAATGCAGGTTCAGCCCGTAATCCGCTAAAGGGGTTTAATTTTCTTAAAATCAAATAGTTAACAGTCAATAGGCTATAATATTTTTTTCGTCCCTTCTTATCTTTTCAAAAGGATCATCCAGGAACTTTTTCATGATCGCATTTCCAACCGGTCCTCCCAAAACCATGTGTGAACGGTTGATGAATAATAAGCGTTGACTATTGGGCATGTAATGACGGATCATGTCGATATACAGCGGCCTGCAGGCAGGGTCCATTTCACCATCGGCAAGCAGCACAGGTTTGTCTGAATAAAAAGGCTTCTTTGTTTGTGCATTGATCGGCGGCACCTGCCAGCAATCACACATTTCCCTGTACACATCATTGATATGATAACCTTTCATAAAAGGATAAGGGCCGTATAGCTGTTTCAGAATAGCTTCATCGTGATAGGCAGTCTGATCTGCGCAATAAACAGATATCCTCATTCCGGAAGGGCCAATATTTCTATGAAGTACCTGATCCATCATTCCTTTTATATAAAGTTCATGATTTCCTCCTATTAATTGTGTAATGAGATAAGGGATGTCCTTAATATGCGACTGGTCATAAAAAGCATTTACAACTATATTCAACAGATCGCTTCTTGTATACTGGATATTCAAGGCAGTAGTCGCGTCTTTCTCCTTATATGGAAAATAAAAGGTCTTATTTTCTATAGAGGAAAAATATTGACGGAACTTTTCTTTCAGGTTTCCATATAGTTCTTTATTGGTAGAATCTTTGTCGCAATGATCAAACAATACCTGCAATGCCTCGTTAAAATTGGCCGGCTCATCCTCATCGATCGGAATAAAGGTAGGGAGTGGAGAATCCAGTATCAACGACCTGATCCGTGAAGGATCTTTTTGCAAAACGGCCAGCATAAGCCCTCCGCTGTAAGAGCCGCCAAAAAGGTTAACTGAATCGATTTGCAAAACACTTAACAGGTCGTGTATGTCCGAAACCGTTTCATCCGTATTATAACCGGCAAGATCAATTCCTTTTTTAACGAGTGCTTTTTTATAACGTTTAACACCTTCCAGCACCATGCTGTCTTTAGAAAGATTATTTCTATATGAATCCCTGATAGCATCGCTAAGTTCATTGCTCCAGAGGTCAGGGATCGCATAGTGGGTCCCACGTTGTTCAAATGCAATGCAGTCCCTGTTATCGATTATACCACGTTTTCCTACACCGGTGATCCAGTCGAGTGAACTGCCGCCCGGTCCTCCTGCAGTGAACAGAAGCGGGTCTTTCCGTTTATCAGGATTATTGCTTTTAGCAATAATAAATGGCAGCTTAATTGTTTTCCCGTTTGCCTTTTTCCTGTTTTCCGGTACGATCAGGTAGCCGCATTGATTGCTATAATTACTATCTACTTTAACCGGGCAATCACAGGCCTCTATCCTTGGCACATAGCCCTGCTTATTTTGGGAATAGGCAATCTGCAGCAAACACGGAACAGCAACCAAAAAGGCCGGAAGATATTTCATGATAATTCTTTGGGCAAAGCTAAAAGAGCATCCGAAAAGAGAACAGGTAAAAAAAGGACATTCTCAGCGGTAATGAACAGCCATTCGCTCACCTGTAAATTTTATTGCTTCCTTATAAAAATGACTCATGTCGTGGTAACCAAAAACAGAAGGATCAAATCCTTTCCTGTTGGTCACATAAGCCGTTAAGGCAGTTCTCGATCTGATAATAGAGAAATAGCTTTTGGGAGTTGTGCCGATCACTTTATTGAAGTATCGATTGATCGTTTTGGAGGTAGTAAATACCCGGGCTGAAATTTCATCCACATTATATTGCAAATTCCCAGTTGTATAAGTGGCAATTGTTTTGCTCACCAGCTCCATATAATGTGCCCGCGGTCTGGAGGTCCTCATTTGAGAAACGAAAAAAGCTTCCAGCAACTTCTGTCTTTCCGAAAAATTTTTGGCTCTTTTGACACGGAAAATAAAAGAAGCAGGAAGCACATCCTGCAGATGGACCAGCTTGCCTGCCAGGCTGGATTGATCGATCCCTAAAACAGTTTCCAGCCCACCGGGATAAAATTTAATAGTAAATAAATGATCCAGAGGCTGGTTATGCCTTTCTGCTATGCTATCTCTTGTAACAAGAATATCTTTCCCCTTGGGTATATAATGACGTTCATTACCTAATGTCAGGCAATAAGGAGCGCCGAGATTGATCCAGAATGTGGGTGTCCAGCTTGGGAACATTTTAACGTTAAAGCAGGCATTACCCGTAAAATCCCTTGTAGCTTCATCAGAAGATTCAGAGAAAAACTCGATATAGTCGGCCAACTCTTCACAAGGCTGGCTGAACAGGTAAATTTTCCGGATATCATCGAAGATTTCAACCATTTTTATGCTGCTTATTGATTGATGGCAAACGGATCTGCCAGATCATTCACACCATAAAAATAAAGCCTGCAGAACAATATTATCCTGCAGGCCTCGACTATTTCTTTTAGCTATTCTGCACGAAGCGATTTGACCGGGTTGGCCATCGCCGCTCTTATTGTCTGGATGCTTAATGTAAACAGCGCTATCAATAACATGGCAAAACCGCATATAACAAATACCCACCAGTCCATGGTTGTTCTGTAGGCAAAATCAGCCAGCCATTTATAAGTTGCCCACCAGGCAACAGGCAGGGCAATAGCGAATGCGATCATCACCAGCAACACAAAATCTTTTGAGAGTATGGAAATGATATTAGCAACAGAAGCCCCCAGTATCTTTCTTACACCGATCTCCTTCGTACGAATATTAATGGTATACATCACCAGCCCCAATAAGCCGAGGCAACTGATAAGCACAGACAGCCCTGTGGCCCAGCTTAAAAGCCTGGATGTGCGCTGCTCTGTTTCGTAAAACCGTGCCACCGTATCATCCAGGAATTTATAGTTGAAATCGGCATCAGGATATGCCTTATGATAGACCTGCTGTATTTTTGCAATCGTTTCCGGCCAGGATGTATTAGACCCTGTACCTGACTGCAATAAAACGTGATAGAAAAAGCTCCGCTGATCCATGCTGGTAAATACCAGCGGACCGACCTCTGAATGCAATGATTGTTCATTAAAATCACGCATCACCCCAACAATGGGCATGAGTTTATCATTAAATTCCAATTGCTTTCCTATTGCTTCTTCAGGGTGCTTAAAGCCGATCAGGCTGGCATATGTTTCATTGATCAGGAATTCTTTGGCAGTATCGCTTTTCTGAACATTCCTGCCTGCCAGTATTTTTATATCAAACAGCTTGAGATAATTGCTATCGCCCCAACGCAGTTGTACACTCCCAACATTGTCATTTGCCGCATCCCCGTATTTTATATTGGTAAATGCAGCGCCTGCATCAGCAGGTGTTAAAAAACCCCTGCTTGCCATTTCCACACCTGGAATAGCAGTGATCTCGTTCAGCAACAGGTTACGGAGACTGGCACTATCATCACGGGGCACATCAAAACTTAGCACAGCAGTTTTTCTGAACCCCATATCTGCATTCAGGGAATAATTGATCTGCTTGCCAACCATCACTGTAGCGATCACGAAGAACTGTGCGATCACAAATTGAGATACGGTCAGCGTTTTTCTTATCCAGGTATGTCTTGTTTCGCTCTTGTTTGCAAAAGACTGGTTCTTTAAAACGCTTACAGGCTTATAACCCGATAAAATAAATGCAGGATATAATCCTGAAAGGAAACTCACCAGCAAGGCCAGCAGAAATAAGAACAAAAAGATATAGGGCTGAGTAAACGGCTGAAATTGCAAGCCGGGAGGTATAAACCCTGCAAAGAACCTCAGCAGCAACGGTGCAAGGCAAAACGAAATGATACAGGCCGCTGCCGTTAACAAAAAAGTTTCACCCAGGAACTGGAAGATGAGTTGCTTCCTGGAGCTACCCATGGTTTTTCTTACCCCGATCTCCTTTGCCCGGTGTGTAGCATTGGCAGTAGTAAGATTGATGAAGTTGATACAGGCAAGTAATAACAGGAACGCGGCCACTGCAAATAATCCATACAGAGTGGGTTTATGGGCGAGCCGCTGGTTAAATCCTGCATACATGGCATTAAAATGAACATCACTTAAAGGCTGTAAATGGAACCGCTTATAATTATTCGCATCCTTACCTGCGTCTTTATGATATTTAGCGAACAATGCGTTCAATTGCTTCTCTGTATTGGCTGCTTTAGTGTCCTTTGCCAGTTTTACATATACAAGGGAATACGCCATCCAGTCGTTCCACCTGTTCATCATAAAATCGTCCTTCAAATGAGTCTGCGCGATGGTAGCGAATGAGATAAACTCAACCGCCTTGAGTGAACTGCGCTCATTCAAATCTTTTACGATGCCAGAAACGGTTACTGAAAAATCATCATTATACTTTATCTGTTTGCCAACAACATCGTTAGGGTCGACAGAAGGAAAATATTCTTTGACCCTGCTTTCAGTGAGCACCACATTGAATGGATTTTTCAGTGATGCTTCCGGCGATCCCGCTATCCATTGATAAGGCAATAAAGAGAAGTATTCCGGGTTGGTAAATATGATATCCTTCTGCTTTTTAAATACTGAAGGTTGTGACGATCCTGCTTTTTCGATACTGACCTTAGCTGTTCCGTCGCCCTGAAAAAGCATTAATGGGACGGTTGCCTCCACACCAGTCACTTCATTTTGAATGGCTGCACTTAATGGTGCAGGCACGGCTGCAGAATGGCCGTCGGTACCATCAAACTTAAGGTCCATTACCACCCGGTAAACGCGATCCGTATCTTTTCCTGCTTTATCATAACCAAACTCAAACTGAACAATGAGGAAAATGATCAATGCAGAGCTGATACCGATGGATAAGCCCAGCACATTGATCGCTGTAAATGCTTTATTCCGGGTGAATACCCTGAAGGCGGTTTTGAAGTAGTTTTTAAACATCTGAAGCGGATTTGGCAGGGAAGTGCCAACTAAAACGATACCACATTACTCCATATTGATTTTCAGATGATTGGAATTTTATATTTCAATAACCGTCCGAATTTGATACAATGATTGTCCGCAAATAATTCAGTTATCTGGTTCTCCATAAAAAAAGACACCCAGGTGGGTGTCTTTTTTTATGGAGAACATTATTACTATCATTTCAAATCAAACCTGTCCAGATTCATCACTTTATTCCATGCGGCTACAAAGTCGTTCACAAATTTGCTCTGCGCATCTGCACTTCCATACACTTCTGCAATAGCCCTCAGCTCAGCATTGGAACCAAACACAAGATCTGCTCGGCTGCCTGTCCATTTGGGCTGACCGGTAGCACGGTCACTGCCGATATACAATTCCCTGTCTTCAGATGCAGCTTTCCAGGCAGTATTCATATCGAGCAGGTTTATAAAGAAATCATTGGTCAGTTTGCCCGGGCGTTGTGTGAACACTCCATTCTTAGAGCCGTCGAAATTCGTATCCAGTACACGCATACCACCCACCAGCACCGTCATTTCAGGAGCAGTAAGTGTAAGCAACTGTGCTTTATCGATCAGCAGCTCTTCGGTAGATGCAGGAATACTTGCTTTGCGATAGTTACGGAAACCATCGCCAATTGGTTCGAGGTGACCGACAGAATCAACATCAGTCTGCTCCTGCGAAGCATCCATACGGCCTGGTGCAAACGGAATATTAACTTTATGCCCGGCTTCTTTTGCTGCTTTTTCTATAGCAGCATCGCCAGCCAGCACAATGAGATCAGCCAGGGAAACTTTTTTACCGCCTGACTGGGTGCTGTTAAATTCTTTTTGAATTTTTTCCAATGCAGTCAATACTTTTTGCAATTGCTGCGGGTTATTGACCGGCCAGGATTTCTGGGGAGCCAGACGGACACGTGCTCCATTGGCACCTCCGCGTTTATCGGAGCCACGGAAAGTAGAAGCCGAAGCCCATGCGGTGGAAACCAGTTCAGCCACACTCAACCCGGACTCCAGTATTTTTGCTTTTAATGCTGCTGCATCTTTCTCATCTATCAATTTGTGATCAACTGCAGGGATAGGGTCCTGCCAAACCAGTTCTTCTGCTGGCACATCCGGCCCCAGGTAACGGGAGCGGGGACCCATGTCGCGGTGCGTTAATTTAAACCAGGCCCGTGCAAATGCATCTGCAAACGCATCAGGATTTTCCAGGAAATGCCTGGATATTTTTTCATATACCGGATCAAACCTCAAAGAAAGGTCAGTAGTGAGCATGGTAGGCAGGTGTTTTTTTGAACCATCGTATGCATCCGGAATGATCTTATCCGCATTTTTTGCTACCCACTGATGTGCGCCTGCAGGGCTTTTAGAAAGTTCCCATTCAAAGCCGAAAAGGTTTTCAAAGAAGTTGTTGCTCCAGCGGGTAGGCGTTTTTGTCCATGTTACTTCGAGTCCGCTTGTAATAGTGTCTGCACCTTTGCCTGAACCATAACTATTGCTCCAACCCAGCCCCTGCTGTTCCATACCGGCAGCTTCCGGTTCTTTACCTACATGCGTTGCAGGAGCAGCGCCATGGGTTTTGCCAAAGCTGTGGCCACCTGCGATCAGCGCCACTGTTTCTTCATCATTCATAGCCATGCGGCCGAATGTATCGCGGATATCTTTGGCAGCCACAAGTGGGTCGGGGTTGCCATCAGGACCTTCAGGGTTTACGTAGATCAAACCCATTTGTACAGCAGCCAGCGGATTTTCCAGATTGCGGGAATGAAGTTTGCCATCGGCATTGTCATCGGATGAGACAACGCCATGCTGTTTGGCCACACCGTCAGAACCCTGAGCATATCGCACATCACCTCCCAACCAGGTGGTTTCTGAACCCCAGTATACTGCTTCATCCGGCTCCCATACATCTTCCCTTCCACCGGCAAAGCCGAATGTTTTGAAGCCCATTGATTCCAGTGCCACATTACCTGTAAGGATAAGCAGGTCGGCCCAGGAAATCTTGCGGCCATATTTTTGTTTGATCGGCCAGAGCAGCCTGCGGGCTTTATCGAGACTCACATTGTCGGGCCAGCTATTGAGCGGAGCAAAACGTTGCTGCCCGGCACCTGCACCACCGCGGCCATCACCCACACGATAAGTGCCGGCGCTATGCCAGGCCATGCGGATAAATAAAGGGCCATAATGCCCGAAATCGGCCGGCCACCAATCCTGCGAGTCCTTCATAAGTGCATGAAGGTCTTTTTTCACTGCTTCAAGGTCAAGGCTTTTAAAAGCTTCGGCATAATTGAAATCCTTATCCATCGGGTTTGACAAGGATGAATTCTGACGAAGAATGTTCACTTTTAACTGATTGGGCCACCAATAATTATTCCTGGTGCCGCTTCCACCAACATTGCTTTTTAAGCTGCCATTATGAAAGGGGCATTTGCTGATGTCTTGTGATTGTTTTTCCATTTAATAAGTTTTTTAAGTCTATTGATACGTTGCCGGGCTCGGTAGGCATAAGCATTATAAAAATAGGATTTCGGGCATATAATCGCTATCAATTGATTCTATATTCCGATAGATAAAAGTTATATTAAAGATTGGCTTGGGAACAAGTATCCTAAATCCATTTAAAAAGTTTCGCTCCGGAAAGATCCTCACATTTCATCCTGAAATAAATGATGCCGGAAGAAAAAACAGTAAGCAGCCCGATGATAAAAATAGCTGCATTAATGCCTAAAGCATCTGCAATAACGCCTGTAAGAATGGCCCCAATGGCATATCCCATATCACGCCAAAGGCGGAATACGCCGATGCTTCCAGCCCTGTCTGCAGGGTGGGTATGCTCGGCCACTGTTGCCAGGAAAGTCGGGTACACCATGGCCGTTCCCCAGCCAAGAACAGAGGAAAGCGTGATAAAATGGACCATTGTTGATGCAAACAGCAAAGCAATCAATGCCAGGCCCTGCAGCAGCATTCCCCAAAAAAGCAGGTCCTTTTTGCAATAATGATCGGCCATTTTCCCGGTGAATAATTGCCCGATACCCCAAACAGCCGGATAAATGGCTGTTATTATTCCGATCGCAGCTATGCTGAATCCTTTTGACGCCAGCAGGATGGGAAACAGACCCCAGGTCAGTGCATCATTCAGATTGTTGATCAATCCTGCCTGTGTAACTGAGCCGAGGTTTTTATTCGCCCAGGTCGTTTCCCAAAAGATCTTTTTGAGCCTGGGAATGTTGCTGGTAGTGGTTTCATGTGCGACATGATGCCGGGTATCTTTTACCAAAAACAGGCTGCCCAGCAATCCGAGTATGGTTAAAGCAATGCCAATATAAAAGGGATACGGTCTTAATCCATATTCAGCAGCTATCCAACCGGTAGCAAATGCAACCGCTGCCACTGCTACATAACCGGCAAACTCATTCAGTCCCATTGCAAATCCCCTTTGCTTCTCCCCTACCAGGTCTATTTTCATTACAACAGTACTGCTCCATGCCAGACCCTGGTTAATGCCCAGCAAAATGTTTGCAGCAACGATCCAGTTCCAGTTCCCGGCATACATCAGTATAAAAGGGACAGGAATACCAAAGAGCCAACCAATCACCAGGAGATTCTTTCTTCCCAGTTTATTGGCCAGTGTTCCAGTAAAATAATTGGTAAGTGCTTTAACGATCCCGAATACGATAATAAAAGAAAGGATCGCCGTTTTAGCAGCAATATGAAATTCAGCTTCGGCTATCTGTGGAAGAATACTTCTCTCCAGCCCCACCATACCTCCGACAAAGGCATTGATGACGACAAGCAAACTGAATTGCTTCCAGTTCTCCTTCAATCCCAATTGTACGTTTTTCAAGCCGGGTTATGATTTTGTGTGAAGAGATTGAACCGCTTCTTACGCAAAAATACAGAAGGAGATGATCTGAGTAAAAAGAAGCCGGATTTATATATACAAGATGCCTCTGCATCAAATGTTTTGATCAGAAATATGCATTAACTTCCCATTTACAGAACTCTTATCAAAAAACACCCTTATCAAACATTCAATCAATGAGTGTGCTAACCAGGCTTGCTTCTTCCCTCAACCGCAGAGATGAACTACCAAACCAGGAACTGGCAAAACAAATTGCTGCCAAAAAAGATAAAAATGCCGTTCAGGAACTGGTAGACAATCTTTCCAGTAGGAACAAAGACATCCAGAACGATTGCATAAAAGTTCTCTACGAAACAGGTGCCATCAACCCTTCTTTGATCTCTTCTTATTACAAAGAATTCCTTGCGTTACTCGATCACAAAAACAACCGGCTGCAATGGGGCGCAATGACCGCATTGAACACTATAACGCCTGAAAACCCCAGGGCTATCTTTTCTTCCATTTCAAAAATCGTTGATGCGGCGGATAAAGGGTCGGTGATCACAAAAGACCATGCAGTGAATATCCTGATCAGCCTGTGCGCATTAAAGCAATATGCTGATGATGCATTTGCATTGCTCAATGAGCAGCTCCTGCAAAGCCCGGTCAACCAACTGCCCATGTATGCAGAAAAGGCAGTAGACATTCTTAATGATAAGAACAGGAAGAAATTTATTCAAACGCTTAATTCACGGCTTGATGAGATAGATAAAGAAAGTAAGCGGAAAAGAGTGGAGAAGGTTATCAAAAAGGCAGGTGGGAAATAAACAAGTACATGCCCATCAACTTCAAAAACAGCAGTATGAAAAAATGTCTCTTTCTAGTAGGTGCCCTGATATTTTCCCTTTTATTATATGCGCAGGTAAAGTCAACAAAGCAAGCAGGCAGTAGCCCCAACGTCATTCTTATTTACGCTGATGATCTGGGCTATGGCGAACTGGGCTGCTATGGACAGCAAAAAATAAAGACGCCCAATCTTGATCGTATGGCGAAAGAAGGCATGCGATTCACCCAACATTATGCCAGCTCGCCTGTATGCGCCCCCGCCAGGGCGATGCTGATGACCGGAAAACACGGTGGTCATTCCTATATCCGCGGTAATTATGAGTTGGGTGGATTTAAAGATGAGGAAGAGGGAGGGCAAATGCCTTTACCCGAAGGGGTATTTACATTACCGGAAATGTTGAAGAACGCCGGCTACACAACAGGCATGGCTGGCAAATGGGGATTGGGTATGCCGGGTACGACTGGCAGTCCCTTATTGCAGGGTTTTGATTATTACTACAGCGTCCTTGATCAGAAACAGGCACATAATTTTTACCCCACACATCTCTGGGAAAATGACAAATGGGATACATTGAACAATCCTGTTATCAATGTTCACCAGCGCCTGGATTCAACAAAAGCTACGGATGCTGATTTCGATTATTACAAAGGCAGGGATTATGCTATTACAAAAATGACAGAAAAAGCGCTTGGGTTTATTGACCGGAACAAACAAAAACCTTTCTTTTTATACCTGCCCTATACTCTTCCGCATTTGTCGTTGCAGGTGCCCGATGAACTTGTTCAACAATATATCGGGCAGTTTGATGAAAGGCCGTATTATGGGCAACTGGGTTATGCCTCTCACAAGTACCCCATGTCAGCTTATGCGGCCATGATCACCTATCTCGATGTGCAGGTTGGTATTATTATGGAAAAGATAAAGCAACTGGGATTAGACAATAATACTATTATCATGTTTTCAAGTGATAATGGAGCTACATTCAATGGGAGTGTCAACACCAAGTTTTTCAACAGTGCAGGTGGCTTGCGCGGGTTAAAAATGGATTTATACGAAGGAGGGGTCCGCGAGCCCTTTATTGCACGCTGGCCGGGTATCATTCCTGCAGGAAAAACCAGCAACCTTGTTTCCGCGCAATACGATCTGCTGGCTACACTGGCAGAACTGACCAGGCAGACTATTCCGAATAAAACCGATGGTATTTCATTTTTACAGGAACTAAAAGGCAACCATGCTACACAAAAGAGGCATGAATATCTCTATTTTGAATATCCTGAGAAAGGCGGACAGATCGCGATACGCATGGGCGATTGGAAAGGGGTGCGGACGGATGTAAGAAAAAACCCCAACGCTCTCTGGCAGTTATATAATCTTGCAGCAGACAGGAATGAAGCAACCGATATCGCTACACAATATCCCGAAATTGTAAAGAAATTTGAGGAGATACAAAAGAGGGAACACCAGCATCCTCATATAATGGAATGGGAGTTTATAGATCCAAAGGTTAACGTAAAAAACTAATAAATTATAAAGGCCGTTATGTGAATACAACGGCCTTTATAAAAACAGGATCATTCACGTCTTCCGCAAACTCCCGATCCGGTATAGGGCGCGGGAGGGCTGCTAATGTAAAAAGAGGGAACGCCCGGATCATGTAAAAAATATACCTCACATGGATTGTCGGAAGGCAATTGGCAATTTGTTTCCGGATTGGTCCGTACATAGAAACCTTCTGTCGTTTGATAGTAGATAGCAGCATCTACCGGCTTTTTAACCTGACCGGGTTTGTTCAAAGTGAACGCACTTACCCCTGCTACAATGGCAATAGCCAACAGGCTGAACATTAATTTTTTCATGTTGGATGGTTTAAAATGCTCCTACTTTTTCAAATGGGGTTTCGGAAATTCCCCGATTTTCTTCAGATACGGTGATCTTCGATTCGAGCAAAAAATGATCATTGTTATGGCGCAGCAATGGGATTATACTGATCACCTATCTGCGCAGTTCTGGAGGTATGAAGTTTGTAGCCGGTATTAAAATTTTCCGAGAGTGATTTTTTATAAAGCAGAACAAGTTTATAACACATATGGCATTTTTTCAACCGTTTTTTAGCCCCATTTTAATCCGTGAAAACACGTTAGATCAACCTGCTGGAAATACCCAACAATCAATTTATTTAATGGCTAAAAGATCAAAAATTCCTTTCCCAACTAAACGCCATGCGGGACTGTCGAACATGATTACTTCAAAAGTCTGCTCCGCAATAATAAATGCCCCAACCCAACCCAGTACAGGATGCAATCTTCCATTTACAGATCTGTCCCATATCCAGGAGACGATGATAAGGCTATTGGACAATACTAAACCAAACCAGATATCAGGTCTTGGCACTGAAGGGAAATAATGACGGAACCGGAACCAGGCTACCCATAACACTAAAATAGTTGCCAAAAGCATTAACCGTTTATGCACTGGCGGGTTTTTCCGATTAAGGATACCAGCAATAACGATCGCAAGAAATATGGTGGCATTGGTAACCACACCAACTATGTTTGAATAAGAAGCTTCACCCAAACCTTTATCCAGGTCTTTCTGCACCTGGTATACACCTGCCGGCAACATGGTTAAAGCAGTGCCAATTGCAATAAAAGCTCCGAAGATCCCGAGAGCTTTATGCAACCGGAAATTGTTGTATCTTATTAAAGTTGCCTGGATAAAAAACAGGCATAACCAGCAAAAAGCAAAAGCACCATGGATATAGATTGAAATAGGAGTTCTTTCATCACGGATAGCTGGCGGCAGGGTTTTCCCAAAGCCTACAAATACAGCAAAAAAACCCACTAAACCAATGCTCATAAAGAAAGAAATTCCCCTGATTGTTCCGGTTGAAGGCATGGCTTGTAAGATTGTAGAATGAAGGCCTATGAAATGAACACAATTCATTAAATATACATTTTATGTCCAAAGTCCGGAAATCTGATCGCTTTGCAATATTCGTCCCTATTAAAACAAAGGACTTCCTGCTGCACATAAACTTCAGAATTCATTCAAACTTACTGGTTAGATTAGCATTGTAAGAGCCGCTGATAAAGGCCAGGAAACATTTACGATCAATGAATAAACATCTCTAAATATGAACCGTCTTTTCATCTCAATGCCCGCCTTAGCTATATTTATGATTTCCTGCAATCAATCAGGAAGTGGCCGGGATACTACAGACAATGAAATGAAAAAGGGCACGATCTCCTGCCCCCCTGGAAGCAGTAAGCTCGACATTGCAAAAATTGAACAGATCACCGCTATGAAGGGCGTGGACAAAAATGGCGAGTACAAAATTACCGTTCCCCAAAACGATCTTAACATAGTAGTAGATGGATTTAAAATCATTCCGCCGATGGGCCTGGGTAGTTGGGCGGCCTTTACTCCCTGTAAAGACAGCGCAATGGTAATGGGTGATATTGTTGTAACAGAAACCGATCTTGCGCCTGTGCAACAAGAAGTGATCAGCCAGGGCTTTACTATCAGTGCCATTCACAACCATTTTGTACGCAGCCATCCGAATGTAATGTATATGCATATTGATGGAAAAGGGAAAGTTGATCAATTAGCCACAGGAGTAAAAGCCATTTTTAATAAAGTGGCGGAAGTCAGGAGGAAAGACCCCAAAGCCGGCAAAGCTGATAGTGTGATCAATACTATCCGTATTCCACTGTTGGATTCTATTATTGGCTATAAGGGTGAATTAAACAAAGGCGTATATAAATATACTATTGGCCGGCCGGATGTAAAATTGCAGGAGCATGGCATACCTGTAAGCAGTTTTGCCGGTTTTAACACCTGGGCTGCCTGGCAGGGGACCCCTGACCGGGCCGCAGTAGCCGGCGACTTTGCCATGTTGGAAAATGAAGTGGAACCTGTGATAAAAACATTGATCCAGAACGGTATTGAAGTAGTAGCCGTTCATAACCATATGATACATGAAAGTCCCCGGATATTTTTCCTCCATTACTGGGGAGTAGGGCCGGCTGAAAAACTGGCAAAAGGATTCAAAGCAGCACTTGATCAAACCAATAAAGGGGCTGAAAGCAAATAGCCTCAATAACTGCACCCCGGGAAGCCTTGAAGAGATCCTTTTTGATTCTCTTTGTTTCCAGTTGTTCAGCAAAAGCCGGAATTCCTCTTCAGTTTTCTTTTCACCGGGGTTGAAGAAGGTTTTCTCCTGCTGCTTAGTAATGAAATATCGATTAACAGGTATATCATCTCCTCCCAGTTGAACCTCGCTTAAAAGAATATTTTTTGCTTCATACTTAATCGAATATTTATTGCCTGGCTTGAAATACAGGTTATAAGGAAATTGCCATCAGATATGGTGTATTTCCCTTCGGGATCGGTAAGAGTGTCACTAAAACTTCCATCATTGCCCGGGTAAATAGTTTTGGAAGATATATCAAACCCTATGGGAAAGGATAAGCTGATTGCTTTTTGTCCATTTCCATTTGGTTTCAGACTGTCAATCTTCCCGGAAAAGATGATGGAGCTTTTGCAAATTGATTTTGTGAAAAGGAAATATAATAAGAAAGGCTGAGCACTAAAATAAACGGACCTTTCCTTAGCAGGTATTGTTTTTTCATAAATGGCTTTTGAATCAACCATTTTGAACAAACCTGTTTACCAAAAGTTTGACTATAGCTATAAAATCTTTATAACTGAGCACCCCTATAAGAAAGGCCCGGTATTATTTCCGGGCCTTTCACTTAACTACTCCAACACCTGTCAACCAACAGGATCATTTCTTCTCCTTCCTGATTGTAAAATAATCGATCTTCCTGCCGCTCTTTTCATACACATCCATCCTTATTTCATGTGGAGATATTGCCAGTATTCCATAGGTATATATTTTTTCTGAAGGAGTGAATATCATCGTAGGCAGATCCTTTCCTCCTGTGCCCTGCAGGGAGCCGCCGGCTGAACCATTTGTGATATATACTGTACCGGCAGGTTGATCATATACATGCCGGTCTTTAATGCCCGAGGGAACACCGGCTTTTACAGCCTGATGCCGTTCGTATACATGCCGGTGGCCGGAAATGCACAGGTCCACTCCAAACTTATCCAGCAGGGGAGTTATATGCTGCTGCCATTGTTCCACCTGGCTCACTCCATAAGCATACATGGGATAGTGACAATAAAGAACGATCCAGCGGATATGTTTGCTGCGCCTGGCTTTGGCCAGGTCCTTCTCCAGCCATTTATATTCGGCTGAACCTGGTTTGAAATGCACCAGGCTGTCTTTCTCTGCTCCTTTGGCATACCCTGAATTGATAGCTACAAAATGGGTGTTGCCATAATCATAAGAATAGTTCAACTGATCATTGGGAAGATTGAACAGATCATAGTACACCGGAAAAGGTTTTTGAAACTGACCTGCCTGCCGGTCATTGACCACATCATGATTACCGGTGACCGACATAAATGGAAATCGTGCATTGAGCGGTTGTGCTGTCCCAAAAAAATTGTTCCAGCTTCTTTGCACTGAACCGTTTTCCACAATATCTCCTGTATGCAGGGTGAAATGAAGCGGATAAGCAGCAAGTTTTGCTACAATGCTATCGGTTTGTTCAAAACTGAGATTGCCTTTATTATCCTGCGTATCACTCCAGACACCCACTGTAAAAGCAGTATTGCTTCCTGTTTTGCCGGCGGTTCTGAAACTGTAGATCTTGCTGCTGCCGTCCCGGCCATCACCTATCCTGTAATAATAATAGGTGCGGGGTTTTAACCGGGTAAGTGTTGCTTTTAACAGATATGTTTTCATATCTGTTGAATAACCTTCTTTTGCGATCAGCTTTTTATCCAGCTTTGTACTGTCTGTGCCGTAGCAGACTGTTTCATATCCTTTTGCATCACTCATCCAGGTAATGGCCATAGTCGTAGCTGTAGTGGATGAAGAAGTGCCATTCCAGCTAAGATGTATCCCTCTCACCTGCGCCCCGGCCACAACAGGCAGGGCAAATGCCAGCAAGAAGAGGGTGTTATATTTTTTAATTATCATTGAGCTGATTTTTTATTTTAAAACGCGGCCGGGTCTATTTCCATAGCCGATGGAGGTGCATCCTGCCCTTTGCTGCCCCACTGCTTATTGGGTATTTCACCCATCTGCAGCTCCAATACAGCACCGGCAACAAGATCACGATGGGTGAACCATGCTTTCTCCCAGTTCTTGCCATTGAGTTTTGCACTTTGTATATAGCGTGCTCCTGCCGAATTGTTCTTAGCAACAACAGAAAATTTCTTACCACCCGGAAGATTGACGGTGATCTTTTCAAACACAGGGCTGCCGATATTGTAAACAGGTACACCGGGAGTTACCGGGAAAAAACCCATCATAGAAAAAACAACAAAAGCTGTCATCCCGCCACCGTCTTCATCACCGGGTATACCAAACAGGTTGTCGGTAAACCAGGTATCCAGCAGCATGCGGATCCGCTTTTGTGTTTTCCAGGGAGCACCGGTATAATTATAGAGGTAGGGAATATGAAAACTTGGTTCATTACCCATCACAAACTGCCCTACCAGGCCTGTGGCATCAGGAAATGTATTCCATAATTCGTACTTGCTTCTTCCGAGGTTTTGGCGGAACAACTCATCCAGCTTGGCTTCCGCTTTTTTATGTCCGCCCATGAGTGTAAACAATCCCTGCAGATCATGTTTCACATCCCAGTTGTATGTATACACATTATTTTCTGTAGTATAATGGCGGCCTCCCTGGCCTCCGGAAAATTTCGGATCAAATGGTTCAATCCATTTCCCGGTACTGTCTTTTGGCCACATAAATCCTTTATCCTGTCTGAATACATTTTTGTAAAATCCTGCTCTTTGCATAAACAGATCACTGCCTGCCTTATCTTTTGCCTGGCGCAACAGAAAAGCAATACACCAGTCGCTATAACTGTTTTCAAGTGTCACAGACACTGATTGTCTTTTTTCAAATCCATTTACTTCCTGCACCCATTCATTTTCTCCCGGGTGAAGCGCAGGGAAATAGCCATGGCGATTGTAAAATGAATCAAGTGAAGTGGCTGGCCCGTTGCGCCAGGGAAGTAATGTCGCCTGCAGGGAATTTTTCTTCAGGCCTTCCAGTGCATGTTGCAGGTTGAAATCCCTGATCCCTTTCACCCATGAGTCAGCTATCCATGTAGCAGCATGATTGCCTGTCATACAAGGATTATCTCCGAATGCAAGGGCAAAGGATGGCATCCAACCGCTTTGCTCATACATATTGATATATGAATTGATCTTATCAGCCTGCATGCCGGGATTGAGAATAGTTTGCAAAGGCTCCAGGGCGATATAGGTATCCCAAAGCCAGTTGTCTACATAAAATGGTTTGGATGAATTATGCACTTTACGGTCATAAGCACTGTAATAACGGCCATATTCATTGATATTCACCATCCGCTCGTAGCTGCGATAAAGCGAAGTGTAAAACACCCGTTTTTGTGCAAGTGTTCCCCCTTCTACATTGATCTGTGACATCACTTTATCCCAGGCAAGAAAGGCTTTTCTTTTCACTTGCTGAAAATCCCAATCCGGGATTTCCTTCTGAAGGTTTTGACGGGCCTGCTCTTTGCTGATAAATGAAATACCGTATCGCACGTCTGCCTGTTTCACATTTTTATTCAATTGAAGTATCAGCCGGCGTTGGGTCGTGTCTTCAAAAGAAGCACCCTGTTGTATATCTGTGTCCAGCTCTGCATAAAAATAAGCAGTCAGGTCCTGGTAAGATTCCACACCGCTCACAGCACGTTTGCCTTCCAGTTGCAGGCGGCCCGGATTAACGGTATGAAAGCGGATAAAATGTTCGCCATTGTCTGCATAATGAAAACGGAAGAAACCACTTCTTTCCGCTGGAGCGAATTCAATGCTATCGCCACTATCTTCCAGCCGCACGCTATAATAATAAGGCGTAGCTATTTCATTATCCCAGGTATAACCTTTTATACCATATTCCTTTTCATTACTGAATCCCATTATGCCAAATAAATTTGGTTGGCGATGTGAGGAAATAGTCAGCGGAAAAAATTTGATCTGATCATCCAGTTGGTCCTTGCGAACAGGGAATACACGCACCATACTGTTAGGCAGGTGTACAGCGGGACGTGTTGGTTCCAGTATATGCCCTACAGCTCCAATAGTCGGATCGATATATTTCACATTGCTGCCAGTCTGGGCATGCGCAATGCAACTGGAGCAAATTATTACTATAAGTAGAAAACGTTTGAGATTCATGAAGGGTTAGCGGTTTAAAATTTCTGTAATAGGCTTGCCAATGCAGCCATTGGGCATCTGGATGTGCAGCAATGCTGCGAGAGTGGCGGAAATATCCGTCATACCTGTCTGGCGGTTGGTTGCTCCCTGCCTGATGCCCCAGCCCATCCATAAAAGAGGAATATGCGAGTCATAAGGATTCCAGGCACCATGGCCGGTACCGGTTTTTCCGGCAGATGACACTGCTGGTTTCAGGATAAAGAAAATCCCTCCTGACCGCTGCCTGTTATATCCATTCACCATTCTTTCCTTTATTTCTGCGGGAATAGCTTCCTGCCCAAGTTGGTCCATGTCGGCGGCAAATGAAATGTCTTCATTCCGCTTCAGCACATTCATCACCACCTTGCGTACTGCTGCTTCATCCAATGCTGCACTGTCAAGCTTCTGATAGTTGAAATGTACCTGCGAGTTCATCAGGCTTAGTACCAGGTTCTGCACGCCGAATGCGGTAGCCAGTTTTGTATTCATCTCTTTCATTAATGTACTGCCCGACCATCTGCCTGCAGGGATCTTATTATCCTTCAGGAAATCGATATTGTGTGCAGCACCATGGTCTGCTGTAAGAAAAATAGTATATTGGCCTTTCCCTACACGGTTATCCAGGAAACTTAAGAGATCACCCAGGTCTTTATCAAGCCGCAGATAAGTGTCCTCAATTTCCATGGCATTGATACCAAACTTGTGACCGATATAATCGGTGGATGAAAAACTCACCGTAAGAAAATCAGTTTCGGCACCCTGTCCCAGTTTCTCACCGAGTATGGCAGCTTTTGCCATATCGGCTGTCAATGTATTACCATAGGGTGTGCTACGGATGATATCATAATCCTTTGCAAACATTTCAGAAGTGCGGATCGGGAAAACGGGTGTTTCCTTATTTCCCAACAGGCCTTCATAAGGAGTATTATCAGCTGTGCTCTGCAGGTATGTCTCTGGCTTATAAAGCAGGTTCCAGTCCTGTTTCAAGTATTTTTCAGGGAGGCGTTGTTCGTTGAATTTTGTTACCCATTCAGGCAATTGTTTCATATACCAGGTACTGGTAATAAAATTGCCGCTAACATTGTCGAACCAGTATGCAGCATTAGCTGCATGACCAGCAGGCAGGATAGCACCCCTGTCTTTAAGTGCAATACCGATTACTTTAGAACGGAAATTGGTAGCCAGTTTCAGTTCATCTGTAATGGTGCTGGCCAGCAGATTTCTGGGCGACATCTTCCCGGCGTTTGACCTGCTACCTATTGTAGTCACATCATTATCTTCTGTACAATACATGGTTTTCCCTGTACTGTTGATAATAAAATCGTTGCCTGCGATACCGTGAATAGCAGGTACGGACCCGGTATAAACAGAACTGTGTCCGATGGCAGTAACCGTAGGCAAATAATCGATGACGGTATTTTCGCAGGAAAATCCTTCTTTCAGAATTCTTTTAAAACCTGTTTCATTATACCGGTCATAATACCGGTATAAATAATCCCAGCGCATCTGATCCACTACTACTCCTACCACTAACCTGGGGCGGTTCACAGCCTGTTTGCCAGAAGGCTGGGCATGCAGGGCTGATATCCCAACCAGCAGGATAAACGTTACCCATAATTTTTTTCTAACCATTCTTATGCAGTTTTGAAAATGAAAAAATGATCTCTGCATACCGCAATAGTCAGTTGCGGTATACAGAGGCAGCAGTTTTATCCAGTCAGTTTATTTTTTTAGTTCCCGTTTCAGTATGTCAAGCGATTCTGTAGTATACTTTTTACCAGGCTCCAGGGCATTACCCTTCTGAAAATCGTTCCAGGAATTAACCAGCACAAACCGGTCATTGCCTATATTCCGTTTGGCAACATTGCAGTAGTCGGTAAAGTTCTTATCCGTTCTGTCGAATACATATTGTGTTGCCGTAGCAGGGTTATTATATGCCGGAAAAATACAGGGAACAAAATCCACATTCTGTGCAGCCAGTGTTGTTTGCCAGTTTTTATAATTCATATCACTGTAGCTGTAAAAAGCATAGAAGCGGTCATAGTCAGTAGTTGCCCAGTTGTTGAGCACAATGCCATCCATTGCAGACAACCATTCTGCCGGATAGTTGACCGGCGCAACCCAGCCTGTGGTAAATTCACCAATGATGTAGGGATTAACATTCAACTGGCCCAGTTCATAACGGATAGAGTCTGCCACTTTTTTATAATCAATGCTTGTCCGCGCAGCTGTAGACAGGTTAAGAGGTCCCAGCAGCACCACAGGCCGTCCATCAATTTTGTAGTAACTGTCGTCAGAGAAAAAGCTGGTGTTAAGCGTTTTCCATTCATTGATGAGCGTTTGCAGTTTCGCACCACTGAGTGGTGATGCATTGGTAGCACCTATATGTGTGGTCACATATTCGATCACGATTTTTGTACCCGCATTGCCTGCTGCATTGATCCTTGCTTTAGCTGCGTTGAGCATGGCATTGCCGGAAGTGCCATCCCATTTGAATACAAAAAAATCAACACCACCCTGTTCGGCCCAGGCCAGGTGCTGATCAAAAACCGGGGCCTGCAGTGCATCATAAAAACCAAGTGAAGCTGTATCAGCCATTGGCTTCTGCCAATCGGCAGTTTTATACTGCATATAATAAGCTCCCACCCTTGCATCTTCCTTCAGCTTAACCGGCTCAATCGGGTAAACATATTTTGAGGGATCTATCAGATTTTCGCCGTCTTTTTTGCAGGATGCCAGCATAGCAACGCAAAGGAGGGCATACATTATCTTCTTCATATACTGATTATATTATTCGGGTAAATAAGGATTTCTTTTATTGGGAAGTGCAAACCATAACTTGGTCTTCATGGCATCAGGTCCACCCAGCCAGGGCAATGCCTTTTTGATCTCGGTATCATTGGTCTGGTATTCAATATCCGGATATACGATCCTTTGAGGGATATAGGCATAACCGACAGTACCACCTTCACTGCCATCCGGATTGAAGTGAGGGGGAAACTCCAATTCCTGTGTTCTTCTCAATAGTGTCCAGGCATCGATGGCATTATAAAAACCGGCCAGCCATGTTTGCATGGTGATCTGGCGCATAGGATTCACATTGAGCACAGCGCTGGTAGTAATACCCAGGTAATCGGTATAAGCGCCATTGCTGCCTGTTGTGTCTACTGCTGTGTTCCATTTAATGCCATCCTTCTGAAGGTAGCTATTGATCGCACTTGAAGCTATTCCATATTTTTCCATCGAAGCCTTGATGCCATTATTATAGTATTGCTCCGCAGTAAGGGAACCTCCCCAGCCTTTCAGCGCAGCTTCTGCTTTAAGAAAACAGGCTTCTTCATAAGAGAGGAATACGAATTCAGCATTGGGTTTTGAAAAGTAATCACCTACCTGCGAGTAGTCGGCCGGCGCTCTTCCACTGTGCGGGTTGTCGGGCATACTGAAACCGGTCGGCAGAGAAGTGGTTTTAGGCATCCCCCAGTATTGTCCCACATGTGGTCCCTGTGAAGCCGGTTTGGCATATACAGACACGCGGGGATCTCCGTAGGGCAGCATGTGTTGCAGCAACGATTCGCTGATAACGTTGAGGCTGGCAGCATTGTTAGTGGCATTGAATACATTGTAGTTATAGAAAAAGCTCCAGGTAAGTGAATTGCTTCCCCAGTTGGAATTGGCTGTTTCGGATTGGTTCATGATAGTATTGGCTTCATCTGCCAGCACTTCAGCCACCACCCGCTGTGCTTCGCCCGGATTACCATTGGGCGCAGGATTGCTGATACGCATAGCCAGCCTAAGACGCAGCGTATTGGCAAATTTCTTCCATCCATCCAGGCTGCCTCCATACATCGCATCAGCAGAACTGATGTATTTATCTCCGTCCGGTTTAATAGCAGATGCCGCCGTTTTCAATTCTTCCAGCAGTTCCATATAAATGTCTTCCTCTTTATTATAGGAAATGCTGTTTTCACCGGAGAGAGCGCTCTGATAAGGAATGCTACCCCAGATCGCTATAATATTGGAATAGACATATGCGCGCAATATCCGTGCAATAGCTACCCTGTTGGCATAGGCAGGTTTATCACCGAAATTCCGCTCTATCTGATGCAGTGGCTGCAAACACTGAATGTAAGCAGTACGCCAGTATTCATTGTCTGAAGAAACAAAATAGAAATAGCGTTCAAATTGTCCGCCTCCTACACTTACATAGTTGGAATAATGGGAAAGCACGCGACGGCGCATATCACCACCGAAGAAATTCATTGTATTGAATATGGAAGTATTCAACAGGTATTCAGGATCTACTACAGAAGGGCTATTGGGATTTTCATTCAGCTTCTCCAGTTCTTTGGTACAGCCACTTCCCAGCAGGCTGACAGCCAATACAAGTCCTATCCAGAAATTATTTTGCTTCATATACATTAATTAAAAAGTGAATCGAATATCAAATCCATAAGTGGTATTAGGAGGCAATGATCCATACTCAATGCCCTGTCCGTTGCCGGAAGTGACACTGGCTTCAGGGTCCATACCCCTTGGCGTATTCTGATAAATGATCCAGAGATTACGTGCAGAGAGTGATACCCTGGCACTGGAGAACATGGATTTGCCAAGCAGTTTTTTAGGAATATCATATCCTACCACCACTTCCCTGAGCTTTACATAAGAAGCATCAAACATGTGCAATTCTTCATTGGCGAAATAACCTTTACCCTGAAAAGCGTTCAGCGGGTTGAGGTATTTATCATTGGGGCGTCCGTCTTCAAAGTAGGCATCTGCAAAAATGAATCCGCTGGTGCCCAGGTTTGGATCTTCACCCAGGATATAAGTATGATAATAATAATCTTCGCGGCCTTCAAGTGTAATGGCGTATGCTCCGCTCTGGATGCCACGTTTGAACGTACCGGAATAATATTTACCACCCTTACGCACATCTACGAGGAAGCTAAAGCGAAAATCACCAAGCCTGAAGCTATTATTGATACCGCCCGTCCAATCAGGCAACACGCTTCCCAGCAGGCTGTTGGGCGTGGTCAGTACGCCACCGTCCGCAGCTACCAGTTTACGGCCCAGTGAATCACGTTTCCAACCACGGCCCCTGATAATACCGTAAGGTTGCCCCACTTCAGCATATACTACTGCATTACCAAACCATTCGTTGAGGCGGAAACTGTTCACTCCGTCAATAAGACTCACCACTTTCGAGTGGTTGGTAGCAAAATTGACCATCACATTCCAACTGAACTTCTTGTTTTCAACAGGCACTGCACCTACAGACACTTCATGTCCCCAGTTGTTGATCTGACCGGCATTGTAAAACTTGCGGTCGAATCCGCTCGACGGTGTGATCTGTGCGGAGATGATCTGGTTGGTAGTAGCAGAATGATAATAGGTATAATTGAGCAACAAGCGATCTTTGAAAAACCGCAGGTCTGTACCAAATTCAAAGGAGCGTGTCTTTTCAGGTTTCAGGTCTGAGTTATAATAGATGGAAGCCAGTGTGGCATAAGCCTGGTCATTATAAATACCGGAGAAACTATAAGTGGGCTCCAGTTGATAAGGATCCGTATCATTACCTACAATAGCATAGGAAGCACGCAGTTTGCCAAAGGAAAGTATTCTCTTATTGATCCCTTTAAACGCATCTGTAAACACAAACGTGCCACCAAATGATGGATAGAAATAAGAATTATTGCCATGTGGCAATGTGGATGACCAGTCGTTACGCGCTGTTACATCTGCAAACAAAAAATTCCGGAAGCCAATGGTTGCTGATCCATATACTGAATTGATGGCCTTACGTGCCAGTACATCTGTAGCAGTAGGAAATTCATTGGAATTGGAAATATTCATCAATCCGGCCTGAATAAGCGAGTTGATACGCTGGCTTCGTTTTTGCGTATTGAGTTGAAAGCGGCTCGCACCTGCAACAGCAGTAAGAGAGAAATCTTTTACCTGTTTGTTTACTGTAGCAAATACATCAGCATTGAGATTGTTCAGTTGATTATTGAATGTCCTTAATGAACCATCGGGATCGGCCTGTGCGCCACGGTTGTTGAACTCCATGCCTGTCCACCAGTACATTTCCGTTCCCAGGCGGCCGGTAAATTTCAACCATTTGGTCGCGGTTACATTCACGTTAAAAGCGGTAAGCAACTGATCACGTGTATCCCTATTAGGGTTTTCATTGATGGCCCAGTAAGGATTCAGAAAATCGCGGTGGGTACCTGCTTCATTTCCGTATTCATCTTTATACTGTTCATAATCACTCAACCGGACGTCCCTGATCATGAAAGCATATTGATAAATAGGATTCTTAGTACTGCCATTCATATACTGCCTGTTATCTACCGTATTGCGGATATAAGTCACTTTTGAATCAAAATTGACAGCTTTTGAAAGTGTGTTGACCATCCGGATATTGGCATTATGACGGGTATTTTCATTCACGCCTGCTACTACACTATTACCCTTGAAATTTGTATAAGAAAACCGGTAGCTGTTTTGTGCATTACCACCTTCAACAGCAACAGAGTTGGTATACATGCCGGCTGTCTGATAAAAATCACGCACATTGTCTTCCTGAGGAAGATAGGGCTTCACCTTTCCGTCGATGCCGATCACCGGCTGCCCTACCATAGGAGCTCCCCAGCTTCTGTTAAACACCCTGATATCGGGTATCCGTAATGGATTGCTGGTAGAGCCGGACCCTTCCAGTTTATGGCTATTGCCTGCGCCAAACACATTCTGATATTCCGGGAACTGTGTGATGCGCTGGAAAGTGCTATTGGAGTTTACCGTAACCCTGAACCGCGTACCGGCAGATTTCTTTGTAGTGATCAGTACTACGCCGTTAGCCGCACGCGAACCATATAACGCAGAGGCATTGGGGCCTTTCAGCACCTCGATCCCCTCAATATCTTCCGGGTTAATGTTGGCTGCAACATTCCCATAATCCAGTGCATTATTTCCGGATGTTTGCTGGCTTTTATCGCCGGCTTCGTTATCGACAGGAATACCATCGATCACAAACAGGGGTTGGTTGTTGCCGGTAATGGAATTGTTGCCGCGGATAATAATACGGGCTGATCCGGTGTTGGAAGATGGCGGCGTGATCTGCACACCAGCCAGCTTGCCTGATAAAGCACTGGCGATATTCGTAGCAGGTGCTGATACGAGATTATCAACATCCATTTTCTGCCGTGAGTAACTCAGCGCCTTGGCTTCACGTTTGATGCCCAAAGCTGTTACTACCACCGGGCTGAGATCAATGCCCTTGCCAGACATTTGTACATTCAGTTCATTGCCTGCCGGTAATTTCATGGTAAGTGTGTGCATGGAAATGTGCGTAAACTCCAGCTCCTTTATGTCAGCAGTAACCCTGATGGCATATTGCCCTGCAGAATCAGTGATTGTCTGGGTTCGCGCATTACCGGCACCAATAGCAGCGACACTTACGCCTTCAAGCGGCTGGTCATCTACACTGCTGGTAACCTTTCCTTTTATTATTCTTTCCTGCGCATAAGAGCCTATGGCCAGCAGGAAAGAAAAGGCAAGGAAAAAAGTAAATCGTTTCATTCGATTAAAAATTTAAATGATCAACAAAAAATTCAGGATGAGGCATTATGAATATTAACAGGATCAGATAACCCGCAGACCGGGCAAACAGGTATGTTTCATGCAGGCATGAGCAGCTCCGAGCATAGCCGCAGTTTCGCCATCCTCGGCTTGCTGTATACATATATCTACGTCATTTTGTAAAAGCGTATCAATCAATGTACCTGAAAAAAGATCATACGCACGGGATATATTTCCGCCTAACAGCACTACATCTGCTTCCTTTTCTTTTATCAGCGGCAACAGGAACGCAGCCAGGTTAACAGCAAAAATATCCAGTACCTTATCTACATTTTTATCATCCGGCCGCTGTTCCAGCAATTCTTTTACATTTCCTACTTTCCTGCCTGATAGTTGGTAATAACAACTAATAAACCACCGGCTGGAAAGATAATCTTCCGCTATACCGGTTTTGAAAGGAGATCGCCACAGGTCTGCATCTACAGCTCCGGTTTCTTCTTCATACCAGGCCGATCCCAGGCCTGTGCCCAGGGTAAGTCCGATTGCTTTTTGTTTTCCACGGCCTGCGCCGCCAAACATTTCGCCCTGTAAAAAACAGGCTGCATCATTCATAAAAAATATTTGTGCTGCAGGCATATTCAATGCATCAGCCAGCAAGACCCTTACATTCAGCCCAAACAAAGAATCATATTTCCCCTGGTCTTTCATCCCGGAGATACCTTCATTATAATCAAATGGCCCGGGCATGGCTATCCCGAGGTGTATAGCATCTGAAGGAGTATCAATAGCCACTTTCCGTATTGCAGCAGTCCAGGTTTCTATGATCTCTGCTGCCTGTGCCTGCGTGTTTACACTTTCCCGTACTTTATACTGATCCATTACGATAGCTGTATTCATATCTATCCTGGCCGCAGAAATATGTGAGCCGCCAATATCTACTCCAATAAAAACAGGTTGCTGCATAATCACTTGGTTTTGGTTCAGCGCTTTTGAAGCGCTGTAAGATTGATCTGTTCGTATGGTTTTTCTGATAATCCATTATAGTAATTCAATATCACTTCCTCTTTGTCGGCAGATACAGATATTACTGCATATCCCGGCAGGTCAGCCCTTCTGAAACTGCGGATATGTTTTTTTTCTTCTTTCAATATTTTCCGTCGCACTTCGCGAGTGGCGGGTTGCCAGTCAGGGTCTGCACTGATCCACCCATCTCCTTTATATTCTGTGATGTATCCTTTGGGTTGCGGAGGCTCCAGCCCCCTGTTTACGCTATTCACCATTACCTGCACTATATTGCCTGAATCCGTTTCACGGCTTAACACTGAATATTCGTGCAAATGTGCACTTAATACGATTACCTTGTGCTGTGCCAGCAAATTAAGAAACCGGTTACGCAAACTGCTGTCTGCCACCGGCCGGCGGATACCGCTTTATAACAGCTAAGATTTTAACAGCCCGGTAAGGTCTACCGTAGCCCAGGCATTCTTATCAGCATTCGCATATATGACCATGCTCGCTTCATTTTTCTTCGACACGTTCACTGTTGCATAGCCGCAAAAGTCAGCATATTCAAAATGATCTATATAAGGTGCTTCCTTTTCCAGGTTATCTTTCCGCTCTTCAAGTGTAGTGGCAGAAAATTTGGGCTCCAGATCAAGCAGGCTTACACCATAGGCACTGGTTCCTCTCAGATGATCTTTTACCGGCGCGTCCACAGCCGGGATCACGCTGCCAATACCTACCTGCACAAATTTGCCACTGGTGGTACGGCGGGTGAGTATGCTCGTTTTATGCAGGTGGGCTGTAAGTACAATAGCATGGTGGCGCCCCAGCATTTCAAGCAGTTCGTCGCGCTTTGCCTTCTGTGAAGGTTTGGCAAACACATGCCAGTTGGCTCTTGCTGTATAAGGAACAACAGGCTGATGCACGCAGAAGAATAATAGATCTTCCTTATGCTCGGCCAGCACTTTCTTCAGCCATTCCAGGCTTTCATCTGCTGTATAGCAATCAAAAATTATAAATCGTGCCTTCTTATATACAAAGGTGGTATTGGCAGTTGCCAGCTTTTTTTTCAGCTCTTCACCCTGCCAGGAAAGTACGGTTTGCTTATAGGTTTCGCGCGCACCCTCGCCGGTGATATCGTGATTGCCTTTCACCACAAAAAAGGGTCGTTTGATATTCATACCAGCCACATACGAGATAAAATCACGTGTCTGTTGCTCGGCCAGTTGTTGTGAACCGCAAAGCCCTTCTACAAAATCACCCAACTGCAGCCAGAAATCTGCTTTCGCCTGTGTGGCTTTTTCTTTAGCCACCTGCATCAGCACAGGAAAGTTGTCGCGGGTAATACGTGAATAATTTTGGATCTGCACAATATCATTCGGATAGTTCTTTTTTACATACTCCATATCGTGATGCTCCAGCTTATCAAAATGGAGGTCACCGAGTAAAAGGAAATTGAAATCGTTGCCCTTTCCGGGAACAAAATCAAAGGCTGTAGCACCCAGCGGCAGTGCCGCTGAAAGTGCTCCCATGGTTGCCAGAAATCTTCTGCGGTTATATTTTTCCATATAATATCGTTTTGCAGTTATTTGATAATTGAATTGATATTGACCGGTCTTCCTTTATATCAGGGTTTTTTGAAATTGATACGGGTGGCATCCAGGAATGTTTCTCCATATTCATCAGTGGGTTCCAGTGAGGTGCCCAACTGAAAATGATTCCATGAATTGATAAGTACAATACGTCTATCGCTCATATTCCTTTTAGCCACATTGCAGTAATCTTTATAGAACTTCTCGGTGCGGTCAATATCATAGATCTTACTTGTTGGAGAAAACTGCTTATCGTTATAACCGGGGAATACAGTAGGAACAAAATCAACTGTTCCCCATGCAGTAGTAGAGTCTTTCCAGTTTTGCCAGTTGATATCGCTATAAGAAGGGAAGAAATTATAGCGGTCATAGTTATCCGTGGCCCAATTGCTGAGCGTTACGCCGTTCATAGCTTTGATAGCGGGGGCATATCGCTGCGGAGGCAGCCACCCACTCGTGATCTCACCAATGATATAAGGAGTGAAACCAACTTCGGACAGCGCCTGTTTTACAGCAGGGATCACCGTTGTGTAATCGATACTTGCAGCGGCATTGGCCGACAGGTTAAGCGGAGTGATCAGGATCACCGGCTGATCGCCGATGCGGAAATAATAATCCTTATCAAAATGGGCTGCCGCCAGTGTTTTCAACTCATTCAGCATCGTGGTCAGCTTTGCTCCTGTAAGCGGAGAAGCATTGGTTGCACTCAGATGCGCATTATTATAGTTGATCACCATTTTCACATTCTCTGTACGGCCGTTGATGAAACTGGTCAGTAACGGATTACCTGCAGAAGCACCATTCCAGTTGAAAATAAAGAAATCGAGTTTTGCTTTATCGGCCCAGCTACGGTGTTGCGCCATGGTAACGGCGTTCAGTGCACTGTATTGACCCAGCACAGGCGTACCGGTGTATTTACGCCCCCAGTCGGTAGTCGTATAGTTATAATAATAAGCACCGGTGTGTACATCAACGGTAACCGGAACGTCCGGTATTTCATAATTAAATGCCGGAGGCAGATATTCATTATCCTTTTTACAGGAAACCAGCGTGGAAGCTATGAGGATTGAAAAAAATATTTTTCGCATATAGTTATTTTTAATCAGGATCAATAAGGCAGATAAGGATTCTTCACTTGAGGAAGGGCAAACCACAATTTGGTAAACAAGTCATCGGAACCTCCCAGCCAGGCAGCTGCTTTCTGCACTTCCTGTGGGTTGGTCTGATATTCTTCGCCGGGATACAGGATACGCTGCGGCACGTATTTATAATCCCCGTCGTAGGTTGCAAACTGCGGTTGAAACTCCAGCACTCTTGTTCTTCTTATAAGTGTCCAGGCATCTACGCCCTGCATAGGAATAGCCAGCCAGTGTTGCATAATGATCTGCCTGAAGTGATCATTGGCGGGAATATAGCTTGAGCAGATGCCCAGCCAGTCCATAAACTGTTCAGAGCGGCCTGTTGAATCTGTTTCAGTTCCCCATTTGACACCGAGCTCATTTTTATAGGCGGCTGCCTGTGCGGTAAGGCCATAATGAGCAAATGATGCATCGATGCCTTGATAATACAATGCTTCAGCATCAGTAACTGTGCCCCACCATCCTTTAAGTGCAGCTTCTGCTTTCAGAAAATAAGCTTCGGCACTGGAAAGGAATACATACTCTGCATCAGGGCGTGTAAAACGGTCGCCTATTTGTGAATAGTCATCTTGTTTGAGGCCTGTATGCGGATTCACCTGCTGGCCGGATGCATAAGAGCTTCCGCCGCCATAGGAGATATTCTGCCCAAAGTATTCTCCGATGCGCGGCCCCTGCGCAGCAGGTTTGGCATATACTGTGATGCGGGGATCGTGATAAGGTACTGTATGGTATACCAGTGATTCGTTCAGCACCGGGATAGTTGCCTTATTCGCCGTATAATTATATACTACACGATCATACAGCGGGCTCCAGGTATCGCTGGTAGTGCCCCATTTGGCAGCAGCAGTTTCTGCTGTTTGTCCAATTGTATTTTGCTGGTCCGCATAAATTTCGGCAACCACGGCACGGGCTTTTTCGGGATCACCATTAGGCGCATCATTTGAAATGCGCATGGCCAGCCGCAAACGCAGGGTGTTGGCAAACTTTTTCCATTTCAGCAGATCACCACCGTAGATCTTGTCTGCATTGGCCGTAAACTTATCACCGTTGAGATCAATGTCGGCAGCCAGCGATTTCAGATCATCCAGCAGGGCATAATAAATATCCTGCTCTTTATCATAAGGAACGCTGGGCTCACCATTCAATGCCTGCGTCATAGGCACACCACCCCAGATCGCTACTGTGTTGGAGAGAATATATGCCTGCCAGATCCTCGCGATAACAACACGGTTGTGATAAGAAGGATCATCCTTGTAGGTAAGCTCAATCTGCTTCACCGGCTGCATGCAATTGATATAAGTATTGCGCCAGTAAGTGTTATTGGAAGCAACACTGTAAGTATAGCGCTGAAACTCGCCCTGGAACCCTGAATAATGATGGGTATAGTTAAAGAACACCGTCCGGTTCATTTCACCGCCATACAGGTTCATGGCCTGAAATATAGCGTTGGTAAAAAGAAAGTCCGGCTCAACCCGCGTAGGATTATTGGGGTTGGTATTGATATCATCAAAGTTGCGGGTACAGGCGCCCAGCAGTACGGCAACAGTAAGTATGGAGAAAATTATTTTTTTCATTGCTGTGGATTTAGAAAGTGAGACGTACGTTGAACCCGTAAATAGCATTGGGAGGCAGTGAACCATTTTCAATTCCCTGGCCATTGCCGGATGTAGAAGATGCTTCCGGATCTACCCCTTTGGGAGTTTTGCGATGCAGGATTGCCAGGTTTCTGCCAGCAAGTGAAACACGTGCTGTACGGAAAAATGTTTTCTTCAGCAGATTGGCAGGTAATGTATAACCCATCGTTACTTCGCGCAGCTTGATAAAAGACGCATCAAAAATCACAAACTCGGCATAGTTGGGACGTGCATACTCATAGTTCTGAGGTGTTACAAATTTTGTATTCTTTGTTCCATCCTGGAAATAGGCATCCCATACAGCACCGCCGCTCAGCTCAGCATTGCTTTCACCAAAAATGATAAAGTGTTTATAATAGTCATCTCTGCCATACAGGGTTTCAGCCGCTACGCCGTTGGTAAGCATACGGGAATAACTGCCTGAATACAATACACCACCTTTCTTGATATCAAACAGGAAACTGAAATCAAACTTGCCAATGGTGAAACGGTTGTTGATACCACCGATCCACTCCGGCATGGCCGTACCGAAGGCCTTGTCATTATCTTTTACAAGGAGTGAACCACCATCTTCTATCAACATTTGCCCTTTTTCATTTCTCGCCACACCCAATCCGCGTAGATAAGCGTAAGGTTTGCCCACTTCTGCATACACATAAATATAGCTGGAGTTATTGTTGAGCTGAAAACGAGGTACACCTTCAATCAGTTCCACTACGCGGGAATTATTGGCTGAATAGTTGAGCTGCGCTTCCCATTTGAATTTCCGGTTCTGAACAATCGCACCATTCATGCTCAGTTCATATCCCCAGTTGCGGATCTTACCGGCGTTGTACAATCTGCGCTGGTAGCCGCTGGAAGAAGGAAGTTGTGCGGTGATGATCTGGTTGGTGGTTGCAGCATCATAATAAGTGGCATCGATCGACAACCTGTTTTTGAGGAAACGAAGGTCCAGGCCAACTTCCTTAGAAGTGGTTTTCTCCGGTTTCAGTTCCGCATTGTTGCGGGTGGTAGACAGTGCTGCAATTGTAGCCCCGTTAAAGAAGCCATTGAATGAATAAGTTTGGTCCAGGCGATAAGGATCAGTATCATTACCTACTACAGCCAGGGAAGCTCTCAGTTTGGCAAAGCTCAGGAAAGAACTGCGCATCTTCAGCATATCTGTGATAACGAGCGTACCTCCGATTGATGGATAAAAATAGGAGTTAGCATTTTTTGGTAATGTGGATGACCAGTCATTACGCCCTGTAAGATCCAGGAAAGCATAGTTTTTATATCCGAGAGAGACAGCGCCATATACGGAATTAAGCTGTTTGGTACGGCGTTCCTGGCTTACCTGCGGATATTCTTTTGCATTGGAAAGGTTGATCAGCCCTGGTTGCAGCAAAGAATTGGCTCTTTGTTCCCTTCTTTCAAAATTGCTGCTGAAGCGGTTGGCACCCACGTTGGCTACCAATGAAAAATCGCCAAACTTCTTATTGGCTGTCAGCAGTGCTTCCAGGTTGAAGTTCTGCATTTTTGTATTGAAGGTGCGCATGAACCCATCAGGGTTGCTGGCCACTATAGAACCGATATTATTAAACTCAAATCCATCCCACCAGTATATATCAGCACCTGCACGTCCGGTCAGCTTCAACCATTTTGTTAATGTCACTTCAGGATTGAAAGATGCGATCACACGGTCTTTTACATCGCGGTTGGGGTTTTCGTTTATCACCCAGTATGGATTGCTGAAATTACGGTGTGTACCAATTTCCTTTCCCGTAAGCGGGTCTTTATAAGGAAGCAGTTCAGACAGCTCGGTGCTGCGGGCCATATGGGTATACAGGTTAGTAGGGTTACGACCATTGGCATTGGAATATTGGCGGTTGTCTACTATATCCCTGATGAAATTGATCTTGAGATCAGAGTTGACCCGCTGTCCCAATTTATTCTGCATGCGCAGGTTGATATTGTGCTTCTTGTTTTCATTAAATCCTTTCACTACGCTGGTACCATCATAATTGGTATATGATAAGCGGTATTGGGTGGTAGCATTACCGCCATCTACCGACACGGCATTCGTGATGAGCCTGGCAGTGCTGTAAAAATCCTTTACATTATCGGGCTGAGGCAGATACGGTTTTATTTCTCCATTGAGCGCAACATAAGGCTGCCCCAGCATGGGAGAACCCCAACTGCGGTAATTCTGAATGGCCTTGGGTATGCGGTTGGTATTATCTATATAGAAAGATGTGCCCACACCATACGCATTCTGATATTCCGGGTATTCGGTCAGCGTCTGGAACATCACACTTGAATTGAATGATACATTGAACTTGGTAGAACCTTTTTTAGTGGTGACCAGGATCACTCCATTAGCTGCACGTGAACCATAAAGCGCCGAAGCATTAGGTCCTTTCAGCACCTGTATGCTTTCGATATCTTCCGAGTTGAGATCGGCAGCGTTGTTACCATAGTCAATGCTGCTGCCATCGCCCGGCTCATTGTCGATAGGCATACCATCCACTACAAAGAGCGGTTGGTTATTACCTGTGAGTGAACTATTGCCGCGGATAACAATACGGGTAGAGCCGGTATTGAAACCAGCAGGCACTACCTGCAGACCTGCTATTTTACCGGACAACTGATTCAGGATATTGGGGCTTTTTGTTTCATTCATGGCGTTCACATCCATTCCCTGCTGGCTATAGCTCAATGCCTTTGTTTCGCGTTTGATACCCAGGGCAGTCACAACCACCGGTTCAAGAGCAACCCCTTTATTGCTCATCTGGATATTCAGCACTCTGTCTGCAGGGATCCTTTCTGTAACAGGCTGCATGGAAACGTGCGTAAAATTCAGCTCCTTTACACCGGCAGGAATACGGATAGTGTATGTACCACTGGCATTGGTCAATGCCTGTATCTGTACGCCACCGGCAGCAGTAGCTGTTACATTCACCCCTTCAATAGGAGTTCCCTCTTCCTGGTTGGTGACCTTTCCGGTAACACTGACTTCCTGGGCATATACTGCTGTCAGAAAAGAACAACAGGCCAGGAGCAGGCAGAAAAACTGTTTCATGAAATTGATTGTTTAATTATTAAGCTTAGTTTGGTGAGCATTATGCTGGATAAAATCTTACTGTTTCAATAGGTACGATAAGGCATTTCTTTCTGATATGGGATTTCCTTTTTCAGCATACCGGCAGCCTGTCCCGTCAGCCACATATAATGATCTGAAGGAATCTCTTTTTCATGTGGTACAAACCGGCTTTTGCCTAGAGGCACATCCGAGGCACATTTGAAAATGGCCGTGCCTTCATCCACTTCGTCAAACATGGCTACATAGATCATTTCCGCACCGGCTTCAATGGCACCTGCCAGTTGTTTCCAGAGAAATTGTCCTTTATTGCGGGGAATAGCATCAAATGGATCATTGGGACGCATATTTTTCCAACTGAATCCGGGAAAGGCCAGTGGCACGTAATCCACTTTATTTTCCTTACACCATTTTATATCTTCTTTGATACGCTCCTGGAAAAAAGGATAGGTACTTTCATTGTAGCGGCCCACAAACCAGGGCAACACGATATCTGTTTTGCGGATCAATGCATGCAGAGCTGCATTATCATCTGTATCATATTTCAGCTCGCGCCACCAGGTGGGCACACCTGCGAGTACGGCACAGCCACCGTATTCCGGATCATTTTTGAGGAAATCAATGATCTTCTCCACTTCGGCAAGACCATATTTCCGGCCATCGCTGAACCCAATGCCCCACACAGCTACCAGGGGCTTATTATTATGGTGCAGGTAATTCCTGTTTGTATTTTTCTTTTTGCCAAAACCATACTGGGCCGATAGTTTTTTCCAGTCTTCGATCACCACCTTATAATCCTCTGCTTTCATACCGGAGAGATCATACATAATAGCAATGGCACGGCCATGTGTGTCCGCAGCTTTCACAGCCGATGACATTACTTTTTCATAATGCTGTGTGCCTTTAGGGTTTTTGAGGGTGGTAATAAACCGCTGCATAAACACACCATCTATTCCATACTGTTTCATCCATTTGAAATGGAGGTCTACGGTACTTTCATCGTAGGAACTGAATAAACGGGCCGGCTGCCCATTGGCCAACCGGAAAGGTGATTCATAAGTAACCGGATAGTCAGTTACATCAGGCCAGTAATCAATTTTACAATTACCCGGCTGAAAGGGGCCCTGTTGCACATAATGGTTCCATCCCCGGCCGGCACCATCGCCTTCAGCATTGAACCATCCCTGGTAACCAGCCATCACCAGTCCTTTATAACTATTGAATAAAGGTTGGGAGCCACCGGGTACTTCCCGGCCAGAAGAAAATAAGATCAGTGCTGCCAAAGAAAAAAGGGTAACATTTATATATGACTTAATCATATAATAATTATTTTAAATACAAAAAATGGATGTAGTTACCTCGTGTGTGAAGGATTGAATTATTTGACGGACGCTGAATGGTCAGTAAAACAGGTCTCGGCTTAAACCTTCTTTACTCAGCGCATGGGCCGGGCATACGGCCATTGGGCAAATCATAAAATATCTCATAGCAATCGTTGTGGGTTTAAAAAAGCAAGTAGGGAATAAAAGTAAATGTGCACAGTTAGCAGGAAATTAATTTCAAATTAATTGGCCGATTAATCCTTAAATAAAAAAATAGATAATACATAATTATATATTTAATAGTCAATTATATAAATCAGAGGAGTAAAAAATTTCTGACTGTTTTTACCTCTCAAGTATGTTTTCAGCCTCTTTCCTGAGCGTGGAACCGGAATTTCCGGTACCATTTGCACCTTCAGGAAACAAGGAATAGCACGTAAAAAAATCTCAGTGTTTACCCTGATCGGGTTTAAGGAAAAATAACAGGCCCGATCCCTTAAAATGGCTTAGCTTCAGCCCCTGTTTTTAAACAGTTTCCTAAAGCCGGAGCCAACTGAACGTTGAATTTGCTGATGATGAAAAGCTGCTTATTTTTATTTTATTTAATATGTTTTTTCCTCCCCGGACTTGCGCAAAGTCAGCCTCTGGTGGACTATGGCGTCCGGTTTCTTTCCCATGATGTTACCAAGGATGAACGCACCAGCATAGCTTTTCCCGAATTGCCTGTTGATTCCAAAGGTTTCAGCATTGGTTTTACCATGCGGCTGATGGGCAACAAGGAAAAGTATGGTTATATCTTCCGCCTGGCGCTCAATGAAACAGAATCAATCGACCTCATCTGCAACAGCCATTCCACTTCAAGCCGCAACCTGGCCCTGGTATCGGGCGATAAACCTGATAATATTATTGTTGACCTGGCTCAATTACCTGGTTATAAAAAAGAGGGTTGGGTAGATGTAGCTGCCGCTTTTGATTTCAGGAAACATCATGTCACCCTTACCGTTAACGGGCAGCACTATACTGATACCCTGATCTTTTCACGGCTTAACGGTATCCGGCTTTTTTTTGGAGCCAACGATCATGGCCAGTTCTCCACCACCGACGTGCCGCCGATGGAAGTAAGGGATATCAAAGTATTTAACAGCCAGCATCAATTGTTAAGGCACTGGGAATTGAAACAGCACAATGGAAATATTGTGTACGATCGGACGGTCAGTCAGCCATTGGAAATACGCAATCCCCACTGGCTGATCGATGAACATATTTACTGGAAAAAAAGGGCGGTGATCCACACCGCCCTGCTTCGCCCGCAAATCACTTTCAGACCGGATTCATCGGCAGTGATCATAGCTACACCCGATTCACTGTATACCTATCCGCTTTCAACAGCACAACTGGCCGTCAGAAAATATAATAGTGGTACCATTTTCCCTTCCCCCAACAATCAACTGTTATTTAATCAGGCGCGGCAGGAATTGTGGCAATATGATCCCAAGAAAAATAAGATCGCCCGTTTCAATTTTTCCACTTTCAGTTGGGATAACGACGACAATAAAGTAAAGGAACCGGCTTTCTGGCATCATAATAAAATAATATCGCCGGTCGACAGTTCCCTGGTCCTGTTTGGCGGATATGGCAACTTTACCTACAAAAACCTGGTACAACGCTTTAACCCGCTTAAAGGCAAATGGGATACGATCGCAACTACAGGAAATATCAAACCGCGCTATCTGAGTTCAGCCGGCACCGGCAAAGAACCAACCGACCTGCTCATATTCGGCGGCTATGGAAACGCCAGCGGTAAACAGGAACTATCTCCTGAAAAATTATATGACCTGTACAAACTTGATCTCAACAGTTTCACTTTTACCAAACTTTGGGAAAGCAAGGATAAAGACGAAAACTTTGTAACAGCCAACTCGCTTCATTTCGAGCCCTACGACAGTTCCTTTTATGTATTGTGTTACCCGATCCATAAATATGCGAGCACATTGTACCTGCGCAAATTTTCATTAGGCTCTCCAGGGAATACTGTTATCGGCGACAGCATCCCTTATTTTTTCCAGGATACTAAATCGTATGCTGACCTGTTTTACAGTCCGCGCACAGCAGAGCTGGTAGCCGTCACTTCTTATCCCGTTGGTGACAGCCTGACGGAGGTTACTGTATATACCATTGCTTATCCTGCTTTATCGCAGCATGATGCTTTACAGGTCGCACCCTCTTTTGCTGCAGAAGAAAGCAATCGCTGGTTATTGCTGTTGTTGCCTCTTTTAGCGGTACTGGCATATTTCACTTTCCGCCGCAAAAAGGTAAAGGTCTCTCCCAAGCCTGCGCAGCAACCAATTGTGGAAGAACAGGCAGTAACGGAATCTTACCTACCTGCTCCTGCATTGCCGATTGGCAGCCCTGTGCTGCCTGCAACCAGTGGTGCATCTTCTATTTCATTACTGGGCGGTTTCCAGGTGATTGATAAGAATGGGGGCAATATATCCGCAGCCTTTACCCCCTCGCTCAAACAATTGCTGGTGCTGCTGGCATTGTATACAGTCAAAACCGGTAAAGGCATTTCATCTGTTCAGATGCGAAACCTGCTGTGGCCCGACAAAAGTGAAGAAAGCGCCCGCAACAACCGTGGTGTGAACATTAAAAAACTCCGTACACTGCTGGAGCAGGTAGGTAATGTATTTATAAATAATGAAGGAAATCACTGGCTGCTCACTTTCGATCCATCTGTGCATTGTGATTATTTTCATGTACAACCGCTGATCACTGACGCACTCCGGCAACAGAAAGTTGATCACACTGAATTGATCCGCGTCGCTTCCAAAGGGAGCTTATTGCCTGACCTCGATTACGAATGGCTTGACAGTTTCAAATCGGATTATGCCAGCCGTATTATCGACGCTATGCTGCTGCTCGCCCAAAAACCGGAACTACGTCAGTCCCCCGCCAACCTGATCGCTATCTGCGATATCATTTTTATGCAGGATCCCCTCAATGAACATGCTCTGCTCATCAAGTGCAGGGAATTATACAAGCTGGGCAAGCCGAAGGTTGCCAAAAGTGTATATGATAGTTTTATTAATGAATATTCATTGACGATCGGTACAGCATTCCATCTCAGATTTGAAGAGGTTATCGCCTGAAATCAATAACGCCTCAGGGTATGAGTTAATGATGACAATTGCATTATCTTTATTGATGATATAACTGCCGCAAACTGCTTTGCTTTTACCATCTTAATAAATGCCGAGGTTGACCACCAAGACTGCTTATCTGTTTTCTTTTACCAGGAGTATAAGATCATTCCTTATTGCTGGTTTATTCGTAGTACCACAGGCTGCTTCCGGGCAACAACGCATTTTTACCAATCAACAACATTTTGGTGTAGAAGACGGGCTCCCTCAAAGTTATATTTCGGGTATTATACAGGACGATGATGGTTTTATATGGCTAAGTACGCTGGATGGGTTTTGCCGTTATGATGGCAGGGGATTCAGAACATTCCGGTATAACCCTAAAGATAGTTCAAGCCTGGCGGCCAATACACTGAATGGATTAGGTAAACAGATCAACAATATTGTTACCATTTATTACAGCGCCACGCAGGCAGACGAATTCGATCTCAGAACTTTTAAGATAACCCGCAACAATATCCGCGCCCGGCTCGCTGAAATACCTGGCATCCGGTGGCAGTCTTACCGGTTCGGTTTCAGTACCAGCAATTGGTTTTTCACCGTAAATGGAAACAAAGGGATGGGCTGGTTAGATGGCGTTACAGGCAACGTTCATTATGCAAATACTTCCAATGGGATGTTGCAGACTGATACTATATGTGCCATTACACAATCGCCCGAGGGAAAAATATATATCATAAGTAAAAACGGGGTGCATGTAAGTGATACCTCGCGGACAAAATTTGAATGGTCAGCTTTTGACACACATATAGATCAGCAACCACCCAACCCTGACTGGAATGTATTTGGAGAAAAATTTTCCATTATTAGCTATTCCAATAACCGGCTGGCCACATTAGAGAAGAACACGCTGACATTGCTGGATGTCAACAAAAAAACAAGTACCGCCATTGTATTACCGACACCTGTCCCGCATGCGATACAGGGTGAAACCGGTTTGCAGCTAGACCCTGAAGGCCATGTTTATTTTGAATATTATGGACGTATATACCGCCTTACAGATAAAGGATCATTAGAGCTGCTTTGGGAAAACAGCGGCCCACCTGCCCGTATCAGTGCGTTTTTCATAGACAGATCGGGGGTATTATGGGTGAGCGTAAACGCGCAGGGCGTACTTAAAATAGACCTTCAGGCACTCCATTTTGAGTCGTATAAAAATGACGGAAATTTTATAGAAGAAATAGCCGGGCTGCTTGGTAGCAACAAAGCAAAATTGCCTTTTGGATGGAAGGACCCCGATGCCGGCTATTATTTCCGGCAGGCCTGGGATGATAAGGGCGATCTTTATTCCTGCAATAACTGGTATGAACGGGATGGGGTTTTTCAGTTTACAAAACAAGGGTTCCGCCGGTTTGCACACTTACCTGATAAAAAAATCTTTACTGCTGTTGTTACGATGCCTGGAGATGAGATCTGGGCTTTTGACCAGGCAGAATCTGTATGGTATACCTGGAGCAATGCTGATGCTGTTCCGAAAAAACTGCAACCGGACCCAGCAAACTTTACAGCGGTAGAACTTGCCGATGCAAGGTATATTGGCGGCTATATCTGGATGACCACTCTTACAAACGGATTATTCCAGTTTGATGGAAAAAAACTGGTTGCCAAATATGCAGGGCGGGTAGGAACTAATGATGTGCCCAAAGCCCTTACTGAGATTTGTGCAGACCCTACCGATAAAAACAAATTCTGGATCGGTTCACGTGGTGGTGGTTTGCTGTTATGGGATGCGCAAAAAGGATTGCAACGCGCTTATACCATGGATGACGGGCTACCCAATAATACCATTTATTGCATTTTGCCCGACAAGACTGGCAAGATCTGGTGCAGTACCAATAAAGGTATCTTCAGGCTTGACCCCAAAACTAATCGCATTATTGCTTTTGAAAAAACGGATGGCCTTCCGGGTAATGAATTTAACAGGGCACATAAATTCATATTGCCTGATGGGCGGCTTCTGTTTGGCGGGCTGGATGGCTATTGCATCTTTGATCCTGCCGATTTCGAACTGCCCAATAAAACAGAGCGGGTGCCGGTACTGTTGACCGGCTTATTAATTAACAACGAGCCGCAGGACGTTAACCGGGCCAATAGTTTCATCAAACATTCCCTGAGCACCTTATCTGTTATTGATCTGCCTTATGATAAAAACTATTTGCGGTTTGAGTTTGCAGCACTCATGTACAACCAGCCGCAAAAAATAAAATACCGGTACCAGTTGGAAGGTGTCGACAAAGGTTGGATAGAAAATGGCTATTCCAATATAGCATTCTACTCGGCCCTGTCGCCAGGCAACTACACTTTTAAAATAAATGCTACCGACGATAATGGTTTATGGAGCAATGCTATTACATCGATAAAAGTGAATATCAGACCTCCTTTTTGGCGCACCTGGTGGGCATGGCTTATTTACTCATTGATCGTTTTGGCTTTGATCCGTTGGTATTTTTTATTCAGGGAAAGAAGACTGAGGATACAGCAAAACCTGATATTTGAAAGAAGGGAAGCGCTTCGCCTGAAGGAAGTCGATGAATTAAAAGACCGGTTCTTCAGCAATATCACCCATGAGTTCAGAACACCATTAACCCTTATCATTACACCGCTTGAAAAACTGGCAGAGGAACCTTCGCTTTCTGCGGCTGCCGTGCGAAACATAAAAACGGCTCAAAGAAATTCAAAACAGTTGTTGCGGCTTGTTAATGAATTTCTTGATTTTTCTAAACTCGACCACGGCCAGCTCAGGTTAAAAACAACAGCAGGCGAAATTGATGTTTTTACTTCCGATTGTGTGAGCACTTTTGAAGTAACAGCGCAGGATAAAAATATCACCCTCAGCTTTACAGCAGATAAGGTAGCAGGCTATTACCTGTTTGATGAAGAAAAATGGGAGAAGATCATTACCAACCTTGTAAGTAATGCACTAAAATTTACTCCCGAAAATGGAATCGTTGCTGTAACGCTTTCTACTACACCAGAAGGCGAGATCCGGTTAGATGTAACCGACAATGGCCCTGGCATACCAAAAGAACTGCACGAAAAAATATTCACCCGCTTTTACCAGGTAGATGACTCGGCCATACGAAATTATGGCGGCACAGGCATTGGCCTGTCACTGGTAAAAGAATTGACAGCTCTAATGGACGGAAGCGTTGAAGTGGATAGCCTTCCTGGTGGTTACACCTGTTTCACCGTTACTGTTCCAATGAAAAAAGTGGAAAAGCCACAAGTCACGCCACTTGTTGAAAAAGGCAATTCACCAACGCAAACGGATCAAACTGCTCAGGCGGATGCTCCATTATTGCTGGTGGCAGAGGATAATGATGAATTGCGTGCATTCTTAGTAGAAACCCTTTGCAAACAATATCGTGTGCTGGAAGCCTCGGATGGATCAAAAGCCTGGGAAATCATTTTACAGGAATTGCCTGATCTGATCATTAGTGATGTGATGATGCCGGGGCGGGATGGGTTCGATTTATGCAAAATGTGCAAGACAGACAGCCGCACTTCCCATATAGGATTCATTTTACTCACTTCGAAAGCGGCACATGATGCGCGGCTCAGGGGATTGGGTACCGGTGCAGATGATTATCTCACCAAGCCCTTCAATTTGCCTGAACTGGAACTGCGTACTGCTAATTTGTACCGGCTGCAGCAGAGCCAAAGGGAATGGCTGCAATCACAGCTTTCACATTTAAAGCCGGCTGATCCATTACCTGAAGTTACTGACCCCTTCCTGGTCCGTTTATATGAAGAGATAAATGCAAAACTGGACGATGCAGAACTTGGCGTAGATTATTTATGTAAGGTGATGGCCATGAGCAGGAGCACTCTCAACCGTAAGTTAAAGTCACTGCTCAATATTTCTACCAACGATCTTATCCGTCAATACAGATTACAGAAAGCCTCCGGCCTGATAGCTGCCGGTTTGGATATAGCGTCTGCCGCCTACCAAACCGGGTTCAGCAGCCCCTCTTATTTCAGCCAATGCTTCAAGGAGCAATACGGATTATCTCCAACAGATTGGTTTTCAAAGCACAAATGACCCAAAACTGATAGCTTTTGAATCAATTCTTATAGCCTTCCGGCTGGGTGGAAGGGTATTTTTATGCTGTAACTACAATTGATTCATAATAATCCAATCGTATTAAAATGAAACAGTGCACCAAAACCTTAGCCGCCACTTTATTCCTTACTCTGGGTGTTTCAATCCTGTCTTTCGGACAAGGCATGTACGCGGGAAACACTGAAAAAGATCCTGATGCCATAGCAACGATCACCAAAAAAGAAGTTAGCGCAGAAAATACTGCCGCCGTAAGCCCAACAATAGCCGCCTCCTTTTCCACCTTATTTCCAAAGGCAACAGAACCCAAATGGTACGAGAAAGACTCGTACCATTTTGTGTCCTTTTTAAATAATGGCCGGAAAGCCACCGCCTGCTTTTCTTCAAAAGGCAAAATGAGCTATGCGATCACGGAGTGCCGTATGGAAAATTTGCCTGAAGCTTTCAGCAAAGAAATTCAAAAAGATTACGCTGCTTACCGCCTGTTCCGGGCTACTGAAATACAGGCATACGGTCAAACAGCTTACCAGGCAATTATGGAAAATGCCTCAGAATTCATTACGCTTAAGTACACTGTAGAAGGAGTGGAAGAAATAAAAACTGTAAAAAAATAACTGTAGACCGCAACCTGCCCCACAAAAATGATAACCAGACAGGATTAATAACAGAAAAATAAAAAACGGTGAAAAAGATCTTTAAAGTACTCTTTATTTTAGTGATGGTAGTTGTTGTTGGCATTGCAGCGGTTATGGTGTACGTGAAAAAAGCATTACCCAATGTTGGTGATGCTCCCGATATTAAGATAGAAGCCACTCCAGAGCGGGTGGAAAGAGGTAAATACCTGGCCAACCATGTAGCAGCCTGTATGGATTGCCACAGCCAGCGCGACTGGACGATGTACGGTGGCCCTATTAAAGAAGGCACATTTGGAGCCGGAGGCGAAAAATTCGGAAAGGAAATGCAATTTCCCGGCACCCTGTATTCACCTAATATTACGCCTTACGCGCTTTCTAACTGGACCGATGGCGAAATTTTCAGAGCCATCACCACAGGGCAAAATAAACATGATAAAGCGCTATTCCCCCTGATGGGATATTTAAGTTATGGAAAAATGGACCAGGAAGATATTTATAGTATTATAGCCTACTTGCGCTCCCTTCCTTCGATTGCGAATAATGTGCCGGAAAGAACACTTGATTTCCCGGTAAGCTTTATAGTAAACACCATTCCAACCAAAGCTTCCTTATCGCCTAAGCCTGCAAAAACTGACACAGTGGCTTATGGAAAGTACCTTGTAACGATGGCCAAGTGTGTGGATTGCCACAGCCAGGTTGATAAGCAGGCCGATCCGATTACCGGTACTGAATTTGGCGGCGGACGTTCATTTAATTTCCCGAATGGAATGATCGTAACAGCGCCTAATATTACGGCAGATATTGAAACCGGTATCGGAAGCTGGTCAAGTGAACTTTTTGTTCAGAAATTTAAACGGTTCTCTGATTCAAGTTATCATACACAAAAGCTGGGGTCGAATGATTTTAATACACCAATGCCATGGTTTATGTATACAGGCATGGATAGTTCGGACCTGTCAGCCATTTTTAGTTATCTAAGAACAGTGGATAAAATAAAAAATAATGTGACCAGGTTTGTGAAGCAGTAATATAATGTAAGCCGCCCTCCTCTTATTTCCACCATACCATCTGCCAGCTTCCTCACCCGGTCAGTTAAAACTGCTCCCTGGCTCCCGCCTGCTCTCCGGTACACTTCGCCGGAACAATATGATTATCATATTTCCAACGGAACATTCATAACCGGGAAAAATTAAATTTGAGAAATACTCATTTTTACCCAACCCTTTTCTGAAATCGTCAGTTTCTATAAAAGACAATAAAATATTGACAATAGATCCGGTCATACTGATCCAAGACTGCCTGGCGAAAAAGCGGGGAGCGCAAGAGGTGTCTTTATCCTCTTATGATCGGGATCTGTCATCACTCGCGTTAAGATCCCTGATCCGCGCAGGCTCTTGCTGATTTATATTAAAAGAAAATTATCCTGAGCCTGTTTTATTCAGGAAAGAATGTATTTTTAGACATACGCTGTCAATCATTAATATGAAATACATACTAACGGTTATCTTGATCCTTGGATCATTTGTTTTTGCCACCCCCGCGGGGTTTAAAAAACTTTTTAACGGGAAAGATCTTTCAGGATGGAAGATCCATGGTACAGAAAAATGGTACGTAGAGGATAAAGAACTTATCTGTGAAAGTGGCCCCGACAAAAAGTATGGCTATCTCTCCACCGAGCAGCCCTATCACAATTTTCTCCTGGAACTGGAGTTCAAACAGGAAGCCGATGGGAACAGTGGCGTATTCTTCAGATCAGGAATTGAAGGCACTACCATTAACGGCTGGCAGGTTGAAGTTGCTCCGCCCGATCATAATACAGGAGGCATCTATGAATCTTATGGAAGAGGCTGGCTCATCAAACCTTCACCTGAAAAGGAAAAGATATTGAAAGCTGGCAGCTGGAATAAGATGAAAATACTTGTTGTAAATGACAAAGTGACCACCTGGCTCAACGGAACAGAAATGGTGAGCCTCAGCGATGAAAAGATCGGTAAAGGAAAGGGCTTTATAGCTCTCCAGATACACGATGGTGGTGGAATTAAAGTAAGATGGAAAAATATCCGCATTAAAGAACTGAAATAAACAAACACATGAGTAAATTCTTCCAGGACCCTTCAAGAAGAAGCTTCATTAAAAAACTTGCCGGATCAACTGCAGCCGTAGCTGTCGGCTCCAGCGTTTTTTCAGCAGAAGGAGAACATAAGTACTCCGAATTTCTGAAAAGATCTATTGTAAGCCCGAATGACAATATCAATATCGCATTGATAGGGGCAGGTGGAATGGGAACAGAAGACACCAAGACGGCGCTTCGCGTTCCCGGCGCAAAGCTCGTAGCAGTCTGCGATCTGTATGATGGCAGGCTTAAAGATGCAAAAGACCGGTGGGGCTCCGACCTGTTCACTACCCGCAGTTACAAAGAGATCCTGGCCAGGAAAGACGTGGATGCGGTAATCATCGCCACTCCCGATCACTGGCATAAACAAATCTCTATCGACGCTTTAAAAGCAGGAAAGCACGTGTATTGCGAAAAGCCAATGGTGCATTCCATTGACGAGGGGCACGATGTAATAGCAGCGCAGAAACAATCCGGCAAAGTATTCCAGGTCGGCAGCCAGGGCGTTTCCTCTCTTGGTAATGAAAAAGCAAAGCAGCTGTTAAAAGACGGAGCCATCGGGCAATTGAACTATGCTGAAGGATTCTGGGCAAGACATTCACCGGTAGGTGCATGGCAATACCCGATCCCTGCAGATGCATCCCCTTCTACCGTTGACTGGGATACATTCGTCAGCAATACAAACAAACGCCCTTTTGATGCCACCCGCTTCTTCAGGTGGAGAAATTATACCGATTATGGTACCGGAATGTCCGGCGATCTTTTCGTGCATTTGTTTTCAAGCCTTCATTTTATTACTGATTCCTTCGGTCCGAATAAAGTGTATTCTTCCGGTGGTCTCCGTTACTGGAAAGATGGCCGTGAAGTACCGGATGTACTGATTGGTGTGTTTGATTACGGACAGCAGGTTCATCCCGCATTCAACCTTTCCCTGCGATGCAATTTCGTGGACGGCACAAGCGGAACAACTTACCTGAAGCTTGTAGGAAGCGAAGGTTCAATGGATATCACCTGGGATTCTGTTACACTGAAAAGGAACAAGGACGTATCTTCTGATGATCCCTTCTTTATCGAACAGATGAAAAAAGCAGGCACCCCGGTTACCGGCCGCAAAAGGATCCTTCCTCCACAGGAATATACTTTTGAGGCGGAGAAAGGTTATCTCGGTGGGCCTTATGATCATTTCGCCAATTTCTTCAATGCCATACGCACGGGTGGCAAGGTTGCCGAAGACGCTGTATTTGGTTACCGCGCAGCAGCACCAGCATTGTTATGTAACGACAGTTATAATAATAATACTGCCATCTTATGGAATCCTGAAAAAATGCAATTAATTAAAAAATAAATACCTGGTATATGAACCTGAAATACTTGTTTGGAGCGCTTTCACTTGCAACATTGATTTCCTGTGGCGAAAACAATACGCCGACCACAGCAACAGAACAAGCAAAAACTGATACAATGGCACAAACAACTCCTGTAGAACATCAATGGGTAAGCCTTTTTGATGGTAAATCATTTACCGGATGGCACGGTTATAACAAACAGGGAGAGATAAAGAACTGGATGATCGAGGACAGTTCACTCGTTTGCCTCGGTGCCGCCAAGGACGCACATGGCGGAGACATCGTAACAGATAAAGCCTACGAAAATTTTGAACTGAAATGGGACTGGAAACTCACCAAAGGAGCAAACAGTGGTCTTATGTATCACGTGGTAGAAAGTTCCAAATACCAGGCGCCTTATGAAACAGGTCCGGAATACCAGATGATAGATGATAAAGATTTTCCGGGAAAGCTGGAAGAATGGCAGAAAACAGGTGCTGATTATGCGATGTATACAGCAGGCAGCAACAAAAAAATGAAACCTGTCGGGGAATGGAACAGCAGCAGGATCGTGTTTGATAAAGGGCACGCAGAATATTGGCTTAATGGTGAAAAAATTGTTGAATTTCAAGCCTGGGGGGATGACTGGAAAAAGAAAAAAGAAACAGGTAAATGGAAGGATTATGCGGATTATGGAATGGCAAAGACAGGGTTGATCGCATTACAGGATCATGGGAATAAAGTGTATTTTAAGAATATAATGGTTAAGGAACTGTGAGGGGTCGCTGAGGTTAGATGATCTAAATAAAACAGGGGCTCAAAATTTGAGCCCCTGTTTTATTTAGTCTCAAGGGTCGTCCGTATAGTTGATGACTGATTTACTTCCAGTCCGATGCAAGAATCTTCTGCCGTTTCCATCTCAACCCTATCATTCTTTATATACATCTTATACCTCTCCGTGGAATAGGGTACAACTGCTTCCTCCAGCCTTCCTTCAGCCAATGCCTGCAGCACAAAAAAAATATCATGTTCAAAACTGAGCATCCGGTATTCGCCTTCAGGCAGGTAGCTCAGTTCATTCATGGCCATCTCCAACTGCAGCACTTCTTTCAGATAGGGCAGATGAATGGTTCCCAGATCTATTTTATTCATTAAAAAATCGCCAAACTCAAGAACCTCTTCCCTGAATTGAAGACTTGGCTTTGTCAAATACTGCCAGAATTCTTCTATTAATGGTATCAGTTTATCTTTTAACAAAGCACAGGTATTTGAGAGTTGTGAGTAAACCGGCGTAACCCTGTTCATCCTGTATAAGGAGCAACAGGCAGAAATCCCCTTTTGCCTTACGATAGCACGTAAACGAAGTTTTTCTTTTTCTGTCAGGTGGAAACGGGTAAAGAAAGGCTCCTCTGCTGTTAGCAGTTCACAGCAGGTTTGGGGCGAAGCAATCAATGAAGCAAATGCCAGTTGAAAATCACGCGCGCTCATACCCCTGGTGTTTTAAGTGATATTTTTCCCATGTATTTCTTGCAAGTTCTATCTGCCTGTTCAACCCGTCGAATTGCAGGAGCGGAAAATAGGATTCATGGAATTCGAAAGTGATGCCACGCAGGTTAGGCGCCTTGCTTACAGCATAGTCAAGCAATTCCCACACTTCATCGGGGCATGGACCCGCATGCGAATCCATATAGAAGCCATTCATGTCGTTGCCGCCAGCAATATGCATTTCCATCACATTTTCCATATCCAGTTCATCGATATATGCTTTTGCATCAGCCCCCTGGTTTATAGCGTTGACATGCAGGTTATGGATATCGAGCAAAATATTACAATGATGGTTGCTGACCAGCTTGTTCACAAATGCAGTTTCTGTATAATCCTGTTCAGGATATTCCACGAAGTAAACATTATTTTCAAGCAGGAAAGGAATATCTATTGTATCGCGGATAAACTCCACTTTCTTTCCTATCATCGTGAGGTATTCTTCATCGTATGGAACAGGAATAGCGATCCCTGCATTGTGATCATGCGGTCCTTTAGTTGGCAATTTAAGAAAGGAGAGATGATCGCTATGCCATTGGAACTGATATGTTTCATGCATTTGCCGCATGAATCGTATGTATTCTTCATCAAAGTAATCAATGGTGCCGATTGAGATGCCGATATTATGGGCAACCAATGGCACCCGCCCAGCAATCCAATCCAATTGATGCATCCATTTGGGCAGGGGCCGGAACCTCGGCTGTTGCCCTCTTCCTTCATCTGACCAGAACATATCGGGAATGATCTCAATGTAGTCCAGTTGATCCATATGCTGCCCGAGATATTCAGGCAACGAGGCATTATATAAAATACCTATTCCGAGTTGCTCAGTTTTCATCGTTCAATTGTTTTGTGGAAGAAAGCCAGTTAATAAATAGTATACAGCCTGCCTGTTGCAGGCCGTATACTATTTCATTACTACTTAGTTGCCAATGCTCCACGCAGTGCGGGGATTTCAACAGGCAACACTTTTTCAAACCGCTCACGGATGATGAAGTCCTGTCCGGATAAACAGGCCTGGCAGCCTGAAGGTCTGAATTTGGAAAGCAAATCACCCAGCGTCACTTTGGCGAGTTCCTTATGAGAAAGCCCCTCGGGAACAACGATCTCAAGTGAGTTATGGTGTTTGTCGTTTCTGAAATGCGCCTCGATTTTGAGTTCTGTCATAACGCTGATTTTTATGATGAAGAATGAATGACACACGAACTACCTACAGGCATTAACCGGGCTACATTTCATCAGAGATAGAGGAAATAATTGCGGAGTCGGGATATCAAATTTAGAACAATGGGTGATGCTACCCATACCCGTTTAGTAGTAATTTGAATGAAACTTTTTGATCATTTCATAGAGAAATAAGCCTTACGGTTCATTAGTATCACCTATGATGGCTATATCATATTTTTTGAAATAACCAGCGAACTTACAAACCCGGAACCGCGAGTTGTTATTAAATAGCAGCGTAAAACATGAATCGTGAATAGAAATATCCCGTGTATATTGTAAATTCGATTGCAATAATACACCTACATGCACCGTATATACTGGCTGACGATCATCCTTTGTGCCGGTCTTTCATCCACCTCACTCGCGCAAAAACCCAAAGACGGCACCTACACCTATGCGATCGCCTGGGACGAGTGGGGCGGCAAAACGCTTGGCGCAACCTGCACGGTGATCATCAAAGGCGATTCCATCAAAGTGGTGCACAACGGAAAACATAATGTAAGCGGCAACAAAGGTGAGATAATGGAACAAGGTTTGATCCGGAGGCATAAGAAAACCGGCAAATGGATCATTGCTCATAGCGAAAAAGACATTCATGCAAAGGAGATCGGTGGTTGCGGAGATGGGCCGACGGTGATCGACTTTGTAAAGAAACAATGGCACTCATGTTAAGCTGGAATCGCCGGTACATTTTTCGTTTCAGTGCGAAGGAAAGCAAAAGCATTTACTCATCTTCCTGTTCAAGTCTATATCGTATTGCCTCCTTCAGTATATCAATGTTTATATCTTTCAGCGATTTGAACTTAATGCAATAACCGCTTACACTCGCCTTGCCCATTTTTTCCCCATAGGCTTGGGCTAAGTAGTTCTTGTCTTTTATGCCGAGAATGTAGACGGAGATTCCTGTTGTATTTGCACTCAGACCAATTTGATAAAATTCTTTGGTTTTTCCATCAGCATATTTTATGGTGTGCGATCCATAGCCGATATTAGGGTTAGAAACAGTTTTATTCTCGCTGTTTTTACCATCGAGGAACCATAACTTACATTTGGGCATCATTTGGAGTATTACCCGATGCAGTTCCTGCATGTCACTGCGTTTTGGCTCGGGGTGACTATTAATGTAGTCCTTGATTTGTTCTTGTGTGTTCATATAAAATCATGAGTGATCGTAAATATTAAGGGCAACCTTGAAACCAAGGAAGATATGACTGAACGTTAACGGTAGTTTTTGTCCAGCTTCTGAAAAAAGTCTGCAAAATATTTTTCCATATCATCCGATATAAAAGGCAGCTTTTCTTTACTAAACCTATCAACCATACATTCAATTAATTCCTCCGCTTTATTATAATTTTCCTGTTTTACCAAATGATAAACATTGTTGAAATAGGCCCAACGGAAACCATTTAAAACAAAGACTGCATCTCTTGATTTGGCTATATCATCTTTTTTTATCTTGTCAATATTATAGCTGTAAAGGTTCTTTGAAACCTTTAGAACATCAGTACTATAATCGAATACTTTCGATGTTACCCGGTTAACCAATCCTTCGTCAATCAGATAGGATGAAAGAAAGAGATTATAAGACGAGTCGGAGCTATTAGTGAAATAAATCGGTCTGCTGAAAAAGTTTTGTTGAAAAATGTCGAGTAAAATTCTATCCCCCTTTAGTATATAATCGTCCATATAAGTCGGGCGTAATTCCCAGCTAAAATTTTGTGTTGTGTCAGTTGGATTGGCGACTGTTACCAACTGAGGTTGCCATCGTTTATATTCGATGGTATCGATAGTAGCATCAGAAAAACTCAATTTTAAATTTCTTTCTGATTTTAAATACTTTGGATACCAACCTGCATTTATCAGGTTTGCATCCACTACGGTAATGTCTGTCCGGTAATTTTCAATTGTCTGCAAGTACCAAATTGGAACTGTAATGTTGTCTCCATATGTAACAAGAATTGCATCTTTGTCGCAACTGCTCAGAAGCTGTTTGTTGAATTCCAAAATTGCTTCCAAGAAACCACCCCGTCTTTTACCTTCTGAAAACGCCCATTTTGCAGAATCAACAAGCTTCCGGTTTAAATAGGCCTGGGCCAAACTACCCCAAATCGAAGTAAGCTTAGCATATGGGTCTAAAATGAAAATCTCACCTTTGTAAACTGGCTCTAATCTATTAATCTCTTCAAATTGTTCACTGGCTTCAATGGTCATTTCTTTTTTTAGTTGAAACATTCCTTTTCCATCATCAGCATTAAGTCTGTCAATAGTGTAGCCTAAAAAGTACCTATATTCTGTATTTTTCGGATTCAGCCTTACTTGATTAGTTAGAATTCTAAAGGCTTTGGAATAGTCTGGAGTGTCTTTTTTCGCCTGTAGCCTAAATTCATATTTTCCACTATCAATTATTACATTTTCTATAGTTATTGTTTCCTGGGCAAAACAATGGATCGAAAGAAAAAGAGGTGCTATTAAAATGAAGAGTCTCATAAAATTACCGCTAGCTCATAAATGTACGCAACCCGATAGTAAGGTACGCTAACCCCTGGCTTAGAAATTATTGGCATAGCTGAAAGCGAAAATACTGTTCAATTTAAGCAGCATCTTTTATATTTTATTAATAATCATTTAGTTATGAAGTTAGTAAAAATGAGAAAATGAAACACAAACTGAAGTAGTTACGAAAAAGTAGTCCGGGACCGAAGACCCGGACCAAATATTGAGGGATCTGAAACATTCAGACAGACCAGGCAACATTAAGCTACTGGCACTTGCAACACCTTACTTACCAAAAGGTAAGTGATCAAAACCCCTTTCAGGAATATTCTACATTTATAAGTAGTATCAAATAATCTCCAGCCATGCCAACAAGAAGAACATTTATAAATACAATGGGAGCAATGAGCAGCCTGCTTATCGCTTCAAAAACTTTGGGAAACATGAAAGAAGAAGAAATATTATTAACGCCCTTACTCGCCAGCAGGAATAAAGAAAACTCTTATTGGTATATAGGTCATCTAATGTCGGTCATGCTTAGCTCCAGGCAAACGGACGGAAACTTTGCTTTGCTCAGAGCCACTGAACGCAGAGGCCTGGAGCCACCACCACACACCCACACAAAAGAAGACGAAGCTTTTTTAATACTTGAAGGTGAAGCGATATACACGGTAGGTGATCAAACCTTCAATGCAAAAGCAGGCGATGTAATGTTTTTGCCTAAAAACATTCAGCATTCATTTAAAATACAAACTGAAACACTGGAAACATTGATGTTGCTTACTCCGGGTGGTTTTGAAAATTATTTCATTGAAATGAGCGAGCCTGCAGGGGAATTGGAACTCCCACCTATACCTAAGGGTCCACCTGACATTGGCAAATTGATAGCCACAGCCTCGAAATACGGAATCAAATTTCCCCGGCTTTAGATAAAAGAGAAGTTTCAATATTCTGAATTACCTCGATAGGAGTGAGATTCATTTCTTTGTTGATCTTTTCATCCTGGAAATGGGCATATCCCCATTCTACAATAGTAGTAATAATAGGAATTAAGCTTTGCCCAAATTCAGTCAAACAATATTCAGAATAAAGTAAAGAGGTTTCATCAATCGCTTTTCTGATTATTTTCTTTTCAATAAAAAAATCTAATTCTTTCGTTAGGGACTTATCGGATATATCAGGTAAACGCTTTTTAATCTCATTAAATCGCAATGGCTTGTCCTTGACACTCCACAAAATACCCATTTGCCATTTTCCTGCAATAAACTGCCTTGTAAACTGAACGGGGCAACCCAGGTATTGTTCGCTAGTATGGCTCATTTTATTTTGTTGTGATTTAAAGCTGTTTAATAAATGTAACCCCTTTTGTCAGTCAAACAAGAGGTTAAAATTTTAACGGCGGCCCTACGATCTCCATCCCATGCTTCGCCCATAGCTCTTTCAAAGTCTTCTCCTGGTTTTGCGGCACGTCTGCACCAATTTTTGCCAGTTGATGAAAAAAATCTTCCATTAAACCGGCTGGTTGAAAGAGCACAAGCATTTGGGCCTCATCCTCACTTATCTTGGCAAAAGCATGAGGAACGGTTCGTGGGGCAAAAGCAGAGTCACCAGGTTTTAAATTGAAAGTATCCTCCCCGACCTTTACAATGAATTCGCCGGAAATAACATAAAACCACTCATCCTGGGAATGGTGAACATGAAAAGCTGGTCCCCCTTTCGATTGCCGGATCGTATGATAGATCAGCAGGTCACCATCTGTATCTTTAGCAGAGACCTTGCAATCAAATTTGCCGCCCATCAACAGCATCTCTTCCTGGTACCGGTCTTTATTGGCTTCAACTTTAAAGCCTTTATTAGGCCTGTTTACTGGTAGGTTTTTAGCATCTGCCATAAGAGCAGAAGCCACAAGAGGGAGTTGAAGAAATAATCGACGTTTCATGATCTTAGTATTAGTAGTAAGCAATCAGGCGCTCATAAGGTAAGATCAGAAAGACCAAACTATGGCCGTAGTTTGGTCTTCAAACAAGTTAAGGATTTTTTGGAAGAGTTGTTAAAGGGAAATGCAACTCCTTCCTTTAGCCCATCGCGATAATAGTAATACCTCCTTTTAACTGACCATTGATAAGATTGACATTCACAATGTCAAACCCCACGGCGGCCCCTTTCGGCAGACCAAAATCAGGGACAGTGATCTGCATGGTAGTTTTTTCAACCGATTTATTCATATCTCTGAAAGCCTGTAAATCCTTTTTGTGGTCAGCGAAATTACTTTTCCCGCTATAGACATTTTGTATGATGGCTTCCGTTTGCTTAAGTATATTGCTTTGCCGGTCTAAGTTCGGCCCTCGTTCATTAGCTGCCTTAAAACTCCAGGCTGTTTTATCCCTGCTCTGGGCCAGCTTTCCCTTGGTTTTACCTGTAAGTTCGATCTTTATGCTTCCCAACAATTCAGCATTGCGCATATTTCCAATCTTCAGGCTTCGCATGTTGGGATGCTGAAGGGCGTGAACCTGGTCCCTGGTTAGTGGTTTAAAAGCAATTGTTTCATCAGCGTTGGGTTGGTGTATGAGATTGAAAGCGTAGGCTGTATTTTGTGCCACAAAATTCAGATTCTTTTGTGCAACATGCCGGTCAAGCCGCGGATCCAGGGCATGCAGGTCAAATGGTTTATCCAGCGGGCTAAAGGAAAAGGTACGGGCAAAAAGGCATTTATGGCCGGCTTCTGTTGCCGGCACATTGTATAAAAAATGTGCTTCCCCGTTATTGGCCGGCAAAAGAAGTGAGGGTAGCTGTGATACACCCAGATACTTTGCAACGGTGGTGTTAAACCCAAGCGTAGGATCTGTCAGGAAAAATTCCACTTTGGGGTAAGGAACGATAAGATCGCCCCGGTTATGCAATCTCGTGCTGATATCGTAAGATTTACCCGCTTCAAGAGTCGTCGTAAAATCCCCTAACTGTGATACAGGGCTGATGGCAATATCAGGTGAGTTCCAATGAGGGATGTTTGAAAACGGCCGGATACCGTTATCACCATCATAGGAACGGATATACAGGAAGGAACTGTCTTTAAACGTATCAGGTCTTCTTTTTCGCCTGCCTGAGCCATATATTTTGGCAAGCCGCTCAGCTACATCAACTGTATATTTTGATTCCTGCCCTTTCAGTTCATTAAGGAACTTATTGAGTTTCTGAATATGCTTTGACATGATTTTTTATTGAATGTGTTGAAAGAAAATATTGATTGATTTAAATGAAATCGAGGCTCACCGGGGTAATGGGTTGACCATTTTGTTGCTGTGCATGCTGCAACAGCTCTTTGGGGGCTTCCGGTGAATTCGGTCCATTGTTGTCTTTTTGTGTCCAGCAGGTATAGGCATATCCCCTATCGGAATCCAGGTTAAAATCAGGAACACCTTTTCCGGTCATCACCCTGTCATACAATTCTTCCGCAAGCGTTACAGCATTCCCGATCATAGGAATGCGCTTTTTCTTCCGGAAAGCAAGTGTTATAAAATCAGTCAGTTTTTGTTCATCGCCTGCAAGCGTGGCGAGAAAATCAATAAAGTCCTTATCCAGCGGGATCTGATCAAAAGCGTAATGCAATGATGTCGCGGCAAAATAGCTGTCGGGCCCTCCGATTACTTTGTTGGGCTCAGAAGCATTTGGATCTACCGGTGGATATACCAGGTGTTTTTCCCGATGAAACAGTTGATCAAGGAACCCGCCATCGAGTATCACCTTCAGTTTGGGCAGGGCACTTTTAAGATCGCCTGATACAAAACCGAACGGGTCAGGAAAGTTGGTGTTCTTGAATTGCCCGAAACGAACCTCTTCCAGGTGTTCCTGCATAGGGTAAGCGAGACCATTGAGGGCCACCCCGAGCCGGAAGTTTTGGAAGGCATTATATAAATTTTCATAGATCAGGCAGGCAGCAGCACGGATGCCCGAAACGGTGAGCGTGGTGAGTGCTCCCAATACAGCATCGATGAGGGTAGCTGCGGCGGCGACCGCTGCAATGATGAGCGCGGCAAGGATAATAAAAATGGCGAGGATACTGAAACTGCCTGCACTATCAGCAGCATCTTCCAGGAAGTCGCCAATATCACCCAGGTTGTCCATGGCATTCTCCCAGACTTCTTCCAGCTCTTCGCTCAATGAATACGGCACAGGTTCCGGAAGCGTACCGGTTTCAGTAGCATTACGAAACCATTTATAGTAGAGCCGGTATGCAGCGTCTACATCCTCTGGCGTGATCTTTCTTCCATATTCATTGTCGTTCGGTGCGCCGCTCTCAAAAACTTCTGACAATGTATCTGCGATCAGTTTGGCCAGATCATCAGGTAGTCTTGTATCCGGATCAGGGGTGGGGTCTTCATCACCAATCGGGTTGATCGTTCCATTGAAATTGAAATTGTAAAAGGCATGCAGTTGCGAACGGTTCCAATCCCTATTTTCAGCAGTTAAAAAGTTGAATACGTCCTGGTAATTCTCCCCGGTCTTATGCCTTTGTGATTGAGTTCGGTAAGCTCCGCCGCTGTTGACGTTCACGTAAGGATGCCCTACGGAATCGCCGCTTACATGGGTCAGGTAGCCGATGGCATATAAATGAAGCGGTGAGTCGGGCTTGGTCTTTTTGAGTAAGGCTTTTGCATACTCACCTGTTTTACGGTAATGCATGACATCAAACCACCACCATTCGCCTTTTGTTTGACCGTCGCGGTAAGGATGTGCCAACAGATCATACAGGTTGAAGTCGGTAATGTATTTCTTGATCATTTCCGTGAGGGTGGCCATCAATGCATCCACGACCTGCTGCATATCACTAAAGAGCTCTTCCAGCTCAGTAAGCGTAGAAGAGTTTTCTACCAGTGCATCTTCCGCTGCTCCCAGTGCTTCCAGTGCATCGATGACCGGTTGCGGAACGATCTCCATCACCTTTTTCTTGAAGTCTTCGATGAAGTCATACACCTCGAAGTACATTTTCACGGCATCACCTATAGGCAAGCCGCTCCAGTCTTTGGTATTGAAGAATAAAAAATCAGGCCCCTGGCAGCCCAGGAAGAGGTAGGGAAAATTTTTACTGTCAGATAACAGTGCTTGCAGTTTAGGGTAATCGGCACTGTTTCCAAGTCCGTTGCCGGACAAGATGTTTTGTTTAAGCTTGTTGGCAATGAGGTGGTGAATAGCGGGTCCCGGCATAATTCATAGTTTAAGTGGTTAAGAAAAATTATTCCAGTGCTATTAACTGAACCCTAACAGGAAGATATTGGCATAAGGTATTCAAACAAGGTATTTATCCGCTGCAAGCGGTGCTTCCGGTTGAGACAATTTGGCTACTAAAATGGAAGCTTGGCCTAAGGTTGCGATTTGGAGATAGCTTATGACTGAGCAAAAAGGATAACCTTTATAGTAATGTCCTGAACGGTATCGTCGCAAACTTCCGGTTGTATCTCAAACAGCATTGAAAGTAATGTATAAATAAAGCGAAGTCAATACCACATTTGAGGTACTCCGATTATTTCAAGGAAGATTTGTAAGTACGATAATTCAAAAGGAATTCCTCGAACTTTATATGAATTAGAGGGGCTTGATTTTATTTTGCTCAACCTGTTAATAAACATCACTAAACGTAGCTTGTAATCCTTAAGGGCTAAGACTCAAATCATTTTTTACAGGATTTGAGAGAAGTAGTAACATTTCAGGCGAATGAAGAAGTGAATAAGTAAGGAGCAAGCACAGGCTCCTATCTTTTAACAGGAAAGCGAGTAAGAAAATATATCTTAACGAAAAATCTAAGAAGAATAATTATGCAATAAAAAAAGAAAGACAAGTAACGAGATAACTAACTGCTCTCACTTATTATTGCTAGCCATATTGGCCGACCGTAAAGCATTCTTAGCAGTTTTCAATTATAACTACTTCCCGGTTTTAAATCGTCCTTTATTATGAAAAGTTCAAGTCCGGAACCATCAGATTATCTCTATAAGGTATCAGCGTAAATCCATCACTGACAGCAAATGCTAAAAAAAACAACGTTGAGCCTATGGTAAGCTATCAATATGCTGTTTTAAGTGAAGAATGGATGAAGCCTGCTTTTTAAATACATCTTCCTTAACGATTTCAATCTCGTTTATTCTTTCAAGCCTTTTTTCTTCCCCTATAATACTTTCTAAAACCATTTCAACAATTCCATACAATGCCTGATCTTTCTCAGCCAGAATGGTTACCGGAACGTCGACTAGCTTGATTCGTATGTCATAAATATTAGTATCATACCTGGATAAGGTATATTCCCATTTGGATATATTAATGCCTATTTTTTGGTCGTTCACCATAACATTGAAATAATTTTCCCATTCCTTTACAGGCTTTGCGTAGTGGAATTCCCAATCAGGTAAAGTTGGGGCATAGGAAATAATTTCTTTAGTAGTCGGAAGAAGGTCTCGGTCACCGCCGGGTGAGATGGTTAATGAAGTTGTTTTTAGCTGGCCAGGGCCTATTTCCCAGGCAAATTCGCCAAGAATATTGATCCTTTGATCAATGAGTTCGATTGACTGATCAGTTATTTCAGTGCCCGCAAATAATGTCCTGTTTTGAACAAACCAATCCCAGAACTGCTGATATTTTATCTCCATTCTTTACAACTTATTGAAAAATTATATCCTACCGGCTAACTAGTTCTCTTTGTTAATAAGTCAAGCATTTTAGTCAATTGCCCCTTTCCAGCATCTTGGTACCGGGAATCATACTTGTCCTGCACATTCTTCTGCCGGTTGTTCGAAGTATTCCTATTGGTGTGATAATTCACCGTTAGAAAAACCTACAATAAACAGACCGAAGCTTTGATTGAACAATCTTATACCCACAAAGATCTGTTTTGTGATAAGGAGCTCTTCCTAAGAGCTAATTTCAAGCTTATACCCTTTACCACGTATAACAACAATCCTGATGTTCGGATCGAATTCTAATTTCTTTCTAAGTTTTGATATGAACATATCCAGGCTACGCCCAACAATAACACCATCATCTTCCCATATCTCTTTTTGCAACCGGTTTCGCTCTATAGCTTCATTAGGAGACAGTGCAAAAATGCGTAATACCCGGGCTTCCGTTTTGGTCAGGTCTATGGTCTTTCCATCTATCATAAGCTTACGGGCCTCCGCGTCGAACGACATTGACCCCAATGTGAACATATCAGTATCCTGGCTGTCAGGCAAGGTCTTTTGCAGCTTGGCAGGTCTCAAAAGAATAAATCCAACAAACCCTAAAAATAACAGGCCACCCAAAAAATATACATTCTTTGCTGCACCTATGCCCGCTGGTTTAAATTTAATATCAATCATGTAACATGCCCGGGGTTGCTTCCTTCCTAAACAGGTGACAATATCATTTTTCTTATTTTTTGATATAGCATACCCGTATACTACACTGGCATTGTCACAGTTCAGTACGTTAACAATATAATCATGGGCGAGCAAGCGTTGGGTAATATTCACCAGGGAGTCGGGTTGAAAAGTAAAAGCATTCTCAAAACTGATCTGGTATTCATTTTCAGTGATCTTTTTTACCGGAAGTACCCGTGATATACTGTCGCCCGACTGAAGAAGTAGTTCATGACCGATCCGGCGAAGCAAAACTTCCCTTCTGGCAAAGTCAAAATTGTCATTGCCGGCCATACTGAAAGCCAGGCCGATTATAGAGATAAACAGGAGTAATAACAATCCAGACAGATACTTACGTTTCCCGGACAGCAGATTTCGGCTATCAAACATAATGTCAAGATATTATTTACAAAGGTTACACTTTTATTTACAATCCCGGGCCCTAAGTTAGTGGGAGATCAAAGTACTTTTATTGCACCAACTTAAAAAGGATAATTATGAAAAAAGCTATTTATGCACTGATCTTATCGCTGGTTGTGGTAAGCGGGCTGGTATTTGCTAATCGCGAAATTAAAAATGAAACTTCTAAAAAGTCATCTCCAAAACCACTTACTGATGCTGAAAGAAGCGAGGCAATGAAAAAATGGGAGGCTACCCCCAATGGTATAAAGTACAAAGAATGGGAAGCGTCTCCTGAAGGGAAAAAAGTGTATGCCGGTGCTGCTAAAATAAGCAAGTACATTAGAGATTATACCAGTATGGAGGCAGTTGTAACCTCTCTTTCTCTTCCGCCAGGCTCACGATTAGGTTTCGGAGTGATGGCCAGGATTAATGGTGACGATTATATTCTTAGGTTTGATGATGAGCCTCAACAGCTGTCCAGTCTGAAGGTTAACGACAAAATAATTATAAAAAGCCATAGCGTATCGTACGCGCCCAAGTATGCATATCCAATAGTATCGGGCGAATATGTAGAACGAGATAGTAAGGTGATTTATAAGCATGCACCTCGCAAAGATGGTTGCTAAGAATTAATGAGAGTTGAGCGAAGTGAGAAACAAGAAGTACTCAAAATGAAGCAGTTACAAAAAAGTAGTCCCAAACCTTAGGTTATCGGACCTAAACTACAAAAGCATCTCTGCCGGTAATTATTCTTCCTTATTTCTTACTTCGCTTCTGCTGTCAATTCTGCCTTTTGTTTAAGCTGCCTGGACATTATAAGTCCAAGTATACACCCACTCAAAAGGCCCCCGATATGTGCTGCATTATCAGTGCCTCCTCCCGTAAGGCCCATCACTAAATTAAATCCGACAAATACCAGTGTGCTGGCCAAAAATGCTTTTCCAAAATCGGGCGGAAATACCTTTATAAGCAAGCAGGACAGAAAAAAGCCATACAATCCAAAAATCGCTCCTGAAGCCCCCACGCTAACTGTTGCGTCATACCACCAAACACTTGCTATACTTGCAAGGATGCCTGTCGTTAAGTAAACGAGCAGATATTTTTTCCTGCCTAAAAGTGGTTCAAGGAAAACACCTACAAACAAAAGTCCATACATATTTGCCAAAATATGCATTAAGCCTCCATGTAAAAATGTACTTGTCAATAAACGCCACCATTGCCCTCCTGTTGTATATGGTCTAAAGTTAGCTCCCCAATTTAGTAAGTCAGTGCCTTTGAATGAGACCAAGCCAAGACCAGCCAGGACCATTACAACGTAAATAAGCAGGTTCAGGTTAACAATAATAGGTGTGATATAATATCCTTCTTTAGGGATGAGGAATTCAAACACCTCTCTCAGATTTGTGTCACTGATCGTTTTCCCGCTTTTAAACCTTCTTAATTCCTGTTCCTGAAACCTGGGAAATAATAAGAAGATAAAATAAGCTAAAATGCCTATTCCGAATGAACCAAAAGCCCACAGAAGTTTATTCCCATTCCTCGCTCCAAAAGCCCCTGTCCTGGCTTCAAAAATCATGTTTCCGCTTGCTGAAGTCTGTCCTAATTTTTTTAGCGCCTCATTGTATTCATCGTGATCCTCTGTATTACCAATTACTTCAAGGTAACTGAATTGACTGAAATCCGTTGAATCAAAGTCATTTTGGGCTCTTTCTGCAAATGCCTTGTATTTGTCATCTTTTTCCTGGTCAGAGAGCTTATTACTAATCTGTTCCGAATATTTTTTTCCAAGCCAGTAAAGGTTTTCAGTTTTTATCGTATCGGTGATATTGTCTGCAATTGGCATTGCAACATAAATGAGCATATTAAAATTCTCATTGCGCTTTCCTGTAATGGATGCTGTGTTTTGAACAGCAATATGCTGCTTATCTATGTAGTGATTTTTAAGCGAATAGTATTTTGTCTTTTTTGATTTGGAAATCTGAGTAATATTATCAAGCTGTGTTAGTTTTCCTGTTGCAGTAGTCAAATATTCTTGCGCAATAATAGTCGGGATAGCAATAGCGATACAGGCTATAAATTGATAACCAAATGATGCATTGTCATTTTTGAAATGAAGAAGTTTTAATCTTGGACGCAGCCAGATTAAAACTGGAATAAAGGGAAGCCCAAAAGGGAGCCAAAACTTTATTAAATCCTCTTTTAATGATACTCCTGCTTTTATAAATAGCAACCAATGCAAAAAGGTGTAGATCAAAATGAACCCTATTGCAATAAGTAAAAATCGTTTGTAAATTAAGCGTAGTTTGTCAGGAAGCTCTTTCATGTTTGCAGTTGGTGGCTATGTGTATGATGAAATATGGTGGATCCGGGAACTCATAAATATACGCAACCGGCATTTACTATGCGGCAGATATCATTACAATCTGGGAGTAACAACAAAATAAATTGGGTTAAGGCTTTACTTCATTACACACGCTCCTGCCCTCTTTTAGTATAATATTGATTACTTCAATAATATCCTGTCTGGAAGTTTTGAAGTTTACGATACAGGCTCTTAAGCAATATTTACCTGATATAACTGCATTTGACAAAAACACTTTCCCACCCTGTTGTAATTTGTTTAATAGTTTTTCATTAATGCTATTGATATAGCTCTCGTTTGTTTCTTTGCTGCCGTTGGGAGTTAAAGGTGTGTAACGCAAGGTGGTTATGCTTAAATTTTGCGATACTGCTTCGAGTTCCGGGTGCTTTTGCACTTCCTGAAATAAAAACCTGGACAATCCTATGTCATCATTGATCATTTCAACATAACCGCTTCTACCCACCTGTTGCAACGCCATCCATACTTTTAAAGCCCTGAATCCTCTTGAATTTTGAAATCCATACTCATAATAATTCAATGATGGCTCATCTGCATTGGCGTCAAAATTATAATATACCGGGTGTGAACTATAGGTATGTGGTAAATGCTGTGGGTTTTTAACCAGTGTGCATCCGGCTTCAAGCGGAGCATACAGCCATTTGTGCGGATCAAGGGCAATTGAATCGGCCTCTTCTATGCCGGCAAACATTGATCTGTATTTCGGAACGGCCGCTGCAGGAATTCCATAAGCTCCATCGATATGAAACCACAAATCAAATTGCTTGCAGATGGCAGCTATTTCAGAGAGATTATCTACAACTCCCGTACTTACATCACCGGCATTGGCTATTACCATGAACGGTTGTTTGCCATCGCCTTTATCTTTTTCTATCTGCAATTGCAATGCAGTTGTGTCTATCCTGTTATCATTTGTAACAGCAATCCATCTGATTGCCTTTGTGCCATGGCCAAATAAAACTGCCGCTTTCTCGATCCAGGTATGTGTTGCCTTTGAGCAATAAAAAACCATTTCGTTATCAAGCTTCGCCAATCCTTCTTCTTTGAGGCTCTTGGGCGCTTTGGCATTTCTTGCGGCTAGAAATGCAGTGAAATTTGCCATGTTGCCGCCGCTTACCAAAATGCCTCCGTAAGAATCCGGAATAGCAATAAATTCAGCCAGCCATTTTATGGTTTGTTTTTCAATGGCGGTTGCCATCGGGCTTAAAATATTAGCCCCTACGTTCGGATTAATGGCGGCAGCCAATAAGTCGGCCAACGCACCAATTGGAGCAGGGGAAGAAGTAATGTATCCAAAAAATTTAGGGTGACCGTTAAGCAAAGAATGCTTCATCAGCAGATCTGCAGCCCGTTCAAAAATCCCGAACACAGGGCTGCCATTTTCGGGCAACTTATCGTTTCCTAAAATGGCCCTGATCTGGTTGGGCGTTTCACCAGGTGTCACATCATTACTGGCGATGGTATGATAAAAATCAGCCAGAAGGTTTATGAGGTAATACCCCGTTTTTTGAAAGTCTTCTTTGCTGATTTGAAGCGGAGCGTTGCGGGAGTTGCTTTGGTCCATTTATGTAAGAGATTTGTTTGTGAAGCTACCTATTTTAATAAATTAAACAACAGCTTTAGGTAAACCACAGGGGGAAATTTAAAAGCCGCACTTTTATTAAAAAATGGGGCCTGGGGTAAACTTGGCTGGGTGTGTATCGAACACTTTGCTGTTGTATTTCAGATAGTTATATGAAAACCTGAGCACTTTGAAGTGATATATTAAGAGGACTATAATAATTTTATATAAGATTATTAAAAGGGGCAAGCCGGCTGAAGATATACACGTCCTTACTTTTGCTAATGGAGTAAACATTTTTATCGCCAGTTCTTTCATCAATAACTGTTTCCGAATTGATGGTGGGATTTATCAACAGTGTAAACGGTAGATTTTTCTTTAGTTCTTCTAAACTTTCTTCTGCTAAAGCAGTGTATCAGGTTTTAAAGCCTACTCGTATTTTGTCAATGGCGGTGTATCATGAATGGCAGGTATTTTTCATAGAAAGAATTGATTGTACTGAACGCATTGTTTAACTCTCTTTGCAGTCCTTCCTGTGTTTCAGGAGTTCTGTCAATGCAGATCGAAAACTCACGAATCCCAAGTTCATTTTTCCAGCAGACCCGAAATATTAGTTTTGCGATTTAAAACATGAGTAATGAAATGTCGCTTAACGCAATAAGTAGCCCCAAGGGTTGAAGGCTCGAACCAGATTTTGCTGGATTTAAGGGAATTAAGCGTATTACCGGAGAATTATGGACATTATGTATGAAAACACACTATTGCCTGAAAGAGTTTTCCGGTATTACTGGCAATCCCACACTTAGCGGCTCAATTTTTTTAAATAATGTATCTATTTTAGAATGAACTGAGGGGTTCGTTAAACGGTATAGCTCCGTTAAGAAATCTGTTGAAACAGGCTTTGGATTCGGGAATTTATGTTTCTCAATAAAACTTCTCAGTACTTCATTTACCTTTTGCTCACCTATTAATTCACTTAAAAGATACATAACCACGGCTCCTTTTGAATATGATATATGCGTTTCTCCTGCCTGAACCTTATACAATGGTTGTTCTATTGAAAAGCCTTTGTTGAAGGAATAAATATCGAGGTGCATTTTTATGCGATCCAACATTTTTTCTTTGCCATACATTTTTTTGAGCAACATCATTTCGGTGTACATGGCAAGCGTTTCGGTAAGCATGGCCGATCCATCTCTGTCGTCAGGACTTATTTGATTATTGCCCCACCACAAATGTGATAGTTCATGCCCCGCTAATTCATTGATCACATCCTGTTGCTTATCGGCTTTAATATTGGAGTGAAAAATCATGTCTTCTGTCATGTAGATGGTTGCAGGATAAGCCGTGGCCGCAAACCCCCTGGTAAAACCCGATACTTCTGCAAACCGGATGGTTTTAAATGGATAGGGCCCGAAGTTTGTTTCACAATAGTCCATGGTTATCCGTGCATTTTTCAATAGATGATCTACATTTTCAGTGTGTGTTGGATGATAATAGATCTCAAAACTTTTGCCCTTATACGTTTCCTTTTTTATAGCATATTGAGCAGAGGACACACCAAAGCGAAACGGAATAGGATCATCGGTTTTGTACTGAAAATAATTCCTGTTTTGCTGTTTCCAGCTTTTGGTTAACTCCCCTATGCCAAGGGCCGTTTGATTGCCTGATGTGGAAATCGTCATATCAAGCATAATGAAATCATTA
>DATAJQ010000096.1:0-9920 GCA_036262095.1 Chitinophagaceae bacterium | reverse complement strand
TAACCAAAATCTTTCACCGGTTGTCTTAGTTCCTGTATGTCGCCAGGTTTAAATGATAACGAGCTCATTAGCAAAGTGCTAGGAGGAGATCAGCAGGCTTATGCCCTGTTGGTCGACCGCTATAAAAGTTATGTTTTCACGTTGGCGCTCCGCTTTACAAAGAACCGGGAGGATGCAGAGGAAGTGTCGCAGGACATATTTGTAAAAGCCTACCGCGCCCTGGCCGATTTCAGAGGAGCTTCAAAATTCAGCACCTGGCTGTATACGATCGTAAATACTACCTGCATCACCTTTCTGCGGAAAAAACGCCTGGAAGTTCATTCGCTTGACAATGAGAAAGTGTTTGAGATAGCTGACAGCCAGGATTCGGGATTCCGGGCCAACCTGGTAGAACAGAAATCGCGGATTGCCATGGTGAACCAGGCCATTGCTTTGTTAAGCACAGATGATGCAGAGATTATAACTTTGTTCTATAAAGGAGAACAAACACTCGAAGAGATCGCCCGGGTATTGGGCATTGAGGCCAATGCCGTGAAAGTACGGCTTCACCGGGCAAGAACAAGATTGAAAGAAAAGATGCAAAAACATTTTGCAGCAGAAGTAAATGATTTGACCTGATCCTAAATTTATTGATATGAGTGTACAACCTACCATAGAAGAGCGTCTTTGGGAATACATCGACGGCATGGCCACTCCTGAAGAAAGGACTGTGATCGATCAGTTGATCGAAGCAGATGCCGAATGGCGCGCCAAATACGGCGAGCTGCTGGAAGCTCATCAAATGATGCAGGCTTCTGAACTGGAAGAACCTTCTATGCGGTTTACCAAAAATGTAATGGAAGAAATAGCCCTATTGCAAATTGCACCGGCCGCCAAAACCTACATCAATAAAAAGATCATCTGGGGCATTGCTATTTTCTTTATCACCATGATCGTTGGTTTCCTGATCTATGGTATCGGCCAGGTACAATGGAGCAGCGGCTCATCTACATCTTCTCCTATTCCAATTGACCTGAGCAATATTGATTTCAGTAAAATGTTCAACAATACTTACATCAATATATTTATGATGATGAACATGATACTGGGGCTGTTCCTGCTCGACCGTTATTTAACCAACAAACGCAGAAAAACCTTTTCTAACAGATAATGCAAGAACACTATTTTAAATGACCCCTTCCCGTCTTCCCGCCTTACCGGTAAGTTTTTTACCGGTAAGGCGGGAAGATGGGAAGGGAACAGTCTGATGAGATGACTAGTTAACGCTGTCTGTTTTTCTTTTCTTATAAACCTGTTTCATACCTGATTTCATCTCTTTCCGCATACCTTTATACTTTTCAAATTGCTCTTCTGTGAGCACGCCTTTCAATTCCTTGTTCTTTTCCTCATTCTCTGCTTTCACAGCTTTCAGCTTTGCCAACCTTGTGCCTTCTTCTTTCAAAGCCTCTGTGTTCTTCTGTGCATACTTCAGATTGATATCATACACTTTATTGTATTGATCATCCGAAAGTGTAAGTTCTGTTTTCATTTTGTCTGTGATGTTTTTTGCACGTGCTTCAGGTGAATATGCTGTGGAATCCTTTTGCGCAGAAGCCTGCATTATCACAAAAGACAAAGCAAGCATTACTCCTGCCCTTTTCAAGCCATTGGAAAATTTCATGTTGATCTTTTTTGGCCAGCCGAAGCCTTGGCGAAGGCTGGCGCGGTGAATAAATAATTAACAACAGGCTTATAGATCGGCGAAAACGCAGAAAGTTTAATAATCGTACCTTTGGCCCCGCCTTATTCACTTCCAAAAACCTTGTAATGAACATTAAAAACAACATACTCGAAACGATTGGCAATACCCCCCTGATCCGGCTCAATAAAGTGACCAAAGACCTGCCCTGCACGGTGCTTGCAAAAGTGGATTATTTCAATCCCGGTAATTCCATTAAAGACCGGATGGCGCTTAAAATGGTGGAAGTGGCTGAGCAGGAAGGCAAACTTAAACCGGGTGGTACCATTATAGAAGGCACCAGTGGCAATACAGGCATGGGGCTGGCACTGGCAGCAGTCGTAAAGGGGTATAAATGTATTTTTGTTACCACAGACAAGCAGTCCAAAGAAAAAGCAGATATCCTGAAAGCGGTAGGCGCTGAAGTGATCGTTTGTCCTACCAATGTATTGCCTGAAGACCCCCGCAGTTACTACAGTGTGGCAAAGCGTTTGGCAAAAGAAGTTCCTAACTCCTACCACATGAACCAGTATGACAACCTGGCTAACCGGCTTGCACATTATGAAACCACCGGTCCTGAAATATGGGAACAGACCGATGGCAAGATCACCCATCTTGTATGCACTGCCGGAACAGGCGGTACGGTCACAGGCACAGCTATGTTTCTGAAAGAAAAGAATCCGGATATACAGGTATGGGCTATCGATGTGTACGGCTCATTGCTTACAAAATATTTCCGTACCGGTGAAATTGACATGAATGAAGTGCATCCATATATCAGCGAAGGTTTTGGGGAAGATTTTGTGCCACAGAACTATGATATGAGTGTGATAGATCATTTTGAGCAGGTAACAGATAAGGACGGCGCAGTGATGGCACGCAAGCTGGCCCGCGAAGAAGGTATATTCTGTGGATACAGTGCAGGCAGCTGCCTGCAGGGATTGATGCAGTTAAAAGGGAAACTGAAGAAAGATGACCTGGTGGTTTGTATTTTCCATGATCATGGCAGCCGCTATGTAGCCAAGATATATAATGATCAATGGATGATCGAAAGAGGATTCCTGGATGTGAAGACCTTCAAGGATGTGGTGAGCTCAAGAGGTACTAAACGACTGATCACCGTAGAACCACAGCAAACTGTGGCTGAAGCAGTGGAATTGATGAAGAAATATGATATCGAACAAATACCGGTCATGAATGGTGAAGGGCCTATCGGAGCGATCAGTGAAGGCGGCCTTTTCCAGAAAGTTTTCAACAACCCGGAGATCAAGAGTTCGAAGGTGGAGGATGTGTTGGAACCGGCCCTGCCTGTTGTGGCATTTGATACTCCGATTGAGAAATTAAGTCCCCTGATCCACAAAGGTAATGGCGCTGTGTTGGCAAAAGATGAAGCCGGGAACTATCATATCGTTACCAAGTATGATATGTTAGAGGCGCTGGGCAAATAGCGAACACAATAATAATGTGAGCTGAAATGAGTATAGAGAAAGGGCTCCGGTTACGTTACCGGAGCCCTTTTATCGTAAATCTACTAGTTTTTGAAACGTTGTTTTTACAATTAAAAATAAGATGGTTTACGATGAATGTGGGAAATACTGATGCTGCGAAATCGGTCAAAACTGCGCTATATTATTAAAGCTTTCATAATTAATTTTGATGCAGAAGTTGATTGATAGACAATCCCTAACAAATCCAATACCAATAACCCGATCCAATAACTTAAGAGAAACCCAACAAAATCCAATTCTTTAGGAAAAACCAAAACGAAAAAATCCAATATCGGTCAACTTCCTTCTTTGAAAAACCAATATCCAATAGATCCTTAGAAAAAACCAAAGTCCAAGCATCCTGAAACACACCAAAGATCCAAGAAAAAACCGTCCAAACGTCCAATCCATCCTTGAAGACCTCAAGTCACCGTGTCCAAATCCATGAAAAGAATTAAGTCCAGAATCCTCCTGCTAAAGGCAACTTTAGCGGGGGGCGCGGTGAAACTTAAAAGTGTCATTTAACACCATTAAACAGTTTTCCCGATCGTGTTAAGCAGTCTCTCGCTCTGATAAGAAGTTTATCTTCGGTTAAAAATTTTCATGACTGCTTTTGCTGATCAAACAGGGAGGACTGTTTTTTTATTGTCTCCACCTCAGCGTATCATCTCTCTTGTTCCCTCCCAAACTGAATTGCTGGCCGACCTCGGCCTGCAGGAAGAAGTGATCGGCATTACCAAATTCTGCATACATCCACGCGAATGGTTCCGTACCAAAAAAAGGGTCGGCGGCACCAAACTGTTGAATATGGAACTGATCAATCAGTTGCAGCCTGATCTTATCATCGCCAATAAGGAAGAAAATGTAAAAGAACAGGTGGAAGAACTGGCGGCCCATTTTCCTGTCTGGACCAGCGACCTGCACACCCTGGAAGGCGCTTACGATATGATCCGGGAAATAGGCAGCCTCACCCGGAAGCCGGCCGCCGCCGCCCGGATCATTGCACAGATAAAAGCCGGTTTTGCTGCATTGCCTCTTCCTCCCCGTAAACCCAAAGCCGCTTACCTGATCTGGAAATCTCCTTACATGTCTGTTGGCAACGATACGTTTATTCATTCCATGCTGGATATGGCCGGTTATGAAAATGCTTTTACAAACAGCCGCCGCTATCCCGTAATTACTGTTAAGGACCTGCAGGCATCCGCCTGTGAATACCTTTTCCTTTCTTCAGAGCCCTACCCTTTTGGTCAGAAACATATCGATGAGTTGCAACCCTTTCTTCCCAACACAAAGATCATCCTTGTTGACGGTGAAATGTTCAGCTGGTATGGCAGCCGGTTAATACATGCACCAGCTTACTTCAGGTCGTTAGCGGTTTCGATTTGAGTATGACCGGACAACGGTCAACGCTCACCGGACAACGATTTGAACTATCTTTCCGTTATGAGCACCAACAAACCTTCCCGCAAAAAGCCCATGTACCCCGTGAGCCGTGAACTTCGCTCCTATCTGCGGCATCATGGAAGGGAAGTGAAACTGCCGGTTTCCTATACTGATCTATTGAACTACACTTTTTCTGTGCCCATTAAAGACAAGAAAGGGAATGATACACTCTGGGAAAAAACTATTTATGATAAAAGGGAATGGGACTTTATAAGAGAAGGATTGGTAAAGATCTACGCTATTCTTAAAACCGAAGGTGACTTCAGTTTTACCAGTCACCTTGATGTAGCACGCGTGGATTATTGTACGTTTGGCAATTCACATCCATTCCGTATCAGGATAGTAAATAAGTATAATGATAACTACGATCATTATTATATAAAAATTGCTGATGCTTCCAGGATTTATGGATTGGAACTGGAGCATATCCTTTCTCCCAACCGGATGACTTTTTTTACAGACAGGGAAACCCTTGTAGAAGAACATATACCGGGCATTCCCGGTGATCTTTTTATCCAGCAGATGCTGAATGATCCGGGTACCAACAGGATCAGGCTCGCAAAAGAATTTGTAAAATTCAATGAGCGTTGTTTCGTCAGGTTGCTGGGGGATATGAGAAGTTATAACTTTGTGGTAGACGTTACGCCGGATATAGAGGATTATCAATACCGCATCAGGGCAATTGATTTTGATCAGCAGAGTTATGAAGGCCGGAAGAATTTTTACCTGCCGCAGTTCTTCAAAGAGAATAATTCGTATGTGGATTTATGTCTTTCTCATTTGAATAAGGAATCCATGGCTCAATACCAGGCTGAAGAAAGAACATTGATCACTTTCCGCCTGGCATCATCACGTTACAGGATCAAGGAATTGCTGGATATTATGTCAACCGATGAAATATCTACGCAAGCCAAGATCTCCGAGCTGAAAAACGGATTGAATGAACACCTGAACACTACTGCCTTCAACCGCTGCCAATCGATGGGCCAGGTGGTAAAACGTCATTTAAAGCAAACCCTGCAAAAAAACCTGATGCTGGTACAGAGAAACCTGGGGAAAAGCATGGATTGATCCGGGGATATAAAAAAAGAGGCAAATACAGAAATAGATTATATTAGCGCCTCTTTTGAACGATTGCGCCACTATGATCCATTAATAATCAATTAAAGAAGATCCACAATGAGCAAGTACAAAGCCGGGGTGCTGTTTGGTAAAGAACTGGAAGCACTCTACAATGACGCAAAAGAAAACCAATTCGCTTTACCAGCAGTAAATACAATTGGGACCAATACGATCAATGCTACCCTTGAAACAGCCGCTAAAGTAAATTCACCTGTTATCATTCAATTCTCTAATGGCGGTGCGCAATTCATTGCCGGTAAAGGAATGCCAAATGATAAGCTGCAGGGTAATATTTCCGGTGGCGTGTCCGGCGCTCTTCATATCCATAATGTGGCAAAATACTATGGTGTACCTGTTGTGTTGCATACAGACCATGCTGCCAAAAAATGGCTTCCCTGGATAAGCGGTCTGCTTGATGCCGGTGAGCAATTCTATAAAGAAAAAGGACAACCTCTTTTCAGCTCTCACATGCTTGATCTGAGTGAAGAGCCGATCGAAGAGAACATTCATACATCAGTTGAGTATTTCAAACGTCTTGCTCCGCTGGGCATGAGCATCGAGATCGAACTGGGTGTTACCGGTGGTGAAGAAGATGGAGTGGATAACAGCGATGTGGAGAACAGCAAATTGTACACACAGCCAGCCGATGTGGCTTATGCTTATAAAGAGCTCAGTAAAGTAAGCAATATGTTCACCGTGGCAGCAGCTTTTGGCAATGTGCATGGTGTATACAAACCCGGTAATGTGGAACTCCGCCCGGAAATACTGCACAATAGCCAGGTATACGTTCAGAAGGAATTCAAAACCGCTGATCCCAAACCTGTATACTTCGTATTCCACGGGGGCAGCGGTTCACCACAGCACCAGATCCGCGAAGCGATCAGCTATGGTGCTATCAAAATGAATATTGATACCGACCTGCAATGGGCTTTCTGGGAAGGTGTATTGAACAATTATAAAAAGAATGAAGGCTATCTGCAGGGACAACTGGGTAACCCTGAAGGTGAGGATAAGCCAAACAAAAAGCATTACGATCCCCGTGTATGGCTGCGCAAAGGTGAAGAGAGCTTTATCAAGCGCCTTGAAGAAGCATTTGGAGATCTGAATTGCATCAACCGCAACGCATAAGCAGAAAACAGAAAGATTTAAACCCTTAATGATAGCACCGGTAAGCATAGCTGGATTTATTCAGCCATGTTTACCGGTTTTTTTAGTGCGATTCTCATTGAATAATTATTTTTAGATACAAATCCTTATATGATCTCCTACAACCCCAAAGAATGGTTCACTTTTATTTTCCGTATCCATAAAGCAGATACAGTCCGTCAACTGGCCCCGCTGATCCTGGGCATCTGCGTTTATGCCGGGCTTGTCGCGTACCTGGAGCTGGAATACTGGAGGCTTTCTGATAAAAGCTATGTAAAGAACATCCCTGTTATGCACAGCCTGCTGGGCTTTGCGATCTCCATGCTCCTGGTGTTCCGGACCAATACGGCTTATGACCGCTGGTGGGAAGGACGCAAACTCTGGGGCAGCCTGGTCAACAACAGCCGGAACCTCGCGCTTAAGCTGAACGTGATCCTGCCTGCTGAAGAAAAATCCCAGCGCTCATTTTTCCGCAAGATCATTCCTGCCTATGCCTATGCTTTGCATAACCACCTGCATAAGGAACAGACCAGGATCGAGCTGTTTGAGGACGAAGAGCACAAGCATATCTTCAATAAAATAGACCGGGAAAAGCATATTCCCAACCAGGTGGCCAGCCTGATGTTCCAGCATATACAACAATTGCATCAGCAGGGAAAGATCAGTGGGGAACAACTCATTTTCCTTAACAGCGAGTTGCAGTCTTTTACCGATATCTGTGGCGCCTGCGAACGGATCAAGAACACCCCTATCCCTTTTTCCTATAGCGTTTTCATCAAGAAATTCATCTTTATCTATATCATGACCCTCCCTTTCGGATACGTGTTCCAACTGGGATTTTATGTGATACCGGTAGTGGCCTTTATTTTTTATGTGCTGGCCAGTCTTGAGCTGATCGCTGAGGAGATCGAGGATCCCTTTGGAGGAGATGCGAACGATGTGCCTACAGATATGATTGCCCAGAATATCCATAGAAATGTCAACGACCTCATTTATATTTAGACCCTAAATCCCTTCGTCATGCCAAAACTGCTTACAGCTTTTCTTCTTTTTATTTCTATGCAGGCCATCTCCCAGGCCCAACTTTCGCCACTTACCGTTGATAAGATCATGCGCGACCCGAAATGGATGGGTACCTCCCCTTCCGGTGTGCAATGGACAGGTGATGGCCAGTATCTTTATTTCAGCTGGAACCCTGACAATGGTCTGGCCGATTCACTTTATTATATTTCCCTGAAAGATAAAAAGCCCAGTAAAGCATCTGTGGCTCAAACACAGGACCTGCGCAGTACCGGCACCTTTGTGTACAACCAGGCCCGTACGGCTTATGTATACGGAAAAGATGGAGACGTGTTTTATACCGATCTTAAGACCGGTAAAACAAAACGTATTGCTCAAACAACGGAAATAGAGTCCAACGCACAGTTCTCTTTCGGAGACAGTAAAATAGTATATACCCGGAGCATGAATTTATATGCATGGGATATTGCCGGGGGTGAAACCATGCAACTTACCAATATCCGTTCCGGTGAATCAGCCCCTGCTTCTGCGGCAGCAACACCATTCGGCGCCGGCGGGGGGCAGAGAAGAGGCGGTCCTCCCACAACCGGCGGAGCAACACCTGCCACACCAAAGGCTGATGTGAATCTCCAGGAAGACTGGCTGAAGAATGATCAGCTCCGTTATTTTGAAGTGTTGAAATCAAGAAAAGAAAAAAGGGAAAAAGGAGAAGCGTATACCAAAACACTTCCCAAGCCAAAAGAAATAAAAAGCATTCCGATCGCAGACAAAGCAATGCAGGGACTCAGCGTAAGCCCCGATGGGCGGTTTGTTACCTACCGTCTTTTTAAAGCTGCCACGAATGCCAAGAATACCATCGTTCCCAGCTTTGTGACCGAATCCGGATTTACTACAGATATACCTGGCCGTTCAAAAGTGGGCGCTGCACAGGGAACCTCTGAGTTTTTTGTATATGACAGGGACAAGGATACAGTATGGGCGGTAAAAGCCGATTCCATTCCCGGTATCAAAGATCTGCCCGATTATGTAAAGGATTATCCAAAGCAACTGGAAGAAAGGACAAAAAAAGCAGCAGCACGTGCGGTAAGCATCACAGGTCCTTTCTGGTCGCCTGCCGGTAAATATGCTGTGCTCGATCTCCGTTCTGATGATAATAAGGACAGATGGCTGATGCTGATGGATACTGCAACCGGTAAGTTGAAACTGCTCGACCGCCAGAGAGATGAAGCCTGGATCGGCGGACCTGGCATCGGTTTCGGCGGCACCGGCTGGATAGATGATCAGACTTTCTATTTCCAGTCAGAAGCTACCGGCTATTCACACTTGTATACAATCAATGTAACAACAGGTGAAAAGAAAGCCCTGACTGCAGGAAAATATGAAGTGCAGCAAGCCCGTCTTTCAAGAGATAAAAAATCGTTTTATATCAACACCAATGAAGTGCATCCCGGTGAGCAGCAGTTTTACCGGTTAACCATTGCTACTGGTAAACAGGAACGGCTTACTACCATGACCGGTTCCAACCAGGTAACCATTTCACCTGATGAAAAATACCTGGCCATACTTTATTCCTATATCAACAAACCCTGGGAATTATACCTGCAGGAAAATAAAGCAGGCGGCCGTATTGAACAGATCACCGATAAAGCCCAAAGTGCAGAATTCAAAACATACAACTGGCGCGAACCTGAAGTGATCACCTTTACTGCACGAGATGGCGCTACTGTATATGCACGTCTCTATAAACCAGCCAACCCCGCTCCTTCCAAACCAGCCGTACTATTTGTGCACGGTGCAGGCTACCTGCAAAATGCGCATAAATGGTGGAGCAGTTACTTCAGGGAGTATATGTTCAATAATTTGCTTACCGATAATGGCTATTATGTAATGGACATCGATTATCGCGGCAGCGCAGGTTATGGACGCGATTGGAGAACGGGTATCTACCGCCATATGGGAGGCAAGGACCTGACAGATCATGTGGA
>DATAJQ010000095.1:0-18321 GCA_036262095.1 Chitinophagaceae bacterium | reverse complement strand
AGATGCAGCAAAACTGATCAGTATTTCAGAAAGCTTTGGCGTGGAAGCCCGCATTATCGGCAGGGTGGAAGAGGCTGAAAAACAAGCCCGCCTTACTGTGAAAACAGTGGCGGGGATGATTGAATACAAGTAAAGTTTTAGTTGCGCTTTTACTGGAAGCATTACTAACGTTCACACCTTACTCTTTCAATAATTTAAAGGATGAATGCAGGTTTTGTTTCTGCCCGTCAACCCTGATGATGTAAGTTCCTGGAGTAAGATGCTCTGTCGAAACAGATGTGGTGTTGCTTCCTTTTATCAGTGTCGCTTTTGTGCGCAATTTTTCTTTGCCTGACATATCAAGTATACGAATAATAACGTCTCCTCCCTCATTGGCGTTCAATTTTAACATAACGGTATTGGAAGCCGGATTGGGGTAAACGACCGCAGAACTGTTAAAGACGCCGTTTACAGTAACTTCTTCAAGTTTCAGGCTTTCCGTTTTTGGAGCGGAGGGGGATTGCTGAACGTCTATCGCCTGGCCGGTGACCTTTACAGCATCACTGCGTCTGACCGGATGGCCGACAACGGTTACTTCTTCCAACCCTGCATTTGTTTTATCTGTCTTCTTTCTGCCGTATCCGACAACGGTAACTTCTTTCAGTTCCGCATCTTTCTTATCTGCCTTTGTAGCATACCCTTGAACAACTATTTCATCTGCCTGGAAAGAAGCAGCCCGTTTATTGGCAACATTAATATCAGTGACTTCTACATTATCTGGGATGGTAACGGGAGAAAGTTTAAGCGTTTTCTTGGTAGTGATCTCCAGTACGCCGTTTTCAGCCTTTGTTCCATACCGGAGGGTCGCAGCAGAGTCTTTTAATACCCTGATGGATTCAATGTTGTCTGGCTCAATACCTGCCAGGGCTGATTTTGATGGTTCTCTTTCCAGTTCTTTGCCATCCAGAATGATAAGCGGCTCCTTGCCGGTTGAAGCTGTGCCCCGGAGAGTTATCCGGACAGGTTGTTTTTTCGGTCCGGTAGTGTCTATTGTGGCACCCACGAACTCTACTACACCATCCCTGGCTTTCTCGCCGTATCTGGCAATGGCTTTTGGATCGTTGGCAGAAGTGGAAATAACAGATTTGCTTTCAAAAACAAGTTTATCACCGGTCATTTTAGCAAACTCTTCCCTTGTATATTCCTTGCCGTTAAAGATAACCAGGCCGGGAAACAAGGATTTTTTTCCATTGTTGTTTAATGCTTTTCCAAGGGCGGCAACATCAGCCCTGACTTCTTGCAGTTTAACTTCTTCCATCACCTGGGCATTGGCAGGCATAGTGTCTGATAGAAACAAAGGAGATTGTTCAGACAAGTTGTTTTCGTTTAAAAGGGAATCGGATTGTTTTTCCCTGTAGCTGAAAGCAAACAGGGTGACTAATAATGCTGCCAACGGCAATACCAGCAGTTTGCGCAGGTATTGGTGGCTTGTTTTGTGGGGATTTGTAATCATGGCTATACGTCTTTTTATCTGGTTATGAAAAAAAGGATGAACAAGTTGGTGCTGGGTGTTCAAAGCCTGCATCAGCAACATCTCCGCATATTCCCATTTTTGTGTTTCATTGGTAGCAAACCGGTCGGCCAGGAATTCATGGATGGCTTTCAACTCTTTTTTCATTAGGTGAAAAACCGGGTTGATCCAGAAAATGATGGTCACTATTTCCATGAAAATAATATCGAGACTGTGTTTTTGTTGTATATGGAATACTTCATGGCGGAAGATCTGTTCCCCTTTTTGTGAGTCCAGTTCAATCTTATTGTTCCAGAAAAGCCAACGGAAAAAAGAGAAAGGAGTGCCAGGCTCTGCAGTATTGATAAAGCGGATACCGTTCAGTTGTTCGGTAGGATGCACACGCATCAGTTTCTTCAGTTTTCTTATAGACAGCAGCACGCGCGCCAATCCAAGCAAACCGATCACTGCATACAAGACATACCATAAAGACTGCCAGTTGAAAGTGTTTTCCGCTGCGCCATCTTCCAGGGAAATGATCACAGCCTGGCGTCCGGAAAGATTCTGAAGGGAATATAACCAGGCCGAGGAAGCGTCCTCATTGGTAAAATAAACCGGTATGTTCAGGAAGGGGATAAGTATGCTGGCCAGTGCAGCCGCCAGAACATAGAAGCGGTTGTACTGATGGAATTTCTTATTGCGCAGAGCAACATGATAATAAGCATACAGAATGCCTGATACGATCACTACCTGCAGAAGATAGAATAACAAGCTTTTCATTTCCTGTTGTTTTGCTGTTTTTTAATTTGCTGAAGAAGGCTTTCCAGTTCTTCCACCGAAATATTGTTTTCCTTTACAAGAAAGGAAACAACATTGCTGAATGAACCTTCAAAATATCCCTTCACCAATTGCTTCATACTTCTTTTGGAATAATCATCCTTGCTTACCACTGGATAATACTGGTGCTGCCGTCCCATTACATTTACAGCAACAAATTCTTTTTCCATTAAGATCTTTAACAGGGTGGCAACAGTGTTCTGATGCGGTTTTGGCTCAGGCATTGCATCCACGATATCACGCAAAAAAGCTTTATCCAGCTTCCATAAAACCTGCATCACTTGTTCTTCTGCTTTAGTAAGTGCTTTCATTGTTCATTATATTTTAGCCGGTGTGTACCGGAGTTGACCAGCAAATTACAAAACGAATCTATAACTAATATTTTAGTTTTACAACTAATCTTTTAGTTTAATTAAAAAAAAGGCAGTTTTCGCCTTAGTTTGCCTTATTTTGCAACAAACGAACGGAGTAATGTCAGAGCCGATCATCGAAATACAGCACGCGAATATTTACCAGGGTAATAATCTCATTTTACAGGATGTAAACCTGACGGTCAACAAGGGTGAATTTGTGTACCTCGTAGGAAAGACCGGAACAGGAAAATCCAGCCTTTTAAAGACCCTTTATGGGGAATTGCCCCTTACAGAAGGAGAGGCAACCGTTGCTGGTTTCGGGCTGAAAAACCTCGATTGGAAAAAAGTACCCTTCCTGCGCCGCAACCTGGGCGTGGTGTTCCAGGACTTTCAACTGCTGACCGACCGGAATGTAAACGATAACCTGAAGTTTGTGCTCCGTGCCACCGGCTGGACGGATATAAGACTGATGGATGAAAAAATACAGGATGTGCTGGAAAAAGTAGGCCTCAAGGCAAAAGGTTTTAAAATGCCTTTTGAGCTAAGTGGTGGTGAGCAACAGCGTGTGGATATTGCCAGGGCCCTGCTCAACTCTCCCAAACTGATCCTTGCCGATGAGCCGACCGGTAACCTTGACCCGGAAACATCGGATGAGATCATGAACCTGCTGTTCCATATTTCCAGGGATTTTAATACCACCATCCTGATGGCTACGCATGATTATATCGTAGTGCAGAAATTCCCCGCTCGTATGATCCGCACTGAGCGCGGCAGGGTGATCGATAATGCTACCATAACCATTGAATAAGCTCACGCGTATTCTTTTCGTTATCGTAGGTATTGCCCAGTAATTGCTTTCTCAATACTTTTTCTTCCCGTGTAAACGGCTGATGATAGAGCTGCATGATAATGGATGCAAATGCATTGGCGCTGGCACCTACATGACAGGCATCTTCCAGTCCTGTGCCGGATACCATTGGCGCATTCACCAGGCAGTGCCTTCCTTCAAATAAAGCATGAAGCAGCTTAAGCCTGATGCCTGTTACGTTTTTATTGAAACAGGGCAACACATGAATATGCGCCTTTCGCACCAGGTCATTCATTTCCGATTCAGAAGGATCGGCTACCACGCAGGTGTGCTGGCAGAGCTCAGCCACTTTCAATAATCTTTTGGATGGTTTTTTACCGGCAATAATGAACGGCGCCCTTGCTTTGGTGACCACATTGCAGAGAAGCCATAAGGCAGCTTTTTCATTCTCAGGTACAGAAAGATTGCCGTGATATAAACAGAAATTTCCCTGCCCTTCTTCACCATTCACTTTTTGCCAGGTTGGGAAAGTAGGAAGGAAGCGGACATTATCGAGCTGATAAATATTTTTCAGTGAATCAATATCATTTCCTGATACGCAGGCATAAGTGCATTGCTTGGGAAGATGGGCAGAGTATTTTTTTAATAAACGGCTTTCATTGAAGAAATACAGTTTTTTCGGAAGAAAGGTTTCCACTCTTGCCAGTTCCTTATAGTAAATGCTTTCTTCATTATGCATCCGCACAATGATCTTCCGGTTTGTCAGGTCAAGGTTTTGCAAAATGCCTGTGCAATGAATGCCTTCGAGCAGGATAGGGTAGTTGTCCTCCTTCAGCCGGTTGATAAGCTGCTCATTGATGCGCGATGAAACAATAAAAGGCAGCTTAAAAGAAAAACCTTTTTTCAGTGTTTCCCTTTCATATACGTTGATGGTTTCGCAGTACTGGTTCAGTTCATTAGGTGTACCGCGTTCATTATAGTTGAAGTAGTGAAGATGGATACGGATACCGAGTTCATGCAGTGTCATGATCCGGTTCATCATATCAATTGCCCCGCCATAATCGGCCGGCCAGGGCGTATCCAGGCATACTATGTGAAGGTGTTTGTTCATTACAAATATGGCTCATACAAAGCGGTCAGTTTATGCCGCTCGTTTTCCCAGCACAGTTCTTTCGCAGCTTCCAGCGCATTCATTTTTAGGGCTTCATAACGCTGCTGATCATTCATTAATTGCATTATCTCCTCCGCCATATTTTGCGGGTTCCGGGAAATAAAACAAAATCCGCACTGATATTGTTCGATGATTGTTTTTACTTCCGGAATGGCACTTGCCGCCACAGGAAGGCCTGCATGCAGATAATCGAATAACTTATTGGGCAGGGTGAACCAATGGTTGAGGTCCTCAAACCCATCCAGCGACATGCCCAGATGGGCTAAGGGTGTATACCGCTGCAGCAGTTCAGGCCCCAGTTTGGGGATCATTTCCACACGGTCTTCCAGTTTCCATTCATGCCGCATGGCAGCGATTTTTTCCCATTCATTTCCACCACCGATATAAACCAAAAAGTAATTGGCCGGAAGATATTTCATTATTTCCAGCAATTCCATGCCCCCCCGGCCGGGATGTATTCCCATTCCCTGCATCAGCAATACAGTCTTTCCTTTCCAGCGATCAGGCAAAGGCAAGGGATCAATATGCTTTGTTACCGGCACATTCCGCACTACGGCTACCTCATTACCGTATTCAGACTGGTATTTATTCTTTACAGATTCGTTGACGGTATAAACGATCTTTAATTTGGGAAAGATCCGGTCTTCTATCCATTTCCACACATGCTTTTTAGAAGGAGAGTTCCTGAGTGCTGAAACACCAGTATAATATTCGTGCGTATCATAAAAAAGCATTTTCCTTCTCCATTTACCCACCAGGTAATTAGGAGCTAAAGCATCGAGGTCATTGGCCAGCAGGTAATCCGTTTTTCCAAATAATAATTTGAAGAAAAGACGCGTATTGAACTCCGCAAACTGCATAAAACCTTTCCTGAAAAAACACCGGATGCGTTCCGCCCGGAAAGGATAATTACCCAACTGCAAACTGTCTCCAAACCGCCTCCCGATCAGCCGCACATCAAAACCCATCTCAGCCAACGTAGTGCATATACGCAGCACACGCTGATCAGTAGTAAGCTCTGATATAACTGAAACGGTAATGATCTTCTTCATACTTGCCCCATACCGGCCAAATATACATTCCATTCTTCCAATAAAAAACCTCTGGCGTTCCCACCAGAGGTTTTTAGTATGTTCCCTAAAGGCGCTAAGGGCACAAAGATTTTCGATACATAATCATTACCTCTAACTCCCGACTGCTGACTTTCGACTCCCGACTCAATGCCAACTGCAGACTCCCACTTACTGTTGCATTCCCTCCATTCCTCCCTGGCTCTCTCTTTCACCTTTCATATTCTTACGTTTGAAAAGATTGGGATCGAATTTACCAAACCTCCAGTTGAAGTTGATGCGCACTATTTGAGCGTCGCGACGGCGGAAAGCATCCTGGTTAAACAGGAGAGACTCTGAATGCACATCGTATACGCGGGTGCGGAAAATATCATTCATGTTGATGGATACAGAAGCTGTCCTGTTTTTCAGGAACTCATAACGTACTGCAATATCCACTCCGTAGCTGGGACGCTGATAACCTTGCGATGCACCCGAAGGGCCGCCGCCAAACATACCGCCGCCACCATATCCGCCACGGCCACCGCTGCTACCGCCCGGAGGCAATACGGTTTTTGATGTATAGTCGCCTGATAACTGGATGGATATATTCTTCGGCAGCTTGAACGTGTTATTCACTTTAGCAAAATAGCTCGTCAGCTTTGGCTGATCAGGCTGCCCTGGAATATCGATCTTGACATCCGACATGTACAGGTTGAAGTTGGGCGTGAACTCCCACCATTTGTAAAGGCTGAGGCGGGTGGTCAGTTCAAGACCTGTTACATAGCTTGAATTGGCATTGATATAGGTATTCAGCAGAATGTTTTCACCACCGGTACCGGTTGCTGTTTCCTGGAAGCGGGTGATAAGATCATTGGTGTTCTTATAATAAATAGATGCAAGGAAATTGCCTTTATTGCTGAATGATTTTTCGTAAGACAATTCAAATGAATTGGTGAACTCAGGTTTCAGCGCCGGGTTTCCTTTGCTTGGGTTAAGCCTGTCTGATGAATCAGTAAAAGGCGTCAACTGCCAGAAATTCGGACGGTTGATACGGCGTGTATAGTTTACCTGGATGCTGGACGATTCACTCAGTTTTTGTGAAAGGAATACGCTGGGGAAGAAATTGATCGGGAAATCAATTTTGAATACTTCACCGGTAGTCAGCAGTTCCCCTTTGTAGCTGGAGCTTTCAGCTCTTAAACCAAGCTGGTACCCGAAATTGTTGATCTGGTTCGAATAAGAAGCATACGCAGCATACACCTGGTCATTGCTTTTATAGTTGATCTGTGATGATGGCTGGAAAACCCATTTATCATCTGCGTCAGCAAAGTAGAAAGAGTTGATGCTGCTGTTCCTTCTCAGTTGTGCACGCATACCCATTTCCAGTTTGGATTTATCAGTGATCGGGTTCACAAAGTCTGTTTGTATCACCACATTGTTGTTCTTTCCATCGATCAGTTGCTGTTGCTTGTAAGTGCTTTGCAGGTTGCCGGCAGGCTTGTCATAATAACCGGTCTGAATGAAATTGGTATTATCATTCTTGCCTTTGTTATACGTTACGTCTGCAGTCCACTCGCGGCCTGCTTTGGGAAAATTATGTTTGAAGCTCAGCGTTGCACCCATGTTCCGGAAATTGCTTTTTGAATTGCTGCTTCTGTCCTGGAAGGATGAAACAGGAGTGGAGTACAATGAATCGAACAGGATACCGCTGTTGCTGTAAGGTTTCATTTGGCCACGGGCAAAATTGACACTTGCAGAAAGCGTGTTCCTGTTGCTGATAAAATAATCCAGGCCGGCCCTGCCAAATCCAAACCCGCCTAATGAAGTGGAGCGGTCGGTTTGGTATTGGTTCACTTGCGGAGTGGAATAAAAATTCTCTCTTTCAGTATGTCCTGTAGAAATGGATTTACGCTGGTTGTACATACCGCTGGCAAACAGGTTTACTTTCTGCTGGCGGAGATTGATATCACCACCAAAACCAACACGTGCCCTTGAATCGATATTGGCGCGTACATTACCATTATATCCTACTTTCTTTTCTTTTTTCAATACCACGTTGAGGATACCGGCTGTACCACCGGAAGCATCAAACTTGGCAGAAGGGTTGGTGATCATTTCCACGCTTTGGATCGCGTCAGAAGGGATCTGATCGAGGGTGAGGTTGGTAGGCCTTCCATCTACAAACAACTGCGGTGTGTTGTTGCGCATGGTCACATTACCATCAATGTCTACACTGAGCGAAGGAATGTTACGCATGATATCTACTGCTGTACCACCGGCAGAAACGATATTTTTATCTACGTTGAAAATTTTACGGTCAATACCCAGTTGAAGTCCGGGTTTGGTAGCTGTTACGGTAACATTGTCCAGCACTTTCTCTTCGATCTCGATCTTAATATTACCCAGATCTTTATCCAGTGCACTCATCATCGCGGTCATGTCGCCTCCTGGTTTCAGTTCAAAAGAAACAGGGGAAACCGTTTCTTTATAACCGATGGCTGTTACTTTCAATTTCAGCGGTCCGAACACAGGAACATTTTCAATGCTGAAATCACCGTTTTGCTTGGTGAGCATACCACCGATCACAGTCTCCTTTCTTTGTTTGGAAACAGAGTCCATTTTATTCTGAAGCAGTTGAACCGAAGCGAATTCAATGGCTTTGCCCGATTGAGCATCCACGATCTTACCATACAATCGTCCCGATACCTGGCCGCCCCCACGGTTTCCCATTCCCGGCTGTGCCATCACTGTAAGTGAACAAAAGCCAATTAAAAACGTAAATAAAAAATTTCTCATATATATGTTTGTGTGTGATTAGACGTGAAAAGCTGAGTTAACTTGCTGACAATATTCTGACAATGTGATAAAGGGTAAATGCAGCTTAACAGCGGAAAAAGCTCATAAAAGCAGCACAATAAGGAGCTGTATAACGCCAATTATCAACCCGATAAAACCTCCGAAAAGCGCAGCCAGCCTGAGTTCTGTGGCCAGTTCCCTGCGAACGGCCTGTTCAATGCTATGTGCAGGGATAGCCGCCAGTTTTGCACTGACGAGCTCATTCAGTTTTAACTCTTTCTTTAGGTTTCCGGCAAACCTGCCGATCACTTGCGGAAAAAGCGATTCAATTTCCTGGATAAAGATGGTTTTGAGGGATTGTATTGTTTTATCCCCGATAAACATGGCGATCATGGGCATTTGCTCCTTTAGTTTGTGGCGGAGAAAATGGTCCATGTGTTCTTCAATAATTGGCTTTATTTCTTCAAACCTGCCGGGTTCATTGATCCGTTGTTCCAGGTCGTCCAGCGGAAATACTGCGGCTGCATAATTGCCGGCCTGCAATGCGATCTGCTCCCTTCGTGCCGGCCATAACCCCTGTATTTTCCATCCCAGTATTGTTTTGGGTCGCCGGGGATGGAAAAGCAGCCAGACAGCCATGCGTATGGTTACCCAGCCAGTGATGGCGGAGAGAAATGGGATCAGTAAAAGCCAGTAATTCATGAAGGTGATTGCAATAAGTAATAAACCCCATCCTGTAAAGAGGAAGGGGTTTTTGCGGGGTGGCTGACCGGGTTCGAACCGGCGACCCTCAGAACCACAATCTGATGCTCTAACCAACTGAGCTACAACCACCATTTTTGGAGCTGCAAAAATAAGTAAAAGGAATTCTTTAAAAAAATAAAAGCAATGTTTTTGGAACGAAATATCCGGGTGATCTTACAGGGGCGTTGTCCGTTGATCGTTGTCCGTTGACCGGAGGAATTGTGAACGGATTGATAAAAAAGTGTTTCGGCGGTCAACGGACAACGGTCAACGGACAACGGCATTAAACCATTCATCAAAAACACTTGTTAATTGATCATAAGAATAAGAAATACATACATTTTACGTTATTTTTGGAATATGCGAGCTGCATTAAAATACCTTTTGAATATGAAGCGACTTCCAATTGTGATCATGATGATCGTTGCGGGATTCTTTCTTGCATTCCAGACCCTTGGAACCAATACAAAAAATCCACCCGACAAATACGAGCAGATCCTGAAGCTGGTAGGCGAAATGCTGACCCAGGCCCATTACAGCCCACAGGCGGTGAATGATGATTTTTCCAAAAAGGTCTTCAAGAAATATGTGAATGACCTTGATCCCGAAAAGAACATGTTCCTGGCTTCAGATATCAATACGCTGAAAGGCAAATACGAAACAAAGATCGATGATGAGCTGAAAGGCGCGCCCGTAACCTTCTTCAAAGCTGCCGGTGATGTATTCAACACCAGGATGGAAGAAGCTGCTGCGATGTGCAAAGAGATCCTTGCCAAGCCATTTAATTTTTCAGTAGATGAAAAAGTGATGCTGGATGGAGATAAGCTTGAGTTCGCTACTACCAAAGAAGAAATTCATGAACGCTGGAGAAAGAAACTGAAATTCCTGGCTCTGGAGCGTTATGCAGACCTGCTGGATACAAGGGAAAAGAATAAAGGCCGCGACAGCTTTGTAGTAAAATCGGATGTAGAACTGGAAAAAGAAGCCAGGGATAAGACTTCCAAGATCGTCGATCGCCTGTTTGAACGCTTCCGTTTCAAATTCAGTGATGATGATAAGTTCAACATGTTTGTGAACGCTATCACCACTACCATGGACCCGCACACAGAATTCTTCCCTCCTGTAGATAAAAGATATTTTGATGAAGAAATGAGCGGCCGCTTCTTTGGAATAGGCGCTTCCCTCGTATATGATGATGGTAATATCAAAGTGGCCAGCATCGTAACAGGAGGCCCGGCTTACAAACAAGGCGAACCGCAGACGGGTGACCTGATCCAGAAAGTGGCGCAAGGCAAAGAAGAAGCTGTTGACCTTACCGGTTTTTCTGTAACAGATGCAGTTAAACTGATCCGTGGTAAAAAAGGAACAGAAGTAACGCTGACCCTCAAAAAAGCAGACGGCACTTTAAAAACAGTGTCACTGATCCGCGATCAGATCGTGCAGGATGAAACCTTTGCCCGCAGTGCAGTGGTGCAGTCAGGTAATTCCAAGATCGGATATATTTTCCTTCCCGAGTTCTATGCCGACTTTGAGAACCCCAATGGCGCCCGCAGCTATGTGGACGTAGCCAAAGAAGTAATGAAGCTGAAAGAACAGAATGTGGATGGTATTGTGATCGATCTGCGCAATAATGGTGGCGGATCGCTGTACGATGTGGTGCAGATGGCCGGATTGTTTATTGAAGATGGTCCTATCGTTCAGGTGAAAGATAAAGATAACCGCCCGAGCGTATTAAAAGATAAAGACAAATCATTATTATACTCAGGCCCGCTGGCAGTGATGGTAAACGAATTCAGTGCATCCGCTTCTGAAATATTTGCAGCAGCGATCCAGGACTATGGTCGCGGTGTGATCATCGGCAGTACTTCTACTTATGGTAAGGGCACAGTACAGAGGAATATAGGGCTTGATCCTGAAACAGGGTTCTCCATGTCGAACTCTGATCTGGGAACGGTAAAACTAACCTTGCAGAAATTCTACCGTATCAACGGAGGCTCCACTCAACTAAGAGGAGTAGCTTCTGATATCGTACTGCCGGATCAGTTGGAATACCTGAAAGTGCGTGAGAAAGATGATCCTGATGCATTGCCCTGGGATGAGATCAGCAAATCCCCTTATGCCAGTTGGAATGCAGGCTATGATCTGAAAACGATCCGCCAGCTCAGCAATCAGCGTGTACTGAATAGCACAGCTTTTCAGACCATCCGTAAGAATACAGAATGGCTGAATAAGGAGAACAATAAAGAATATTCCCTGCAACTGGATAAATACAAGAAAGAGCAAAAGCAGGTACGTGAAGCGTTTGCACAAATGGATTCCGTGAGAAGGTTGAAAACAGAAATGGCTGTATCAGCCCTGCCTTCTGAAGTGAACCGTTGGTCTGATGATAAAGCTAAACAGGACCGTTTCAATCAGTGGTTGAAATCGCTTCGCCAGGATATTTATCTTGACCAGGCGGTGAAAGTGGTGGATGATATGATCAACCAGCAAAACCTGGCCAAAGCAAAGAATGGGGAAGAAAAGCCAAAGAAACCCTTCTGATTTTTGGTAAAAGATATTTAATAGGGGGTAAGTAACGCAAAGACCGCAAAGATTACGCAAAGGCCGCCACGTGGTGTTCCTTGCGTAATCTTTGCGGTCTTTGCGTTACAACATTGATCTTTATAAGTATCGCTCTGCTAAAATCTTCTGATGGTGCAGAGCATGCCCTATAATAATATATCCCAATGCTCTTACATAGATCGGGTTATTGGAAGAAATACCTCCAGCTTCCAACTGATCTTCGTCAAGGGAATTAAAGAATATTTCCGAAGAACGTCTTACGTGTTTGAATTCCTCTACCAGATCGCTCCATTCGCGGGCTGAAGCCCTGGAGTTTTCTGCAAACAGGTTCTCATCAAATCCGGGAAGGGGAGTCTGATCTTTACGCGCAAACCGGAGTGCCCGGTAGGCAAACACCCTTTCTGCATCAATGATATGCTGCAGCACTTCTTTGATGGTCCATTTATCTTCCGCATAGCGGTGATCATGCTTGCTTTCAGGGATGCTGTTCAGGAATGTAATAAGATTATTGTCCTTACTGCTGAAAGCAGCTTTGATATCGTCCTGTGGCACCATTTTGATATAACCGTGGTACCATTCGCCGGCTCTGGAAAGATCTGGATACATTGGAAAGAGTTTATGGTTTAGGTTTATTATACCGTTATCATTATCCCTTCACTTTCTGTTTCACTTTCGATTCGGTCTTCTTTCCCTCTGGCTGCAGTGTTGAAGCCAGTTTGATCGCTTCATATGCATTGATCACACCGCCGGATACACTCAGTTCGCTCATCTTCACTTCTTCACCAGTACCCGGATCGATCACTTTAGCTGAAGGTTTTTGTGCGCTTTTTTCGATTACATATTTTACCTGTTCGGGTGTCAGCTTTGGATAATATTCCAGGATAAATGCTGCCAGTCCGGCTACTACCGGAGAAGCCATACTGGTGCCTTGCAGGTTTTGATAAGTGTTGCCTCCGGGAACTGTTGAATAGATCTTTACCCCGGGAGCAAACACATCCACATCTTTTTTGCCATAGTTGGAAAAGCTGGCAATGAGGCCACCTGCCTTAGGGTCTCCGCTGGCGCCAACTGTTACCCAGTTATCCGCTCTTTTTCCATCCTGGAAAACAGGAGTGGGGAAGTTCCAGCTTGTGTCCACGTTCATCGCACTGTTGCCTGCTGCATGTACCAGCAGCACGCCCTTGCTTTCTGCATATTTCACAGCATCATCCACCCATTTCTTCTCGGGAGAAAATCCTTTTCCAAAACTCATGTTGATCACTTTGGCGCCATTATCAACTGCATAACGGATGCCAAGAGCAATATCCTTATCATGTTCATCGCCATCAGGCACTACGCGGACAGTCATGATGCGCACATTGTCTGCCACACCATCCATGCCGACCCCGTTATTGCGGGCGGCAGCGATGATGCCGGATACGTGTGTGCCATGCAATGCTGATTTATTGCTTACCATCACATTATTGTTACCGTAGAATTTATCGTTGATGTCATTGTAATTGTCTTTTACAATACTGTTGCGGTAATCTTTCGGGGCAGTATGTACTGCTTCATTTTTGGCGATCTCGCTTTCCAGTTGACTTACCTGTGCTTCCAGGTCTTCCAGTATTTCGAGATTGGTGATATCATCTTTGTTATTGTCTTTACAGATGCTGACCATGATCATCTTCACACGCCCGGCAAGATCAGCAGTAGGCGTGTAGGTAGCCAGGTCTTTGCAGGTATATTCATCTTTTTTAAGGTCCTTTCGGATGATGCTGTCGCCGATCTGTATCACGGAGTCAACAAAACTGAGTTGTGCATAGCCGCTTTTCATTTCTTTCAGATCGGCAGGGTTGGCACTGATGCCCATTACATCCTGTTTGGCTTTTTTCCACATTTCATATTCTTTGGCGTCTGCTGCGGAAAGGGTTTTGGGATCGATGGCTTTATCTTCCCATTTGCTCTTCAGGGCGTGATAGACGCGCGCAGCTTCATAAGAATCTTTCTCTACGTTGGTGCCATCGCGGCTGCCAAGAAAGTTCCAGCCGTAGACGTCGTCTACATAACCATTCTTATCATCATCAATACCATTGCCAGGTATCTCACCCGGGTTGCGCCAGAGGATGGGACGAAGATCTTCATGTGTTGTATCAACGCCGGAATCCAGCACGGCTACGATCACAGGGGTGCTCTTGAGTTTTTTGGATTGAACAAAAGCATAAGCCTTATCCATGCTGATCCCATAATAGCCACTGTCTTTCTGGTCCATCAGGTGCCATCCTTTCGGAACATCTGTTTTCTGGGCAACAACTGCCACACTGAGCAAAGAGCCTACTGCTATCAGGAGGGTACGATTCACAAAGCAATTCATTAGCTACTAATTTTTAATATCTACAAAAATCTGAAAAGCATTAAAATTACGGAATACCATTCATACATTTTGCCACAATAAAGCCCTGCGGACTTGTCTCGCAGGGCTCTGATAATTTATTGATGAAGATCAAGCTGTTTTAGTTGTGCAGCTTTAGTTCAACGCGCCTGTTTTTAGCTTTTTCTTCACTAGTTCTGCCGGCATTCAGCGGTTTGTCGGGACCAAATCCCTGTGCGCTGAGGCGGGAAGGATCGATATTCTTTGATTCCAGGTATTTTTTCACCGCTTCAGCACGCTCCATGGAGAGGTGCATGTTAAGCTCGCGGGAACCTTCTGCACTGGTATGTCCTTCTATCTGCAATTTCAGTGAAGCACCTTCTTTCAGCAGGGCCGCTACTTCATCCAGCACTTTGTAGGAAGCCGGTGTCAACTCCGCTTTATTGACCTTGAAGGCAATTGACTTGGCTGCTGTCTGCACTTTCTGGATCACTTCTTTTTTGATCTCCGGGCAACCATTATTGGCTACGGTCCCTTTTTCTGTCGGGCATTTATCTTCTTCATCCGTCAGTCCGTCTCCATCTGTATCTGGTGCAGGGCAGCCGTTGTAGCGGGCCAGGCCGGGAATATCAGGACATTTATCGTCTTTATCAAAAATGCCATCCTTGTCTCTGTCTGTATAAGGACAACCATTGTTCTCGACCGGACCCGGAATATCAGGGCATTTATCAAGCTTGTCGAGAACGCCGTCCTTATCACGGTCAATATAAGGGCAGCCATGATTTTCAACAGGGCCAAATTCATGCGCACAACTGTCCTGCATATCAATGATGCCATCACCATCCTGGTCGGGGCATCCGGCCAAAGCTGGAGAGCCTGGAAGAGTGGGGCACTTGTCTTCTTTGTCGGGAACCCCGTCATTATCCCTGTCTTTTTGAGCAAGTGGTATGGGCCTGCCAAGGAATACCCCCAGGGTAACACCCATCACTTCATGTTTGTAATCAGCAGCTGTATAATCTGAAGGGGTATAAAAATTTCTCAGCCCGCGGCTGTAGTTGGCTGTAAGAAAGACACGGCCGAATTCAAAACCAGCCAATCCATTCACACCCCAATCCATTGTTTGATATTTTCCGCTTCCCTTTCCGATCATCACTTCTTTTTCCTCTGCTTCATAACTTACACCTACTACATATTTATCGGTTTTATCGGAGCCTTTATAGAAAAAGGACAGGTAAGGGCCTGCGCCGATCATGAAACGGGTAGTCTTGCCCAGCTTGAACTTATAAACAAAATTGAGAGGAATGTCTATATAGTTAAGGTATTGCTTCCGGCTTTCCGTATAGTATGTATTCACGATGGAATCATCTGGAGAAAGAGGCCGGTCGAAGACCACGGTAGAGTCCATGGCAAACGAAGACTTTCTTCCTTTCTGTGAGAATATCACACCAGGCTGAAAAAAGAAATTCGACTTTTCGCTGAAAGGGAGATCGGCAATAAAACCGGCATGAAAGCCTGTTCTTTTTTGGAATGTGTTTTTTAATTCGTCCCAGTTGGACAGATCATTTTTTTCGATGACCGTAGATTGATGAATACCTCCGAGGATGCCTATTCGCAATTGCGCGTGGGAGAGGCTGCTGCAAAGCAGTGGAATGGTCAATAGGAGAAGGATCCTTTTCATGCACAGTTAGTTGGGTTCAGGATATTGTTCGGCTGTAAAAATTGCAAATATTTCGCAGAAAACAAAGGAGTTACGCGAAGTATTATCAACGGCGCACTCCTTCGTTTAGTATTTAAACAGTGAACTTTATTCCTTGTGCCAGCGGCAGTTGTGTGCTGTAATTGATCGTATTGGTTTGCCTTCTCATATACACTTTCCAGGCATCACTGCCGCTTTCCCGGCCACCACCGGTCTCTTTTTCACCCCCGAATGCCCCACCGATCTCTGCACCGGATGTGCCGATATTCACATTCGCTATGCCACAGTCGCTGCCCGCATGAGAGAGGAACTGCTCTGCTTCACGGAGATTAAGGGTCATGATAGAAGAAGAAAGTCCCTGCGGCACTCCATTCTGTATGGCAATCGCTTCTTCTATAGCTGAATATTTCAGGAGGTAGAGGATAGGCGCAAAAGTTTCATGCTGCACGATCGCATAACCGGGTTTTGCCTCAGCGATACAGGGCTTCACATAGCAACCGCTTTCATAGCCCTTGCCTTCCAGCACACCGCCTTCCACTATAAATTTGCCTCCTTCTGCCTTGCAATCTTCAATTGCTTTCAGGTACATTTTCACAGCATCTTTATCGATTAATGGGCCTACATGATTCTTCTCATTCAACGGATCACCGATAGAGAGCTGCCCGTAAGCAGCAACGAGTTTATTTTTTACCTGGTCATATATGCTTTCATGAATGATCAGCCTGCGAGTAGTGGTGCAACGCTGACCTGCCGTGCCCACTGCACCAAATAAAGCGCCAAGGATGGCAATATCGAGGTCTGCATCTTTTGAAATGATAATGGCATTGTTGCCGCCCAGTTCCAATAAAGCTTTGCCTAACCTGCTTCCTACGGCTGCTCCAACAGCCTTGCCCATACGGGTAGAACCTGTTGCAGACACAAGAGGGATGCGTATATCCGTACTCATCCATTCACCCACTTCGCGGCCACCTGTTACGAGGTTGTTGACCCCTTCAGGAACCCCATTCTTTTCAAATACCTCTGCTACGATATGCTGGCAGGCCACTCCGCATAAAGGTGTTTTTTCTGAAGGCTTCCAGATGCACACATCACCGCAAACCCAGGCCAGCATAGTGTTCCAGCTCCATACTGCTACCGGGAAATTGAATGCGGAAATAATGCCGACAATGCCTAGCGGATGATATTGTTCATACATCCGGTGGCCGGGGCGTTCGCTGTGCATGGTGAACCCGTGCAACTGGCGGGAAAGACCTACAGCAAAATCGCAGATATCGATCATCTCCTGCACTTCACCATAACCTTCCTGCAGGCTTTTACCCATTTCATAAGAGACCAGTTTACCCAATGGCTCTTTATATTTTCTTAAGGCTTCACCGATCTGCCTTACCACATCTCCACGCTTTGGTGCGGGCCAGGTGCGCCATACTGCAAAAGCTGATTGGGCTTTTTTTACCACTGCTTCATAATCTTCTTTTACAGCAGATTTAATTGTTCCGATCAGCTTACCGTCAACCGGTGAATAAGAAGAAATTTCTGCTCCACCTTTTCCTATCCACTCTTTACCGGTGGATACACCTGCGGAATGTTTTTCCAGTTTCAGGGTTTTCAATACATCAGCAATCATGTTGTAATTAGTTTATCTTTTGCAAAGATACTTAACAGGCAGGAGTCAATATTGTTCCTGTTCATTGGGGAAATCCCTGCTTTTCACATCTGAAATATATTGCTGCACAGCACCGGTGATCTGTTCATTCAGGTTAAGGTACTGGCGTAAAAAACGGGGTTTGAATTCAGTATTAATGCCCAGCATATCATGCATCACCAACACCTGGCCATCGCAATGAGGGCCACCGCCGATGCCGATAGTGGGAATGGAAAGGCTTTCTGATACTTCCTTGGCCAGCGCTGCCGGTATCTTTTCCAGCACAATGGCGAAAGCGCCGGCTTCCTGCAGCAGCAATGCATCACGGCGGAGTTTATTGGCTTCGGCTTCTTCTGTAGCGCGCACCACATACGTACCGAATTTATTAATGGATTGAGGGGTGAGGCCCAGGTGCCCCATTACAGGTATCCCTGCACTTACGATCTTTTTTACAGAATCGATTACCTCTTCACCACCTTCCAGCTTCACCGTGTGGCCGCCACTTTCTTTCATGATGCGGATCGCAGAAGCCAGGGCGATCTCCGAGTTGGATTGATAATACCCGAAAGGAATATCAACTACCACCAGGCATCTTTCCCTTGCCCTTACCACGCTTTGCGCATGATAGATCATCTGGTCGAGCGTAATAGGCAGGGTAGTGGTGTGGCCGGCCATCACATTGCTGGCGCTGTCGCCCACCAATATGATATCTATACCTGCTGCATCAAATATTTTTGCGAAAGAATAATCATAAGCCGTGATCATGGAGATCTTTTCACCGGCTAATTTCATTTTCTGGATCGTATTCGTGGTTACTTTCC
>DATAJQ010000094.1:0-2889 GCA_036262095.1 Chitinophagaceae bacterium | reverse complement strand
AAATGCTCCGGGCCAATGCTTTGATATCACCTTGCTGTAATTGCGCTGATAGCTCCTGCCACATGAAAAACTTGTTGTAGGTTTACAAATGTATGGGGATTCTTGTACAGAATGAGTGGCGCAACAGGGCCATTTTTGCCATGATCATCTTGATGCTGGCCTGCCTGTTTGTTTCCCGTGCTTTTTTATCCATCAGCCTGATTGCATTCATTGTGCTTACCACCCTGCATAGCCAGGTGTATACACAATTAAAGCAATTCCTTGCTTCTCCTTTATTGATCAGCATAAGCCTGCTGTTTCTCCTCCCTTTTATCTCCGGTTTATGGAGTGAAGACAAGCAGGAATGGGGAAAAGTGTTGCTGGTTAAACTGCCTTTTCTGCTATTGCCTATTGCGTTTGCCGGACAATGGCGGCTGAAAGAAAAAGAATGGCAAATTATTGCGCGTAGTTTTTTATTGTTTACAACGCTGGCCTGTTGCTGGAGTATTGGCCAGTATTTGTTGGATATGCAATCAATTAATGAAAGCTATCTCCGTGCTAAAACGATCCCTACCCCGCTGGATGATGATCATGTTCGTTTCAGTTGGCTGGTTTGCCTGGCAGTGATCACGGCCCTACTGCTATGGGACATATTTTCCGGAAAATACCGCGCTGTTTGGCTGACCCTCCTGATCATTCCTGTTATTTACCTGCACATTTTGTCTGCCCGTACCGGATTGCTGATGTTGTATGTGTTTGGGTTGGCTTTTGCACTTTATAAAGCAAAACAAAAACCGGGAATTTCACTGCTGGTGATCGGGGGACTGATCATTTTTTTATTGATCGGCTGGTTTTGTTTTCCCACCTTTCAGAACAGGATAAGATATAATTTGTATGATCTCTCCTTCGTGATCAAAAACAAATACATGTCGGGCACCAGCGATGGCAACAGGCTGGTATCGCTTAAAGCCGGGTGGGAGATAATAAAGAAAAATCCACTGCTGGGCGTTGGAGCAGGTGATCTGAAAAATGAAGCCGGTCAATGGTATGATGAGCATGTAACAGGAATAAAAGAAACCGATAAGTTATATCCCAGCAGCGAATGGATCGTATATGGAGGAATGGTTGGCTGGCCGGGAATAATATTATTTACAGTGATCGTTTTTCTTCCTTTATGTATAAAAAATATTCCACATCGTTTTTTTTGGAATCTATTGCACACAGTGGCAATAATGGGTTTCCTGATTGAAACAAGCCTGGAAACGCAATACGGCGTGTTTATCTATGTTTTTTTTGTTTTGTGGTGGTGGAAATGGTTTGGGGTTTGCGGGGGAACCAGTAGTGTGAAGAGTGATTAGTTTTTTAAGAGATCTTATTGGATAAAGAGAATAACTTTGAAGCATGACCAATTTCATTCCTATTTTTCCGCTTGGCATTGTTGTATATCCTGGTGAGCAATTGAACCTGCATATTTTTGAACCGCGATATAAGCAGCTTATCACGGAATGCCATCAGCAGGGAAAAGAATTCGGCATACCAACAGTGATTGATGAAAAGCTGCAGGACATGGGGTCGCTGGTGAAAATACAGGAGATCTCCAAAGTGTACGACAATGGCGAAATGGATATCTGCACGGAAGGTGGGCGTGTATTCCGCATCCTGGAGGTGATAAAAGAAATACCTGATAAGTTATACAGTGGTGCTATCGTCAATTACCCGGACAACCGGGAACAGGGAAATATTGAGCAGATGAGGAAAGTGCTGGCCGGCATCCGCGAGTTGCACCAGGCTTTGAAAGTAACCAAGGATTTTAAAAAGGAAGAAGAAGAGCTTAAAGCCTATGATGTAGCGCATCATGTTGGACTCTCCCTCGAAGAAGAATATGAACTGCTTGGCCTGATGGATGAGCGCCAGCGCCAGGAATATCTGAAGCGGCACCTGGCGAAAACCATTCCGATGGTAGCAGGCATTGAACAATTGAAGGAGAAGATCAAATTGAATGGGCATTTTAAAAACCTGGGAGGAAAGATTTTTTGAGTCGGCAGTCTTTAGTCGGCAGTCGATAGTCTGACCTTTCATCAAATCCGAAAAGGCTTTACGACACCGAAGTGGATAAACAAATTCCTTAAGATCCGGACTACCGACTGCCGACTAAAGACTACCGACTAGCGACGTCTCCCCTCAAAACACTATCTTGCACAAATGGTCACCCTTTGTTTTGACTTTGGAAATACGCGGAAAAAAGCCGCCATCTTTACCGGGCCCCTTATTGAAAAGATCATCACCCTGCCTGATGACTCTCCTGCCACGATACAGGGATTGATTGATACATATCACCCCGAGAAATCCATACTTTCCTCTGTGATCAATCATGATCCTGCAATGGAGGAGTTGCTGGCAAGGCAGACCCGTTTTCATAGGCTGAGCCATCTTACCGGGTTGTCTTTTACCACGCTGGTGGGTAAGCCGGAAACGATCGGTGCCGACAGGCTGGCTTTGCTGGCCGCTTCTGTGCGATTTTATCCCGATAGCAATAACCTCATCATTGCCCTGGGAACCTGCATCACCTATAATTTTATTGATAAATATCACCGGTTTGCCGGGGGGGCGATTTCGCCCGGTATGGAGATGCGGCTGAAGGCATTGAACTACTATACGGCTAAGCTGCCGCTGGTGGAGGCAAACAGTAATGTGCCCCTTATCGGCTATGACACGGCCACTAATATCCTTAGTGGGGTCACTTTGGGAATGGTCTACGAAATAGATGGATTCATAGACGAATACCGTAAAAAATTCGACAACTTTAACGTCGTCTTAACCGGGGGTGATATGGTACATTTGGGTTCGCACCTTAAAAACAAGATATTTGCAGACCCTGAATTAATATTTAAAGGTCTTTATGCCATTAGC
>DATAJQ010000093.1:0-7244 GCA_036262095.1 Chitinophagaceae bacterium | reverse complement strand
GAATGGAATGATAGGTCACCTTCATTTCAGGAATAGATACCGAATGCGAGCCATCCTTAGTCAGAATAATCTCCCTTAACATGTCACAAAGTTAATAAAACGGTACAGCCTTAAACGCCCCCTTCCCGTCCTTCCCGCCTTTCCGGTAAAACACAACAGGAAGTAAAATTTTCTTACCGGTAAGAAAATAGTAAAACGGTATATAAGTTTTACCGGTAAGGCGGGAAGGACGGGAAGGGGGCGTTTAAGAAAGTGTTTTGTTTGCCAGGTAGTATTTGTGAGCTTGCCGTAAGAGTGTATTGAGAATAATTATCGTGATTACTTCGTAATTTCATTCCATGCATTACGTTGAACACCTTTCCCGGGATAAAAAATTCAAAAAACTGTTGGATAACACCGAATTCCATCAGTTAAAAAAAAGAAGGAACATTCCCATTTATCTCTGTGCTTCCATTATGAGCCAACAACTTTCAACAAAGGTGGCAGATGTGATCTATCAGCGTTTCCTCAATTTATATGAAGGAAAGGAGCCTACTCCGCAACAAATACTCGACACTCCCTCTGAAACGCTTCGTGCCATTGGCCTCAGCAATGCCAAGGTCAGCTATGTAAAAAATGTGGCGTCATTTGGTATCGACCCGGGTATGGATTATAAGAAATTGCAGAAAATGAGTGATGAGGAAGTGATCACTTATCTTACACAGATCAAAGGTGTGGGAAGATGGACAGTGGAAATGCTGCTGATGTTTGCACTCGGGCGTGAAGATATATTTGCCATCGACGATCTTGGCATTCAGAATGCGATGATCAGGCTGTATAAGCTGGACCGGGCAGATAAAAAGAAATTCAAAGCAGACCTGCTGCGTATTTCAGGAAAATGGTCGCCCTACAGAACCTATGCCTGCAAGCATTTATGGGGATGGAAAGACAATGCGCCAAAGCTGGATGGCAAGTGATCAAGCAAATTAGCTGTATAATTGTAAACCAAAATTCCCTTTTGATACGGAAATCAATCATCCTGTTTTTCTTTCCCGTTTTGCTGGGCGTTTGTGCTTTTTCACAGCAAGCGCGCCTCAGCCTTTCATCTGATTTCAGCCTTCAACACGCATTCAAAAAAGATCAACGCTACTGGGGCATAGGACAAACGATCTCCGCACAGCTCAATCTTTCTTCCAAAGATGCAGCCTATATCTGGTTTTGTTATTATTCAAAAGGAAAAGTCAGTAACGAGGTGGAAGCGATTGCCAAATCATCTGCCACATCACCTGCACAGATCGCATACACCAACCGGGGCGAGATCGGGTTTAAACAAATGTCTGTTGGATGGAGGCATTATCTGAAAGGCAATTATGCCAATGAAGAGTGGAACCTTTATGGCATGCTGGGATTTGGTTTGATGTTCGGTTCAGCCAAAAGCACCGCTTCCACGGCAATCGACACTTCTTTGTATGATGTTCCTGTATTACCAGGCAAAGGAAATTTTAAGCGACTGACCTATGATCTTGGTCTCGGCTTTGAACAACCGATGGGTGGCGATATTTTCCTTTACTCTGAAGTAAAAACATTTATTCCTGCAACGGATTACCCAAGCAAACATCTTTACATAAACGATAAAGCACCGCTTACTGCTTATTTTAATCTTGGCTTCCGCATTTTATTCTGATCAAAACATAAGAAACTTACATGGCAAAACTGACGATCCAGCAAATAGAGCTATATAAGCTATTTATTCCTCTCAAGGAACCTTTTGTTATTTCACTGGGGCCGATCTATAACGCGGAGAATGTGTTGGTAGTGATCCGTACAAAAGAAGGCATCACTGGTTTTGGGGAGTGCAGTCCTTTCATGAGCATTAACGGAGAAAGTGCAGATACAGGTATGGTAGTTGGTCAGTATTTTGCCCAATGGCTGAAAGGAAAAGATGCATTGGAGATAAGCGATCATATCAAAGCAATGGATAAGATCATCTATGGCAATAGCAGTATCAAGAGCGCTTTTGATATGGCCTTGTATGATATTGCTTCGCAACAGGCCGGCCTTCCTTTATATGCTTATCTCGGAGGTAATACACGAAAGACGATCATTACTGATTACACCGTCAGCATTGGTGAACCAGCACGCATGGCCGCAGATGCAGTAAAGATAAAAGAAGAAGGATACCCTGCTATTAAGATAAAACTTGGCAACAATGGAAAAACGGATGTGCTTCGTATCAAAGCCATCCGTGAAGCAGTAGGTAATGATATTCCACTGCGTATTGATGCCAACCAGGGCTGGGAGGTGGAAGAGGCCATTGAAACATTAAAAGCGCTGGCGCCCTATGGCATACAACACTGCGAAGAGCCTATTGCCCGCTGGGCTTTTATGCAATTGCCCCGTGTAAAACAGGAAAGCCCCATACCGATCATGAGTGATGAAAGCTGCGGCGATGAACATGATGTGGAACGGCTGATACAGCTAAAAGCCTGTGATTATATGAATATCAAACTGGGTAAATCAGGCGGTATCTATAAAGGATTGCAGATGGTAAAACTGGCAGAAGAAGCAAATATCCATTTACAGGTAGGAGCTTTCATGGAATCAAGGCTGGCGATGACTGCATTTGCCCATTTCTCTTTGTGTAGCCCTTCGATAGAACATTTTGATTTTGACACAGCACTTATGTTTTCTGAAGATCCTGTAAGCGGCGGCATTCAATATGAAAAGAATGGAGTAGTAAAAGTGCCGGAAGTGCCGGGGTTAGGAGCAACTGTTAGTGATGCGTGGTTGGGAAAAATGGAGAAAAAGATAGTGTAAGAGAAAATTGTATCGGAAAGAGAGCAAAGAGAGCGTAAAGTACGCTACATGGCGTACTTTACGCTCTCTTTGCGATACATTGACCTCGAGCTTGAAATTTCCTACCTGTCTTACTTAACAAGTTTCAATTCCTTTATAATATGGGCAGCTCCGCCCAGCTTATCAATACACCACAGCACATACCGTATATCTACATTGATCGTCCTGTTCAGGTCCTTGTCAAAGGCCAGCTTATGGCTCAGTGCTTCATAGTTGCCATCAAAAGCAAGGCCGATCAGTTCGCCATTGCCATTCAAGACAGGTGAACCTGAGTTGCCGCCAGTGATATCATTGGTTGTAATAAAACAGGCTACCAGGTCTTTACGGATGGGATCTGCATACTGGCCAAAATCCTTATTCTTCAGCAATTCAATCTGCCTGGCAGGAAGATCAAACTCATAATCACCAGGGATATATTTTTCCAGAATGCCTTTGGAAGTGGTAACATAGTCATAAAACACTGCATCCTTTGGCCGGTAAGGTTTTACGGCTCCATAGCTTACCCGCATGGTAAATGTGGCATCCGGATACATTTTTTTGGCTTTTACAGTATCCATTTCCATTATGCCTTTTAAATAGATGCGTCCATAATCCGTATTCTTCGTAAAGAACTGCTGATAATAGGTGGCATACTTGCTGGTATAATTGGTAAGAAAGGCGCTGGCATAAGCAAAAGCAGGATCATCCTGCAGCACATTGGCGTCCGGTTTAGCCACAAAAGCATTCCAGCGGGCGTCATCAAAAATGATCGTTTTGCTGAAAATATCTGCTGACAGTTTTTTATACGTGTTCTCATCATCCAAAGCACCGTAACTGTTTTTTATTGCACCATAAAAACCTATAGGGTGCTGGTCTTTTGGTATATCATCATAAAACATTTTTGTGATCGCAGCTACAATGCGCTGATCGGATATTTTGTTCTCTCCTTTCAAAAATGCAGCTCTTGCTTCATTGGCGGCAGCCAATGCCTGGTTAATGCTTCCGGAGCGGACCAGCGCTGCTTCAACAGATGTAAGTGAAGCGGCAAAAGCGATCAATGGCGAGCCAAATATTCCTTCGTTGATATACTGGCGATGTTCGGCATAAGGTCTCCAGGCTTCATACGCTTTACCCCAATCTGTCAGCAGGTTCTGGTATTCAGGTTTGCCTTTGGCCCAGGCTGCAAAAGCAGCTTCTGCTTTTTTCTTCTGGCCGGGGATATCATATTTTATGAGTTGCTTTGTTTCACCATCATAAAACTTCCAGTAGTTGGCAATGCTTGCATAAGAAGAAGCCAGTTGCAATTTGACAGCCGGGTCTTTTTTCATTTCCTCAAACATGTATTTTAATCGCACGTCGCGCAGCTTCACAAGAGTAGGGTTGTTGATATCGATGGAGAGGGCGATGCCATAAGAGCTTTCATACCGGTTGGTGCTGCCCGGGTATCCCCAGATCATAGCGAAATCGCCATCTTTCAAAGGCTTAAGAGAAACAGGCAGGAACCATTTGGGTTTCAATGGCTGATTGTCTGCTGCATATTTTGCGGGTTGATTGTTCTTGCCGGCATATACTCTGAAAACGGAAAAATCGCCGGTGTGGCGTGGCCATTCCCAGTTATCTGTGTCGCCCCCGAATTTTCCCACGCTTTCAGGAGGAGCGCCTACCAGGCGAACATCTGTGTAGCGCTGGTACACAAAAGCCATGAATTGATTGCCTTTGAAAAGCGGGCTCACCCTTGTTTCAATATTCTGTGATGCATCGCTCATGCGTTTATTGATGGAAGCCAGCACGGATGTTTGCTTTTGCACACGCTCCGCTCCGCTCAATCCTTTTAGTGAATCCATAACCTCAGCCGTTACGTCGTCGATTCTAAGGAGAAACTGTACAGATAAAGTGGTAGGTATTTCCTCTCCTTTATTCTTTGCATAAAAACCATCTTTAAGATAGTTATGGTCCATCGTGCTTGCATTGGCAATTGCATCATAACCACAATGGTGGTTGGTAAAGACCAATCCTTCGGAACTGACGATCTCTCCCGTGCAACCACCGCCAAAAATGATGATCGCATCTTTCAGTGATGCTTTGTTGATGTTGTACAACTGATCTTTGGTAAGCTTCAACCCTTTTTTGGCCATGTCATTGTATACCTGTTGACCAAGCAATAAGGGCAGCCACATTCCTTCATCTGCAAAAGACCTTGCAACGATCAGCAAAAAGAAGGTAAGCGTTAGGGTGATTTTTCTCATGATGAACAATTTAGATGATCAAAGATAGTGTGTTACAACAGCACTCTGAATGACGGTTTAGGTTTTGAAACCGATCCTTTGGCGGCCTTCCCATTTCTTCTGTGCTGATTTTTCATCCAGCAAGTTTTCCATAGCATCATAAATGTGATTGAGCTGAGAGTCATGATCATCCAGATGTGTGCGTATTTGTTTTAGCTGCTCATTAATACCGGACTGCTGGATAAGCGTTTTTCGTATTTCAATGAAAGCGCGCATGATTGCAATATTCATGTTTATGGCTTTTTCAGAACGGAGAACGCTACTAAGCATTGCTATTCCCTGTTCGGTAAAGCCATAAGGAAGGTATTTGATATTTTGCCCTCTTTTGGTTTTCAAGATCACAAGCTGTGACCTTGAAGAGAAGTTGATTTCTTCAAAATCCAGTACACTTCCGGCTTCTTCTATTGTCAACTGAAACATAAAATCTGGTGGGAACCTTTTATTATTACGTCTGACAGCCTGGTTAAGCGCTTTAGTCTCAACTCCGTAAAGAGCCGCAAGATCTCTGTCAATCATTACCCTTTCACCCCTGATTTCATATATCCTGTTTTGAATACTTTGAATGATTTGCATAGGATAAGGTTAATTCTCTTTGAAAATACAAAGGGAATTCCTTTCATCTGCTTATGGATATAGGTATTTACTCAGAGAAAATATTCGCTTATTTAAGATTCTACTGGCGTGTTCAGCACCTTCCACAATAAATCCTTCAGTTCAGTTAATCCTTTATTGGTTACTGAGGAAATAAAGAGGTGCGGAATATCTGCAGGCAATTCTTTTTTAATAGCCGCCATCAGTTCATCGTCCAGCATATCGCTTTTGCTGATGGCGATCACGAATTGCTTATGCAGTAGTTCGGGGTTGTATTGTTCCAGTTCAGAAACAAGTATGTCAAATTCTTTTTTGTGATCAGTACTGTCTGCAGGGATCAGGAATAAAAGAATGGAGTTGCGTTCGATATGACGCAGGAAGCGATGGCCGAGGCCTTTCCCTTCTGCTGCCCCTTCAATGATACCGGGCAGATCGGCGATGCAGAAGCTTTTTCCATCACGGTATTCCACCATGCCCAGGTTGGGGGTGATAGTAGTAAATGCATAGTCGGCAATTTTGGGTTTGGCTGCAGTGATCACGGAGAGCAGGGTAGATTTGCCGGCATTGGGAAAACCGACCAGTCCTACATCGGCCAATACTTTCAGTTCCAGCACTTTCCAGCCTTCTTCCCCAGGCAGCCCGGGTTGGGCATATTCTGGGGCCTGGTTGGTTGGTGTGGCAAAATGGCTGTTGCCAAGCCCGCCTTTTCCGCCGGGCATCCAGATCACTTCCTGCCCGTCCTGCAGAATTTCAACTTCTTGTTTGCCGCTTTCTTCATCCCGGGCAATAGTGCCCAGGGGCACTTCGATAATGATGTCTTTTCCAAAGCGGCCGGTCTTATTATTGCCGCTGCCGCCCTCACCATCTTCAGCCAGCACATTTTTGAAATAGCGGAGGTGCAGGAGCGTCCATAAATTGCTGTTTCCTTTAAGGATAATATGCCCGCCGCGGCCTCCATCCCCGCCATCCGGGCCTCCCAGAGCGGTAAACTTATTTCTCATAAAATGCCTGCTGCCGGCCCCGCCATGTCCGCTGCGGCAAAAGATCCTTATCTGGTCAACAAAGTTGCTTTTTTCCATAACGCACAAAGATAAGTGTTTGAACTGGTCAGGAATTTATGGCGGCGACCGGGAAATACAGACTACTATCAATCTTAAACGCCCCCTTCCCGTCCTTCCCGCCTTACCGGTAAAAATTTACCGGTAAGGCGGGAAGGACGGGAAGGGGGCGTTTAACGAGGGCAAATATTTCCACAAGAAGAGAAAGAATAACTGATCTTGAACGCAGAGAAATTAACGGCATGGTTTTTTGCGTTATTGTAGTATGGCAGTAAAGGAAAATTGAAGAAGAGAGATATAAGTATGTTAAGACAAGGAAACATGATTGTTTGAACTTAAAATTTTTTGTTATGCTTCGTTGGACAGTAATATTCCTGATCATTGCAATTGTAGCTGCAATTTTCGGATTTGGTGGTATAGCAGCTGGTGCTGCTTCCATCGCAAAGATTTTATTCTTTATTTTTCTTATCCTGTTTATTCTTTCACTGGTGTTTGG
>DATAJQ010000092.1:0-4235 GCA_036262095.1 Chitinophagaceae bacterium | reverse complement strand
CGGGTGCTGATACCGTTTGATGCCGATCATTAAAAACAATCAGATGCGAGCAATTATTATCGATGATGAACGCCTGGCAAGGGCTGAACTGAAAAAACTTTTACAGGAATTTCCCGAAATAGAAGTGATAGATGAAGCGGCAAATGCCGAAGAAGGTCTTACTAAGATAGAAAGCCTGCATCCCGATCTTATATTCCTGGATATACAGATGCCGGGTAAAACCGGTTTTGATCTGCTGGCCCAGCTGGAACGGGCGCCACAGGTGATCTTTACTACAGCTTATGATGAGTTTGCCCTCAAAGCTTTTGAAGTGAATGCACTGGACTACCTGCTCAAACCCGTTGAACCCAAGCGGCTCGCCGATGCTATCCATAAGCTGCAGCAGGGAGACAATAAGGAACTTAAATTAACAGGAGAGTTTGTCAACAACAGCATTCTTGGAGAGCATGACCAGGTTTTTGTAAAAGATGGTGAGCGCTGCTGGTTTGTGAAACTGAGTGAGATCCGCCTGTTTGAGAGCGTGGGCAACTATGCCAAAGTGTTCTTTGGCCCCAATAAGCCACTAATCTTAAAATCACTGAATGCACTGGAAGAAAGGCTGGATGAGAAATTCTTTTTCAGGGCCAATCGTAAACATATCGTCAATCTCCGTCTTATTGAAAAGATAGAGCCTTATTTCAATGGCGGTCTTTTGCTTGAATTGAAGGGAGGCGAAAAGATTGAAGTGAGCAGGAGGCAAACAGTGAAGTTTAAAGAAATGATGAGCCTTTGATCCCTGGATCTTGGTAATGTTTTTTATCCATTCAAAATTCAAAAAAGCGATCACTTATGAGTTTTGAATTAATCTATAATAATCACCTATTAAACATGAAGAAACTTATTTTCAGCACGCTGTTGGCAACGATAGCTTCTTTCTCCTTTGCCCAGAACGTAGATAAGATCATCAATGCTAAAGAAGCAGAAAGGATTGAGCGGGTACTTGCTTCTGATGAAATGAAAGGGCGAAGGACCTTCTCACCTGAAATTGATAAAGCGGCCGATTTTATAGCAGCCGAATTCAAGGCAGCCGGCTTGCAGACCTGGAATAATGGCAATAGTTACCTGCAATCTTTTGCAATCGTATCGCCAAAGCAGTTAAGTCTCAGCGGTACAATAAACGGAAAGGAGGTGGATCCCAAAAGCGTTGTGCTGATCACTACCCAGCCCGATGTAAAGATCTCGTCTTCTGCAGGATATGAAACAAAGTCCATTAAAGCAGGAGCTAGTTTTTTCCAGGAAGCATTTGCCATTTCACAAGCTGAAAAAAATACAGTGGTGTTTGTTGACACAAGTTTTTCCCGTGACTTTCCACGTCTTAGCCGTTTGAAGAGAGGCGGATTTAAAAGGGAAAGCAACGTATTGTTTATTCTTACCCCTGCCGCTGTTACAGATTTCAGCATTGAATCAAAACATGAGATCACAGAGCAAAAACTGGCCAATGTGGTAGGTATAATACCAGGTAAAAGCAAGAAAGATGAATATGTGATCTTTTCCGGTCACTATGATCATATCGGTACAGGCAAACCCGTGAACGGAGATTCCATTTATAACGGAGCGAACGATGATGCAGCAGGCACTACAGCCGTTATTCTGCTGGCTAAATATTTTAAGGCTTTGAAAAATAATGAGCGCACACTGGTATTTGCTGCTTTCACTGCAGAAGAAGTTGGTGGTTATGGTTCACAATATTTTTCCAAACAGTTTGATCCCAATAAGGTGATGGCCATGCTGAACATTGAAATGATCGGTACAGACAGCAAATGGGGAAAGAACTCGGCTTATATTACCGGTTATGAAAAGACCGATATGGGTTCCATTCTGCAAAAAAACCTGGAAGGAACAGGTTTCAGTTTTCATCCTGATCCTTATCCTGACCAGCAACTTTTTTACCGTTCAGACAATGCTACGCTGGCCCGGCTTGGTGTTCCTGCCCATACTATCTCCACTTCTAAAATGGACAGCGAACCCAACTACCACAAAGTGACTGATCATGTGGAAACGCTTGATATGGACAATATGGCCATGATCATTAAATCAATCGCTTTAAGCGCACGCAGCATTATTGCAGGAAAGGACACACCGGGCAGGGTGAAAGTGGAGGATTTGCGTTAACATCAATTGACAACTATTGATACGTAAGAAAATATTCATCATGATGGCCATGCTCCTCGGGACATGGCCATTTTTATTGGCTCAGCCGGCTGTTGATTCAATTCCGGCAACACGGGTGAGGGATATCATGCACGTACTGGCAGGAGATTCGCTGAGGGGAAGAGGCAATGGCAGCGCAGATCTCTTAAAGGCAGGAGAGTTTATCGCCAACGAATTCCGGGAAGCAGGATTGCAATCACTGCCTGGTCTTTATTCTTTGTTTCATCCCTTCCATCCGTTCGGCGGACCTAAAAACAATGTGAGGGATAAACTGGAATGGAATGGTAAACCACTTCAGGAAAATGATTTTTTATATCTGCCGGTCAGTCCGGGAATGTATAGCCCCAGGCAACTGACAGATTTTACCATTGTACGGGTTGATTCATTTACAAAGGATCTGTTGTTCCGGTTTGCCGAGACTGACAAAGATCTTCTTATATGGTCTTTACCACCGGAAAAAAACAGATTGAAGCCGGAAGAGCTGAGTATACCATCAGGCAAACCAAAGGGCGCAAGACTTATAGTGTATGCAACCACGCCACCCGACTCTTTACAGCTTACTGCCATGGACGCATATTTCCGCATGGTTGAATACAATATCATTGGCGTTTTACCAGGCAGATCGAGGCCAGCGGAATGCATTGTCTTTTCTGCACACTACGATCATGAAGGGACCGTACGGAAGGGAAAAGACACGATAATGAATGGTGCGAACGATAACGCTTCAGGCACAACAGCACTGCTTATGCTGGCCCGCTATTTTGCATTGCGGAATGATAATGAGCGGACACTTATCTTTTGTGCCTTCGCCGGTGAGGAACTCGGGTTGAAAGGCTCGACTGAACTGGCCAAGCTGCTGAACCCGGAAAAAATAAAAGCAGGCATCAACCTGGAAATGCTTGGCGTGCCCCAGTATGGAAAGAAAAGAGTGTTTATAACCGGTGAAAGATATTCATCGCTGCCGGATATACTCAGCAAACGGTTAAAGGCAGCAGGCCTTAAAGTGGTCAGGGAGCCTGATGAAGAAAAGATGCTCTTTATGCGCAGCGACAATTATCCTTTCGTGGATAAAGGCATACCGTTTCACACTATTATGGCAAGTGATGATGATGATCCCTGTTATCATCGGCCCTGTGACGAAGTAAAGAGGATAGATGTTCCCAATCTTACTGCTATCATCCGCGCCATCGCAACTGCAAGCAGGTCATTGATAAATGGTGAGGAAACACCGGGAGATGTGATTAAGCCTTGACAGCTACTGAGTGTACTGCACTACTCATTTCCCTGATCAGCGATGCATCTTTTTCAATAGCATTACCTACTACGATCACGTCTGCGCCGGCTTTACAATTGAGATAAGCTTTTTCAGGGTGGATAATACCGCCGCCAATGATCAATGGTGTGGTAATGCTTTTTGCAACAGCTTCGATCATGCTTTCAGAAATAGGACGTTTGGCACCACTGCCTGCATCCATATAGATCAGTTTCATACCCAGCATCTCACCAGCCATGGCTGTGCACATAGCGATCTCGTTCTTATCAGCAGGCACAGGGGCTGCATTGCTGATATAGGAAACGGTAGTGGGCGCTCCGCCATCAATTACGATATAGCCGGTTGACATGATCTCCAGCCCGCTTTTGCGAACGGCTGGGGCTGATACCACATGCTGGCCGATCAATAACTCAGGATTACGGCCCGATATAAGGGAGAGATACAAAAGTGCATCGGCATGTTTGCTGATCTGGGAAGCGCTGCCAGGGAATAAAACCACTGGTATAGAGCAGTTTTGCTTGATATGCTGCACACATTCATCCAGGTGGTTGGAGATCACCAGGCTGCCGCCGACAAGCAGATAATCCACTTTAGTCGAAACGGATAATCCGATCAGTTCATCCAACACGGTTTTGTTGACCTTATCGGGGTCTATCAGCACGGCAAAGGATTTTTTCCCTTGCCTTTTCTTCTCTGTTAATGAAAAGTAGATATCCTGTTTCATTCGGTACCGGTTGTACTCCTACAAAAATGCGAAAAAGTTTTGTCTTTT
>DATAJQ010000091.1:0-24267 GCA_036262095.1 Chitinophagaceae bacterium | reverse complement strand
AAGATCTCCTGGCTGCCAAAGTTCACCCTGTATTTTGTACCCTTCATGGTAATTGTGCCCGTCTTATTGGATTGTACTTTACCTTTTGCATCTTCCACTTTATAAGAAAAAGCCGCTTGCACGGAACTGAAGGTTTTGAATTTGGCACTCACCGCATCCAACACTTTTTTTGCCTCAGGATCATTTTTTTGTGCTGTTACAGAAAGGCTTCCAAGTAAAACTGCTACTATCAGGTATAAACTCCTCATCATTGTTAATTTAATTTTAAAATATCCCCTGTTTATAATAGGGTGCGCAAAAATAGTCAATTACCTTCTTAGACTGTCAAGTACCGTACCGGGTTGCAAAGGGATTATTTGAATTAAGATTTTCTTATCCCAGCATGTCCAGGTGCTGCTGAAGGTCTAATTCCGTCTTGATCAGCACGTCTCTCGACTTGCTGCCTTGATTGGGACCTACAATACCGGCTGCCTCCAACTGGTCCATCAGCCTTCCAGCCCGGTTATACCCCAGCTTCATCCTCCGCTGCAACAGTGAAGTGGAACCCACCTGGTTCTGTACGATCAGCCTGGCAGCATCCTCGAACAGGGAATCCCTGTTGGCCGAATCAAACTCTTTCCCTTCCAGTTCTTTTTCATCCACGTATTCAGGCAGCAGGAAAGCCTGCGGATAGCCTCTTTGCTCGTGAATGAACTCCACAATCTCTTCCACTTCAGGTGTGTCAACAAAAGCACACTGCAGGCGGGTGACTTCGCCGTTATGGGAAATAAGCATGTCCCCTTTCCCGATCAGTTGTTCTGCACCGCCTGTATCGAGGATCGTGCGTGAGTCGATCTTGGATGAAACTTTAAATGCGATCCGTGCAGGGAAGTTAGCCTTGATAGTACCGGTAATAATATTTACAGAAGGGCGCTGCGTTGCAATGATCAGGTGGATGCCGATAGCCCTCGCTAATTGCGCTAACCTTGCGATAGGCATTTCCACTTCTTTGCCCGCCGTCATGATCAGGTCAGCAAATTCATCTATCACCAGCACAATGAATGGAAGGAACTGATGCCCTTTTTGCGGGTTCAGCTTTCTTTTGATGAATTTCTCGTTATACTCTTTAATATTCCGCGCACCGGCTTCTTTCAGAAGGTCGTAGCGGTTATCCATTTCAATACATAATGCATTCAGCGTATGCACCACTTTCTTGGTATCAGTAATGATCGCATCTTCTTCACCCGGCAGCTTGGCAAGGAAATGTTTTTCGATATGACGGTATACGCTCAATTCCACTTTCTTCGGGTCAATAAGCACAAACTTCATTTGCGAAGGATGCTTTTTATACAACAAAGACACCAGGATAGCATTCAATCCAACAGACTTACCCTGACCGGTAGCACCTGCCATCAGCAAGTGAGGCATGCTTGCCAGGTCTACGATATAGTTGTCGTTGTCGATCTTTTTACCAATAGCAATAGGAAGACTGAAAGTGTTATGCTGGAATTTTTCAGATGATAAAAGCGTTTTCATACTCACCACCGTCTTCTTCACATTCGGCACCTCAATACCGATCGTACCCTTGCCGGGGATCGGTGCAATGATACGGATGCCCAATGCTGCCAGGCTTAGCGCAATATCATCTTCCAGGTTCTTGATCCTTGAGATCCTTACCCCTGCGGCCGGAACGATCTCGTACAGTGTAACGGTCGGCCCCACGGTAGCACTGATCTTCTGTATCTCGATGGAGTAATTGCGCAGCGTGGCAATGATCTGGTTTTTATTATTCTCCAGTTCATTCGGGTCCTGGATGATCTTCTCACTTCCATGCGTTTCCAGCAACTCGAGTCCGGGGTATTTATAATCCCGCAGATCAAGTGTAGGTTCATAAGGAGGAAGATTCTCAACTACCCGCTCCTCGCCCGGCATCACCTCTTCGTCCGGTACTGTTTTTATTTCCAGCTCAAGTCCACTGCTCACCGGCTTTTGCACCACTGGCAGAGGTTCAGGTTCCGGCTCAGGTTCTTCTTCTGTGGGCTGAACAGTAAAAGGCATATCATTTATCTCAAGCTGATCATGTTTATGGAAAAGATCATTCACGATCTCTTTTTCCATGCTGAGCGGGGTATCACCCAAGTCCTCTTCCTCATCTTCTTTCTCGATCATTTGCAGATTATGCAAAGGCATTTCTTCTTCGGGTTCTATGTTGAGCATCTTATCACCCGGGCCAAGCTTGTTGCCTTTACTGGTAACAGGTACAAAAAGTTTAGCACCGTCTTCTTCCTCTTCGGTTTCTTCTTCTTCGGCTGTTTCCTCTTCCGGCACAGCAATGGGCGAAGCATCTGCTTTTTTCCGCTCAGGAAGATTAAAGGCAGGATTGAATTGCCAGATAATATATCCAAGGGCAACAAGTACCAGGAGTGCGGCTGTGCCGATAGTACCGAAAATACCCGTCAGCCATTTGCTGATCATATTGCCCACACCGCCACCAAATGGAAATTGATCACTACCGCCGCCAAAAACAAAAGCCAGCGAAACGGACAGCACGAGCAAACCGATAGTAACGTATTTCAGATTTCTCCAGATGGAAAAAACCTTGCGCTTAAACAGCAGGTTCACTCCTACCACAAAAAAGAAGGTGCAAAAAAGCAGGGCAGCGATGCCGAATCCTTTATAAACAAAAAAATGGGAGATATAAGCACCCAACCTGCCCAGCAGGTTGGAGACCTGAACATCATTGTTGACCAATATGCCAGCCCCGGAACGGAAAACCTTATCCTGGTCTTCCTTCCAGGTAAAAAAGTAAGAGGTGAAAGCTATAAAAAGAAAAATAGAGGCAAGTATCGAAACAGCCCCGGTGATTTTCCAGGTGCGCTCGTCACGTGCCAGTTTCCGCCAGTCTATGCTTTCTTCTTTCTCCTGCTTCCAACCCTTTCCGTCAACCTTTTTTTTGCCATTTTTGGATGTTTTGGCAGGGGTCTTTTTCGACTTATTAGCCATAGCGGCAAAGATAATATAGTTTGGAGTTTTCGGTAGCACCCGGTTCGGTTAATAAAGGCGCAGTTTCAGCAATCAATTTTTCCCACTAAGACGACGAAGACCACAAAGAATACTCTATTTATATACTATACATCTAGCGCTACAAGGCGGGAAAAACGATCTGCAAGTAATTCTTTGTGGTCTTCGTCGTCTTAGTGGGAAAAATTACCGGAAAGTGGTAGCCTTCAGGCTAAAAAAAGCAAGAGCCTTATATTACATTTGAGCTATATTTTTAATACCCCAGGTTCATGCGCATTTTTTACCTGACAGCTTTCGTATTTTTTCTTGCCTTCTCTCCCCGCCTTGCGGCGCAGGACAGTACAGCACTGACCTGGGTAGACATCAGCAAGATCACGCTTGCCCAGACCCTGGAAAAAAATATCGATTACGGGTATATAGATGCAGACGCTTCCCTGCCCAACCAGTACCATTCCATTCTTTTTAAGCACGGGGGTAACGTTCACCGCCGGTTTGTCGAAGACAAGAATGTGACCCGGAAGATCATTCTCCGCTTCAAAGCCCGCAACACCAGCGATTCTGCTGTTTCTGTCTGGTTTTATCCCGGCTATTATTACTGGGATATTCATTTGTACAGGGAAACCGGCAACAGCCTGCAAGCCATCCGCTCGGTCACACCTGACTATAAAAATGAGATCAGCTATCGGTATATGACCCTGCCGGCTGAAGATTCAGCAGTTTTTGTGGCCGAACTCATCCCCGTAAGAACCTATCTCAATACCATCCGGCCCAAACTTGTTAACCCCGCTTACCTGAGCTCTTTTATCAACGACACCTATAGCACCAACAATGAAGCTAAAACCTTCACCTACCTCTTTTGCGGCCTGTTGCTGATGATGATCCTTTTTTCCCTGGCCAGTTTTCTGCAGGGAGGCAACCTCGAGTTTCTGTACTATTCAGGCTATGCCGCATTCCTGGGATTAATGCTGCTTATAAAAGCCGTTTACAGTTATCATAGCAGCAAAATGAGTTTTTTCCAGGAAGGATACCTGGATTATGTAATGCTGTGCATCGGGCATTTGTTCTATATGCTTTTTATCCAGCGCTACCTGGCCACCAAGCGCAATCACCCTTTCCTTCACAGCCTGTACAATATCGGGATACTCCTGCTGGTATTCTCCATCACTTCCTATAGCTGCGCTCATTTCTTTACCAATAATTATGCGATCGAAAAGAATGTAGAGAATATAACCAAGCTATTGCTGCTGGTGATGGTAATTATATTCTGTATATACAGCATTAAACGATGGAAGAATAAACTGCTGCGGTATCTTTTCTGGGGCAATTTCTTTCTGTTCGTTTTTTCGTTGATGTCGCAGTTGCTGATATTATGGGAAGTGATACCGAGATCAGCTCCTGCCATTTTCCGTTCTTCTGTTGTGTATTATGAAACAGGCCTGCTGCTGGAATTGGTTTTCTTCCTGGCTGGCCTGAATTATAAGAACCGCCGTCAGTTGATCGCTTCTGCCCGGGAGCGCGAACGGCTGAAAGCAGAAAACCAGATGAATGAATACGAAAAAGAGATCGCTGTTTATAAAGCCCAGCAACAGGAAAGAGAGCGCATTTCAGCTGATATGCACGATGAGCTTGGCTCCGGCATGACGGCTATCCGCCTGATGAGCGAGATCGCCCGCAATAAAATGAAGGAGAATACACCGGTTGAAATTGAAAAGATCTCTCATTCTGCAGATGAAGTGCTGAATAAAATGAATGCCATTATCTGGAGTATGAACAGTGGGAATGATACGGTAGATAATCTCGTTTCTTATATCAGGGCTTATGCACTGGAATATTTTGAATACACACCCATCGTTTGTAAAATATATACTCCTGATGAAATTGAACCCAGGGAACTCGCCGGCGAAAAACGGCGTAATCTTTTTCTTTGCGTAAAAGAAACACTCAATAACTCGCTCAAGCATTCCAAAGCTTCCGAATTGAGGATCCGTTTTATTATCGATGACGCACTGACCATCCAGATCCGGGATAATGGAATTGGTCTCTCTCCAGAAAAAATTCGCCAGTTCGGAAACGGGCTAAAGAATATTGCAAAGAGGATGGAAAGTATCGGGGGAACTTACCAGATAGAAACTAATGGAGGAACAGTAACAACTCTGAGCCTGCCGCTCTAGTTGCTTATTTCATCTTCAGCACACTTATAAAAAACAGGAGCCAGCCTGCAATAAAGAACAAGCCGCCAATAGGTGTAATAATACCAATTCCTTCCATGCCTACCTTACCTGTCGCTTTCATCATCGTAAGCAAATAAAGCGACCCGGAAAATAACAGGATGCCTGCCAGGAAACAATAACCAGCCCAGTTCAGCAAGCCCTGCTGACCAAGTTTTTCAAATACAATAGCCGTCAACACCAATGCCAGCGCGTGATACATCTGGTATTGCACACCGGTCTGAAAAGTAGTAACAGTCTCAGCAGGAACGATCTTCTTCAATCCATGTGCACCGAATGCGCCCAGCACCACTGCAATGCCGCCAAGTAATGTTCCTGATAATAAAAAGGGTTTATGCATGGAATATTTTTTCAATGATCTGATCAAGTGTGACATGTTCATCATCCTCGATAAACACTTTTGCCTGCTCATAATAGATCTTCCTGTCGGAAAACTTACGGATGATAAAGCTGTTAAGCTGAGCGTCTGTCAGGTTCTTCAGCAAAGGCCGTTGGTCCCTTTCCCTCGCCAGCCGTTTGAACAGGGTCTGCAAAGGCGTATTCAGCCAAACAGTAACGCCCGACTGATTCATGTACTCGATATTATTGAAATAACAGGGCGCTCCTCCACCGCAAGCCATAATGAAAGAACTATGGCTTTCCGTAATAATATTCAGGACTTCTTTTTCTTTCAGCCGGAAATGCTCTTCTCCTTCTTCTTCAAAAATGCGGTTAATGGATTTACCCTCAGAGTTCACGATCTGCTCATCCAGGTCGAAAAAAGGCAGGTTGAGCTTTTGGCTCAGTTGCCTTCCCCGGTGAGTTTTGCCGGAGCCCATAAAGCCAATAAGGAAGATCTTCATCAGTGTTATTGTTGATCGTTGACCGTTGTCCGAATGGCAGAAAGCGTTCAATGCTTTATTCGGTCAACGTTTATTTGAACGCATTGATCCCCGTCACATCCATTCCTGTTATCAATAAATGTATATCATGCGTTCCTTCATAAGTGATCACACTTTCGAGGTTCATCATGTGGCGCATAACGGGGTACTCACCCGTGATGCCCATACCTCCAAGCATCTGGCGTGCATCACGACAGATATTGGTAGCTACTTCACAGGCATTCCGTTTAGCCATACTCACCTGCTGCGGGCTGGCTTTGCCATCATTCATCAGCACTCCAAGTCGCCAGTTAAGCAATTGCGCTTTTGTGATCTCCGTGATCATTTCCGCCAGTTTCTTTTGCTGCAACTGGAAACTGCCGATAGGTTTGCCAAATTGTTCCCTTTCTTTGGAATAGCGCAAAGCTGTATCATAACAGTCCATCGCAGCGCCGATAACTCCCCAGGCAATACCATATCTTGCCTTGGTAAGACAACCCAGCGGGCCTTTCAATCCCTGCACATTGGGCAATATATTTTCTTTCGGCACTTTTACATTGTCAAAAACCAGCTCACCTGTTGCAGATGCACGCAAGCTCCATTTGCCATGCGTTGTAGGTGTGGAAAAACCTTCCATACCTCTCTCCACGATCACTCCCCTCACTATGCCCTGCTCGTCTTTTGCCCAAACCACAGCTACCTGTGAAAAAGGAGCATTGCTGATCCACATCTTGGCGCCATTCAATATCACATGATCTCCTGCATCCCGGATATTGGTGAGCATGCTGCTGGGATCGCTGCCGTGATTAGGTTCTGTGAGGCCAAAACAGCCCAGCCATTCGCCGCTGGCCAGTTTTGGGAGGTATTTATTGCGCTGCTCTTCGTTGCCATACGCATAGATGGGGTACATTACCAATGACCCCTGCACTGAAGCAGTGGAACGCACGCCACTATCCCCTCTTTCCAGTTCCTGCATCATCAGTCCATAAGAGATATAATCCAGGCCGCCACCGCCATATTGCACCGGTACGGTCGGACCAAAACAACCCAACTCTCCCAGTTGCTTTACAATCTGCTGTGGAAACTCAGCCCGCTGCGCATAATCTTCTATGATGGGCGATATTTCTTTCTTTACATAATTACGGACAGATTCGCGGACGAGCTTTTGTTCGTCCGACAACAGTTCATCTACATTAAAATAATCCGGGCTGGTAAACAAATCAGTACGGGCTGCCATGCAATCGGGTTTTAAGTTTCGGCAAAGGTACTGGGAAATATGGGAAGTTGGAGGCAATCCTGGCTGAAGAAAAACTTCAGGTATTTCCCCTACCTTGTATGAAATTGATTGCAATGAGGACCCCTATACTGGCCTTGTTCGCCATTATGATAATGGCTGGTTGTAACAATAAAAAAGAACAATCGGAAATACCGGCGCAGACTGTGAAATATGAACTGGAAAAAGACAGTTCGGTGTACAGTGGAGAAATGAAACGGTACTGGCTGGTGTTATTAAAGAAAGGGACTAACAGGACGCAGGATAGTGCAAGCACTGCAAAGATCCAGGCGGCCCATATAGCGAACATCAACCGGCTGGCGAGGGAAGGAAAGATCATTATGGCAGGGCCAATGGGAACGGATGGTGATCTGCGTGGTATTTTTATAATGAATGCAAAAGATTCGACGGAAGTGTCGGCATTGGTGAATACAGATACTGCAGTGATCACAGGTAGATTGAAGATGGAGTATTATCCGTGGTGGAGTGAAAAAGGGAAGTATATTTTTAAATAAACATCATGAGCGCTTCATCCAAACAGTTTTTTTCCAATGTATTGGCCGTTATAGCCGGAGTGCTTTGTGCATTATTGTGCCTGTTCCTGTTATCCTTTATATGTTTTTATATGGGGTTTATTGGCTGGACTGACGGAGGTACAAAGGCAGAAATACGTTCCCTGGAAATAAGGATGACCATATCACTGATCATTATCGGGCTTATTAGTGCATTAGCCGGCGGTTACATTGCAAGACATATTTATACTGGAAAAGACTGGGTGCCGGTCATTGTTACAGGTATTCTTTTAACGGCTGCATTGTTGGTGGCAGACGATGGTCTGTTTGATCTGGCAACAATAGTTCTCCTGCTTTTATTGATTCCTGCCACACTTGCGGGAGGATGGTTACGAAAAAAGCCATATGAAGACAGAAATCCCTGAATCAAATTTTCTTACTGCTATTTTAACCGGCATCGCCATTACTATCGCTGCCGGTGCTATTTTATTCCCGATTATTTATTTTGCGTTTAGCTCGCTCTTTAAGCTATATGTTTTCACAGAGCCGCCGCCCAATGCCTGGATCAAAGACGCTCTCCTCATTATTATTTTCTGTGCATGGCTTTTTGTGGCTGCTGCTGCCGGAGGATGGGCCTGCGCAGGTGCTTCAATACATAATGAATACAATCATGCGCTCTTCCTGTCTGTACTATGGACTGTTATTGCTTCACTGCTCTATTTGTATTTTGCAAGTGAAGAGCCATTCACTGCTTTACTATTAGTTATTACACTTGGAATTGCAGGCTATTTCTCCGGGACAGCCCTGCGTATGTGTAGAAAAAGGAAATCCCGTCAAACAGTTAAATAAGAAGCCATTTCTTCCTGATATTCTTTGGCCACCTTCTGCGCCACTTCTGCAAAATCTTCTCCTCCGGATGCATAAATAACCGCCCTGCTGGCATTCACCAGTATTCCCACATCCTTGTTCATTGCTTTTTCAGAAATCTCTTTCAAACTTCCACCCTGTGCCCCTACACCGGGCACTAGATAAAAATGATCAGGTGTGAGTTTGCGTATATTGATAAATTCATCAGCCTGCGTTGCTCCTACTACAAACATCAGGTTGTCAGGACTGCCCCAACCACTTACCGTCTGCAATACTTTTTCATAAAGAAACCCATCGCCGGCTTTCTTTAACTCAAAATCCGCTGCGCCTTTATTGGAGGTGAGCCCCAACACGATCGCCCATTTGCCAGGGTATTGCAAGAAGGGCTTTACACTGTCTTCCCCCATATAAGGCGCCACCGTTACCGAATCAAAAGGCAATGTTTCAAAAAAAGCCTTGGCATATTGATCGGAAGTATTTCCTATATCACCGCGTTTGGCATCTGCAATGGTGAAATGGCTCTCTCCTATGTATTTTACCGTTTTTTCCATCGCCTCCCATCCTTTCAGGCCGAGCGCTTCGTAAAAAGCCGTATTGATCTTATAAGCCACGCAGTAATCCCGCGTTGCGTCAATAATGGCTTTATTGAAAGCAAACACAGGATCAGCTTCCTTTAAAAGATGTTTGGGGATCTTTGTAATGTCGGTATCCAGTCCAACACAGAGATAGCTTTTCTTCCTGTGTATCTGATCAATTAACTGCTGACGGTTCATAATGGGCAAATGTAATGAATAGATAGTATCTGCTTATGCGAGATATCCATCAAACCCGATCGCTTTTTCCAATGCATCAGCAAACCGCCATACTTCTTCAAATGTATTATACAATGGTACCGGCGCCAGCCTGATCACATCGGGCTCCCGCCAATCGACCATGAAGCCGTGCTTCATAAGATAATTATAGATCTCCTTCCCGCGCTGTTTCATCAGCATGGAAACCTGGCAACCCCTGTCTTTTGCTGCGGCTGGTGTGATGAATTGGATCACCGGAGGCTCAACTGCATTATTCAGCCGGTTGAGCATGAACCAGAGATAATCATTCAGCAAGCGACCTTTTGCCTGGATGGCATCCCATCCCGCCTGTTCCACTATTTCCAGTGAAGCACGGAGCGTGGCATACATCAGGAACGGCGGCGTGCTCAATTGCCAGCCCTCTGCTCCCTGCATCGGTTTAAAGCCTTTATCCATTTTAAAACGCGTGGGTTTATCATATCCCCACCATCCTGCAAAACGTGGAAGATCTTCTGCAAAGTTTTTTTCATGAACAAACACACCACCGATAGCACCCGGCCCTCCATTGAGATACTTGTAACTGCACCAGCAGGCAAAATCGATATTCCAGTCATGCAGTCGCAGCGGAATATTCCCTGCCGCATGCGCCAAATCAAATCCAACTCTAGCCCCGGCTTTGCTAGCAGCAGCAGCAATTGCCTGCATATCGAAAGCCTGGCCGGTGTAATAGTTGATGCCGCCGAATAAAACAAGAGCGGTTTCATGTCCGTATTGATCGATCGCAGAAAGAATATCCTCTGTTCGTAAAGTAAATTCCCCTTCCCGCGGACTGACTTCAATCACAGCTTCTGCAGGATCAAAGCCATGATGCTTTACATGCGTTTCAAAAGCATACTGATCGCTCGGAAAAGCTTTGGCTTCACAAATGATCCGGAAGCGTTTGGCGGTAGGCCTGTAAAAACTCACCAGCATTAAATGCAGGTTCACCGTTAGTTGATTCATTACTACCACTTCAGCCGGCCTGGCGCCGACTACCGTTGCGAGTGTACCCGTTAGTTTATCGTGGTAATCCATCCAGGGTTCTTTCGCCTGGAAAAAAGATTCAACGCCCAGGCTGGCCCAATCCTGCAGAATGCGCTGCATATAATCATTGGCTGTTTTTGGTTGCAGTCCCAGTGAATTACCCAGGAAATACACCAGTTGTTTTCCATCTGCTTCCGGAATGATAAACCGGTTGCGGAAATCTTTCAGCCGGTCCTGCTGATCCAATGATTGAGCAAATTCAAGTGATGGAAGAAACTCCATATAATATATTTTTTAAACGATCAATTAAAATGCTCCTGTGCTGCCGCCATCTACGGGGAGATTCACTCCATTCACGTAAGATGCTGCCGGTGATGCCAGGAAAGCTGCAACCGCAGCTATTTCTTCAGGTTTACCAAATCTTTTGGCGGGGATCTGTTGTTGCATTTTTCCGGCCAGCTCTTCTTTATCTAATTCCTGTTTCGCTGCATTGCCGGAGATCAACTTATCCAGCCGTTGTGTTTGCGTATATCCAGGCAGGATATTATTAACGGTAATGCCCCAGGCCGCCACTTCATTTGCCAGCGTCTTTGCCCATCCTGCTGTAGCTGCGCGGATAGTATTCGATACTCCCAGGTTAGCAATAGGGATTTTTACCGAAGTGGAAACAATATTGATGATGCGGCCATAACCCGCCTGCTTCATTCCCGGCAATACAGCCTGCACCAGCTGCTGGTAATTCACAATATGCTGCTGGAATGCCGACAGGAAAGCTTCCGGAGAAGCTTCTGTAATAAGGCCGGGTGCCGGCCCCCCGGTATTATTCACCAGTATCTGCACGGTGAACGATTGCAAGATCTTATCAATCGTTTCTTTCACTGCTTTATTATCGGCAAAATCAGCTACATAATACTGATGTTTTGCACCTGAAGATGCTAATGAAGCAACTGCTTCTTTCAAGGATGCTTCATTCCGCGCCAATAAAATACACTGCGCGCCGGCAAGCGCAAACTCTTTGGCTATAGCAAGGCCAATACCCTGGGTGCTGCCGCAGATCACGGCTGTTTTACCGGAAAGAGAAATATTCATAATGCAATATTAATCCTGAGGATCTTTTTTCATTCGCCAAAAACTTTTGCTTTCCGCTCCTTCATCATTTCAGCGATTGCCGCTGCACCCCCTCCCTGCTTATGCAAATGCTGCATAATGTTGTCATAGCTTTTTTCATCCCTGTTCTGACTGAGCTTAAATACATGCTCCAGCGATTGCACTTCTATTTCAAAGGCGGCAATCGCTTTGATCATTTCGTCAACGTACTCTTTAGGAAGGTCTTTAAAATTTGCACCGGAATGAGGATTGTTTTCAAAATGGTCCGTAGTGCGTTGCAATATGTTTATCAATGCTGCTTCATCGAGGAAACGGAGAACACCTCTTGCATGCACACTAAGATAGTTCCAGGTCGACCCCTGCTGTTTATTTTCATACCAGCTGGCACTCACATACGTGTGTGGGCCGGTGAACACAGCCAGTACATTCGGGTTTTGAAGAAAAGCTTTGTGATGATCTGTCTTTTTCATGATATGACCAGACAGGAAAAGCTTTCCATCTTTCTCATCAATGAAAACCGGCACTTGTGTAACCACAGGTTGCAGGTCTTTATTACAGCCTGTCAGAAAAACAAAAGGATGCTCTTTAGCAAACTGAATTACAGTTGCCGGATCAGATTCTTTGAAATAAGGAAGATTGTACATGGAACGAAGGTAATGATTAAGCATTGACCGTTGATCGGTCAACCAACAACCATCAACCAACTGTTTCCACCAATTTCTCCGTGCTCATGTTTGCATTCCGCATGGACACGCTTCTCACAACATGGTTTGCGAATTCTTCAAATGCCTTCTTCGTGATCTCATCATCGCTTACCATAATGGGTGCGCCTTTATCACCGCCTTCACGGATGCTTTGCACCAGGGGGATCTGGCCGAGGAAAGGAAGATCATACTCATCAGCCAGCCGTCTTCCGCCTTCTTTGCCGAAGATGTAATATTTATGATCAGGCAATTCTGCCGGAGTGAAATAACTCATATTCTCTACCAGTCCTATCACAGGTACATTCAGTTGCGCCTGTCCAAACATGGCAATGCCTTTCTTGGCATCCGCCAGTGCCACATCCTGTGGCGTGGTCACGATCACTGTGCCGGTAACCGGAACAGTTTGCATAAGGGTAAGGTGGATATCGCCGGTGCCCGGAGGCATGTCCACCACAAGGTAATCCAGCTCATCCCAGTAAACATCTGTTACAAACTGGCGGATAGCACTGCTGGCCATAGGTCCGCGCCATACAACAGCATTCTTTTCATCCACCAGCAAGCCGATACTCATTAATTTAATACCATATTTTTCCAGGGGAACGATCATTCCTTTGCCTTCAATTTCGACCATCATCGGGCGTTCGCCTCTTACACCAAACATAATGGGTACGCTGGGTCCATAGATGTCCGCATCCATCAGCCCCACTTTGGCTCCGCTGGCAGCCAGGGCCAGGGCCAGGTTGGAAGAAACAGTGGATTTGCCCACACCACCCTTTCCACTCACCACAGCAATGATGTTCTTCACTTTGGGCAGCACTGTGCCGGGATCATTACGTTTGGTAGTTGTATTGGCTGTGAATTTCACATTTACGGCTGCTTCTTTATTCACCAGCAATTTAATGGCATTGATAGCAGCATTTTTCATCATGTCCTTCATCGGACAGGCCGGCGTGGTTAACACAATAGTAAAGGAAACATAGTTACCGTCTATCTCAATATCCTTCACCATGTTGAGCGTAACAATATCTTTACCCAGATCAGGCTCCTGCACGTTTCCAAGAGCTTCCAGTATTTTTTCTTTCGTCATTTTCAAAGCTTATGTTAAAAAGGGATCGAGCTGCAAAGGTAAACACTTGCAGCCCTAAATTGTTGACTGATTTACGCAACTTGTCCTTATTTTTGATACCGTGAAGAAACTTATACAATACCTGGCGATTGTCGCCTTTTTAGCAGTACCCTCCATCGCGAAAGCGCAATTTGAAACAGCCAGAGATTCTGTAGTTCAACTATATGGCGTGATCATGACGGCTGACAGCCTGGTAGGCATACCGGCCGTAAGTGTTACTATCAAAGGGCAGAACCGTGGCACCATCACCAACGACCAGGGCGTTTTTTCCATTGTTGTACTGAAAGGCGATGAAATCGAATTCTCGCATGTTAGCTATAAACCCAAGACCATCACTATTCCGCGGAACCTGGAAGGAAACCAGTACAGTGTGATCCAACTGATGGTGCAGGACACAGTATATCTTCCCGCCACGATCATCAAACCCCGGCCAACACCTGAACAATTTGCAAGGGATTTTGTGAACACCAAAGTTCCTGATGACGATATCGAGATCGCCCGTCAGAATACCAGTGCAGCCAAACGAAGGGTATTGATGCGCACCGTACCTGGCGACGGGCAGGAAGCAACCAATATCCAATTTAAAAATATTGCCAACCGTGCAGTATACCAGGGCCAGATGCCTCCCATGAATATCTTTAATCCTGCCGCCTGGGCTGATTTTATCCAGGCATGGAAGAGAGGGGATTTCAAGAATAAATAATTCGTTGTCCGTTGCTCGTTGACCGTTGTCCGAAGGATTTGCGGACAACGTAAATTTAATCGGCAACGCCAATTAATTAATAATTTAGCGGTTCAAAACCTGCCATAATGATCAAGACCGTTTCAGTAATAGGAGCCGGCACAATGGGAAATGGAATAGCCCATGTTTTTGCCCAGCACGGATACCTCGTTAATCTCGTGGACCTGTCGAAGCCACAACTCGATAAAGCTATTGCCACTATCACCAAAAACCTGGAGAGGCAACTTGATAAAGGTCTTATCACCGAAGAAATAAAAGCCAGAGCCCTTTCCAACATTACTACCATGACCAGCTTTGCAGGTCTGAAAGATTCACAACTGATCGTGGAGGCGGCTACTGAAAATACTGAGCTGAAACTTTCCATTTTTAAACAGATCGACGAAGTAGCTCCGGAAGGATGCATACTCGCTTCCAATACATCTTCTATTTCCATTACCAAAATTGCCGCTGCCACCAAAAGACCTGAGCATGTGATAGGCATGCACTTCATGAATCCTGTGCCGGTGATGAAACTGGTGGAAGTGATCAATGGCTATGCAACAAAAAAAGAAGTAACGGATACAGTGGTTGAATTGAGTCAAAAACTCAATAAAGTGCCCTGTGTAGTGAATGATTATCCCGGCTTTATTGCCAACCGCATCCTGATGCCGATGATCAATGAAGCAATTTACAGCCTGTATGAAGGAGTGGCGGATGTAAAAGCCATTGATACGGTGATGAAACTGGGCATGGCCCATCCGATGGGACCTTTGCAGCTCGCAGATTTTATCGGCCTGGATGTTTGCCTCTCTATTCTGGATGTTCTGTACAAAGGCTTTGGCAATCAAAAATATGCCCCCTGTCCTTTGCTGGTGAATATGGTAACCGCCGGCAAACTGGGCGTAAAGTCGGGCGAAGGGTTTTATAATTATGCAACAGGGAGCAAGGAACTGGTCGTAAGCAACCGGTTCAGCATTTCCTGATCCTCCTAAAATCCCAGCTAAGCTTCATTCAGGCGCTGATGCTTTGCATTTGCAGCAATATATAAAGCAAAGCCTGCAAGTGCTGTATCTTTCAGCAGGTTCACAAAAGCCAGTTGCTTCATTTCCGGATCGCCAGCCTCACTATAATTGGGCCAGTGGACCAACACAACGAAGATGAGCAGCAAAATAGCCAGAAGATAACCTGCAATGGCAACAAACCGGTTGGTGATGAATGAAAGCGCTGCCAGTATAAATGCTACACCGACAAGATAGACCCAGACGATGCCCCCAGGCAAATAGGTAGGAACATAAATCAACAAATTCTCGGGGCGCTTGAAATGATAAATACCAAATACAAGCATTACGACGGCCAGCAGCCAAATGGCTATGCGGGATATAAGATGCTGATTCATAAAAAGAGCTTTAGTCCTTTTAAGTTACGACTTTTCTGAGGTAACTGCAAGGTTATTTTCCAGGCCGGCAAGTATCATGCTGTCTTTTCTATCTCTATCGTCCGCAGGTCTTCCAGTTTAAACAACACTTCATCCAGCCTGTTGCGCGGTATGCCGATTTCCATCATGCAAAACAGGTTGGTCTCCTGTTTCAGAATAGCGCAATCAAAATACTTAACCACTTTCATTACGTCATTCATCTGGGTATAATCAAACTGAAGGCGGTAATTGACCAGCACAGGTCTTTGCACAAAAGGCGTTACCTGCAAGGCCAGTGCTGCTGCTGTTTTATAAGCATTGATCAGGCCGGGCACTCCGAGCAAAGTACCGCCGAAATAACGCACTACAATGATCAGCACATTGGTCAGTTCCTTACTGTCTATCTGGCCAAGTATGGGACGGCCGGCAGAACCCGAAGGCTCTCCATCATCGCTGACGCGGAATTGAAGGCCATCCAATCCCAAACGATACGCAAAACAATGATGCGTGGCTTTGGGATGCTCTTTCTTAATATCAGCCAGCCTGTCTTTAAAATCATTGACAGACATTACCGGGAATGTAAAAGCAATGAATTTGCTTCCGCGATCTTTGTACTCTGCAGAAGCAGGTCTTTCCACGGTACTGTAGTAATCAAGGGTCATTTATTTCGGATGCTTTTATCGGGTTCAAAAAATTGTATGCTGTCGTGTCCCAGCTCAAGTTTGCTTACAAGGCCTGCATGGCGGATAATGGGTGCAGGTAACCCATGCCCAGCTGTTAATTGAAGATTCTCTATCCTTCTTATTTCATCCCAGGCATCTTCATCAATAAAAGATTGCAGCAATTGCGCACCGCCTTCTACCAACACGCTTTGGATATTAAAATGACGGAGGGCATTGAGTATTTGATGCACGATGCTGGTATCTTCCGTTACCTGGTAATAATCAATATTGTTTTCTTTACCCTGCTTATGGGTATTGAATACAATTACCCTTCCCTCCGGCGCAAATATTTTTAATGAAGCGGGCAATTTAAGTTCCATATCGATCACCAGCCGTATGGGCGATTTCCCTGGCCATAGCCTTGTAGTGAGTTCAGGATTATCAGCCAGCGCTGTGTTAGTGCCTATCAATATTGCCTGTTCTTCACTTCTCCATTTATGCACCAGCCGGTTGCTGTATTCATTGCTGATCAGCAGGCGCCGGTTGATCGTGCCGATCCTGGCATCTGCGGTTTGCGCCCATTTCAGGATAATATAGGGACGGTGAAGCGTATGGAAAGTAAAAAAACGTTTATTCAGTTCGAGGCATTCTTTTTCCAGCACTCCTGTAGTCACTTTAACACCTGCTTTCTGCAGCTTTTCAATCCCTTTTCCATCCACCTGCTCAAAAGGATCCTGGCTGCCGATTACCACTTCAGGAATATGATGATGAATGATCAGGTTTGCGCAGGGCGGGGTTTTACCAAAATGGGCGCATGGTTCCAGTGTTACATACATCACTGATCCCGGGAATTTATCTGCATGCCCATTGGCGATCGCCTGTTCAATACAGTTCACTTCGGCGTGAGCTTTCCCATAAAGCTGGTGATAGCCTTCTCCAATGATCTCTCCTTTATGGACCAGTACGGCGCCTACCATTGGATTCGGCGCTACATGCCCTGCCCCCAGCCTGGCCAGTTGCAGGCAGCGTTGCATAAAATCCTGGTGTGTATGTATTGGAATCCCGCCGTTCATCGGCCGCAAATGTAAATGAATTAAGTTTGCCGTCATGACGATACAGGAAGCCAGAAGGTATGGCACCAGCCGGTTAAGCGCTATTTATGCCAGCGGCGAAGCCTCTACGATCACCGATTGGGTAATAGAGCATATTACCGGGTCTAAAATCACAGAAAGGCTGGCTAATCCGAGAAAGGAGTTGAGTCCGGGGCAGGCATCCCTGCTCGACCAGTATCTCGAACGCCTGCTCACCCATGAACCAGTACAATACGTGTTGGGAGAAGCCTGGTTTTGCGGGCTGAGGTTTAAAGTTGATGCTAATGTATTGATTCCCCGGCCGGAAACGGAGGAACTGGTGGAATGGGTGATTGCCAACTGCAAATTCCCGCTCGATGAGCTCAGGATACTCGACATAGGCACTGGTAGTGGCTGTATTGCCATTGCCCTGAAACGGAGACTGGGAAAAGCCGAAGTCTGGGCCTGCGATCTTAGTAAAGGTGCACTCTCCCTGGCCCGTGAAAATGCTCAGACCTTAGGGATGGAGGTGAATTTTATCGAAATGAATTTTCTGTCTGCTCCTGAGCGCTCCGCTCTTCCCGCATTTGATATCATTATCAGCAACCCGCCTTATATACCGGAAAAGGACAAGGAAGAAATGCAGCCGAATGTACTGAACTATGAACCTTTCATGGCTTTGTTTGTGCCGGATAATGATGCGCTTCTGTTCTATAAAGCCATTGCTGCTTTCGGAAAAGAACACCTGAAAAAAGATGGAAGCATTTACATGGAAATACATGAAGGATTGGGTGCAGACGTGTTGCAACATTTCAGGAATGAAAATTATTCTGCTGAATTGAAAAAGGATATGCAGGGAAAAGATAGAATGGTGAGAGCCGGTTATAAAAGTTAAAAGGGATCGCCAGGGGCGCAAAGGAAACGCAAAGAACGCAACGTATTAAAGACTAACGTTGCGTTCTTTGCGTTTCCTTTGCGCCCCTGGCGATACTATTATACTAAATACAAATCATTTTACATTTGCCACCACTTTCGCTCCTGCCCTCTTGGCTGATTGCATTACGCGGAATACTTCTCCATAGTATGAGATCGTATCAGCGTTGATCACCACAGAAGGTGTATCAACTGTAGCCCGCATACGGTCCACTTCCCGCTTCACAAAGCTATCAAGCATGGATGGGTCCACCTGCTGCTGACCGATAAAGAATTGCTGGTCTTTATTAATGGAAACCACAATATTCTGCTTGGCCTTGGTATCTTTTGTTCCTCTTGGATTGTTCACTTTTACCACATTGGGGTTAGCCATTGTAGTGGTAATAAGAAAGAACATCAGCAGAATGAAAAGAATATCATTCAGTGAGTCTGTAAATACCTCGGAATGCTCTCTATGTTTTTTTCTGAACTTCATTCGCCTGCCGGTTTATCGGGTGGTTGGTTCCTGCAATACATCAAGGAAATCAGCAGAAGCTGCTTCCATTTTATTGGCTGCTTTATCGATCTGTGTGTCGAGATAGCTATGGGCAAGATAAGCCAGCAAACCAATCACCAGCCCTGTAATTGAAGTTATCAATTTTGTGTAAATCCCTTGTGAGATCACACCGATCTCCACTTCATTGGCACGGTGTATATTGGAAAACAATTGCATCAAACCGATCAGTGTTCCAACGAAACCGAAGATGGGCGCAGCTTTGGAAATAAATGACAATACGGCAAGATTCTTCTCCAGCTTATACATTTCCAATTGACCCACATTATCCATGCTTTTATCGATACTGTCAATCGGCTTGCCAATACGCTGGATCCCTTTATCAATGATCCTTGCAACAGGGTTATTCGTATTCTTTGCAAAACTGCGGGCTGCTGCGATATTGCCGCTTACAATATGATCACGGATGATGTTCATGAAATTGGCATCAATGCGTGAAGCCTGACGGATAGCGATCTGCCTTTCTGCAAAAAAATATACCGTCAAAAGCAGCATCAACCCCAGCGGGACCATGACCCACCCACCCATGTAAATAAGATCAAAGAAACGGATACTCTCTTCTTTTCCTGCTACCGTGCTGCCCGGAGCACCGCCTGCAAGTGTATCAACAATCTGTAAAAGGTCAAACATAGATGATCTTCTTTAAGTGCGTAAATGTAAGGCAAGCGATATAAATAGGTTTTCTTTTATTATCAACAGCCCTGAATAACCACGTCCTTGAACGAAAAAAACAATGCCGCGTTGTGAAGGAAAGGGAAGTTTTAGAGGACTTTAACAAGAAAAGGTTCAAAAATTTAAGGGGTTTCCGGCTTTAAAAAGCCCCTATGTCAAATAGGAGGATTTGTAAGCCGGAAACCCCTTAAGCCTTTAAACTCTTAAACTTTTATCCCTTTTGCGTATCTCCGCTGGTGCCCGCCTGCTTCACCATCAGCGCCTGTATCTGCTTCATCGTGCTTTCCATGCCATCCGGACTGCCATCGAGGAAGATAACATTGCCTTTTCCATATTCTGCAAAATTCTTGATCGCTTCAGTCCACATGCTGAACAGGATCACGTTTGTATCGAGATTGGCTTGTTTCATCTGCTCTGCAGCTTCCGTCATACCGGCAGCCACTTCCTTGCGGAACAGTGCCACACCCTGACCGCGTAAGCGGGCCGCTTCTTTTTCCGCTTCAGCGGATATCTTGATAGAATTACCATCTGCTTCAGCCGCCTTGGTCTTGGTGATCAGTAATGCCTGGCCTTCATTTTCTGCAGCAGCTTTAAGGTTATTACTGGCCACCACCTTGCTCATTGAGTCAAGGATCATTTTATCGAAAGTGATATCATTGATCTGCAAATCCTGCAAATGATATCCCCATTCTTCCAGCGTATGATCGATCTCCACTTTTACATACTGCACGATCTCCCGGCGAAGCCCCAGCACTTCTGCCTGCTTCTTGGTGGCTACAAATGAACGGATATTTCCTTCAATCGTGCGGATAAGAGCCTGCATCAGGTCCCTGTCCGTAATGAATTTGAACGCCACCCGCTTGATCGTTTCTTCATTTTCATTCTGTACTGCATAGAGCAGCATGCTTTTGAAATATACATTCGCCTGATCCTGCGTCACAGCCTGGAACTCCAGTTCCACTGAACGGTTCTGGATGGATATTTTTTTATACAGTTGTTCCAGCAGAGGTATTTTCCATCTTAATCCCGGCCTTACGATCCGCTGATATTTTCCAAACAAAGTGATCACACCAATATATCCCTGGCTGATCGTAAAAAATGCACTAAAAAAGATGAATAAAATAACAAGTATCCACCAGTAGTGCAACAAAAAATTACCTATGTCCATTGAAAACGATTTAGTGAACTAAAGATAAGCCAAGGCAGAAGAATTATGTGAATTTTATTCCCTTATATACAGCAGTATTTCTACGCGGCGGTTTTTCTGCCTCCCTTGCGGAGTGGTATTGCTGGCTACCGGCACGCTGTCGGCCAGCCCATAAATAAACACAGGCACAGGTTTCATGCTGATGCGCGGGGCCATATAATCCGCTACGGTTTTTGCGCGGTCGGAAGACAGGGCTTCATTGATCGCGGCAGTGCCCGTATTGTCTGTATGGCCTTTTATAACAAGCGAATCGATCTGCTTTCCCTGCACCTGCCTGCAAATACTGTCAAGCACTGGGGAACTGCCTGTCTGTAAAGAAGCTTTGCCTGTTTCAAAAAGAATATCCGGTAACACCAGGGTATCGATCACTGTATAACTATTCCTTTCCAGTTGCGGTGGCGGTGGTGGCTTGGTGCGGTAATATTTTATTTTCCTGTCGAGCAATTCATGCCGTTCATTCTCTCCATATATTTCTTCCTTCGCCTCCTCCCAGCCTGCACATAAATGCTCATTGGGATCAAGCGGGGTCATGGAAATATCATCCAGGAAAATATAATAACGGTTCTCCCGTTCATCAAGCCGTTTCGCTTTGTAATCACTTTTCGCAAAGTAACCTATTACCACAAAGACCTCGCTGCCTGTAGCACGGTATTCCACAGACGCTTTGCGCCAGGCACTGTCGCCAAACTCAGAAGGGCTAACCGCTCCCTTCAGATAAAACGAAGGTTCTTTGCCACGCATAAAAATTTTGCCATACAAGGGGTCCTGGTCCATGAACAGAACACCCACACTATCCACAATAGGAAAAGCAGATTTGATAAAAAAACTGATTTGATACAGGTTATCCTTACGCAGTCCACAAAGCAAACGGCTTCTCAGGTAAGAGCGGTTATACGGTTTTTGAAAATGCGCGGCTTCAATGCCCAGGCAATTGTTGCCGCTATGCGCCCTGCCGGGATCCCTGAAAAAATTATTAAACCCACTTAAAGAGCTTATCCAGGCTTCCGGGGCACATTCTACATTATACTCTGTGCAAACATTAATATCCTCAAAGCCTCCATTGGCCAACAATCCCTGTGAATGGGTTTGGATGGAAGACAACAGAAAGAAAAAAATAAGCAGTCTTGTCATTTACAAACAAATAGGTGATAATCTTATAATAAGCCTGTTCCCCTTCCCGTCTTCCCGCCTTACCGGTAAAAATTTACCGGGAAGACGGGAAGGACTCAAGATTTTAGAAGATACAATATTTTCATGTGCATTTTATTGTAAACGGCTGGTTCAACTTTTTAGTTTATGAATTGTTCTTTCTTCATGCAGTTGAAATTAAGCATACTTGACCAAACACCTATCCGTAAAGGCAGTTCCGCAGAAGAATCTCTTCAGGAAAGTATAGAGCTGGCAAAGTTAGCCGACAGGAAGGGGTTCACCCGCTACTGGCTGTCTGAGCATCATAATTCCATTACACTTGCCGGTGCAGCGCCTGAAGTGTTCATTGCAAGGCTTGGAGGGGAGACCAGCCGCATCAGGCTGGGATCGGGAGGTATTATGCTGCCTAATCATAGTGCCCTGAAAGTAGCAGAGAATTTCCGTTTGCTGGAAGCGCTTTATCCGCACCGTATCGATCTTGGCATTGGGCGGGCCCCTGGTGGCGACCGTGCCACTTCGCAATTGCTGAACCCTTCCAACACATTCGATCCCCAGGAATATATACAGCAGATAAGAGAGTTGCAGGATTTTTTTTCTGAAACACCTTCACCCAATAATCTCAACGGGAAAATAAAAGCTATCCCATCCATCCAATCGTCACCTGCTTTATGGGCATTGACCTCTAGTGGAGAGAGCGCTTATATTGCTGCACATTTTGGAATGGGGCTTTCTTATGCTCAATTCATCAATCCCATTGGCGGGCCTGATGCCATCCGGCTATACAAGGAAAGGTTCAAGCCCTCTGCTGATCTCCACTCTCCTGTTACCAATGTAGGCATATTTGCATTCTGCTCAGAAGATGAACAAAAGCTGGAACAGGCGAGAGCTATGTATGATTACCGCTTATTGAGTTTTGAAAAAGGTAATTACCAGCTATTATATGCTTATGAAGATATAAAAGACCATGTGCATACGCCTGCTGATCTGCAACGGCTGGAATACCATCGTCAACGTTATTTCATCGGCACACCCGCAGAATTGAAAACAAAATTTGAAGAGCTGGCCGCTTCTTTTCAAACAGATGAAATTGTAGTAGCTACTTTTGCAGAAACCAAAGAAGACCGGTTAAGATCGTATGAATTACTGAGCAATACCTTTCTCTTCCCAAACCTGCACTAATCTCACCAGTGTTTCTACTGCTTTATTCATATCCTGCACACTGATATGCTCAAGCTTTGAATGGATGGCCTGCATGCCGGTAAACAGGTTCGGACAGGGCAATCCCATAAAAGAAAGCCTGCTGCCATCTGTACCTCCACGGATGCTTTCCATTTTCAGTTCCAGCCCTGCACGCGTGATAGCGGTCTTAGCATTTTCAACGATATCAGGGTGAAGGTCCAGCACCTCTTTCATATTACGGTACTGCTCTGCCACATGAAATTCAAATGAGGAACCGGTATGAAAACGGATCGTTTCTTCCACCAGTGTTTTAAGAAAATCTTCTTTCTTTTTTAAACCCGGTGTTTCAAAATCGCGGATAATAAATTCGACCGTGCATTTCTCTGCAAAGCCTTCTACCCTTACCGGATGAATAAAGCCTCTTCTGCCTTCTGTGCTCTCAGGAGAAAGGCGGTCTTTCGGCAATTCAGCCAGGATCTGCCCTGCAATTTTGAGTGCATTCACCATTTTTCCTTTTGCATAGCCGGGATGTGCGATCACTCCATGGATCACCAGTGTTACTCCATCTGCACTGAATGTTTCATCTTCCAGGCCGCCGGCTTCACCGCCATCTAATGTATAACCAAAGTCGGCCCCCAATTTTTGAAGATCTACTTTAGCAGTACCTCTTCCTACTTCTTCATCAGGAGTGAACAATATTTTTATTTCTCCATGTTTCACTTCAGGATGCGTCTGCAAAAAATTAACCATGTCCATGATCTCCGCCACGCCGGCTTTATCATCAGAACCCAACAGGGTTGTACCACTGGCTGTGATAAGATCATTTCCGATCTGCTTTTTCAAATAGGGATACTCTTCCAAACGCAATACCTGGGTTTTATCATCAGGCAAAACAATATCCTGTCCCTGGTAATTTTTATGCACGATAGGTTTAACACCTGTACCGCTGCAATCAGGAGCAGTGTCTACATGCGAGCAAAAACAAATAACAGGAACTTTTCTGTTTGTATTGGAAGGAATGGTTGCATATACGTATCCCCATTCATCAGCATGGGCATCAGCCAGACCTATCTGTTTTAATTCCTGTGCAAGCAGGTTGGAAAGATCTTTTTGTTTGGCCGTACTGGGATATGATCCGGATTGAGGATCACTTTGTGTATCTATCTGAACATACCGCAGGAATCTTTCTGCTGCGGTAAACGTGTAACGATCGAAC
>DATAJQ010000090.1:0-31110 GCA_036262095.1 Chitinophagaceae bacterium | reverse complement strand
AACATCTCTTTTTAAAGTTGAAGGCGCTGTTACGGTGAGTGAAGGATTGTTATTGTCTGTTTGCGTTACTCCATAGTATTGCGGATAAAACAAGCAGGGTCTTCCTTCTGCGAAAAGAAGATAGGCATAACCCATTTTCCAATCCTGCGTAACCCATTTATCATGCTCTTTCCCTGTATCATGGTTCTCCAAAAAAGTAACCACTGATGTGCCTGATAAGGAATTGCCTCCATCATCTCTTATCATCCCGGCATGATTAAGCCAGGCCATATTAAAGCTTGCTCCTGTGCCGTTAGTCATTTGTGTAAGTGTGTTCTTTAAAGGGAAATCAAACACATCCACATCAGCACCATTGCCTGCAAGCGTATTCACCCAGTTTTTAAGCCGGTATTTATAGCCTGTGAAATATTCTGCTACAATAAACCGCTGCGAACCGCCCTTAAGCGGAAGATTGTTTACCCAATCGGATACAAATCCTTCCTGGAAACCGCGTACAAAGTCGAGCCGGTAGCCATCAAACCCTATCGTATTCGTAAGCCAGGTGCCCCAACTCTTCAAGCGGTTTTGTACAACGGTATCGTAGGTGTTGAAATCATTGCCAAACCATTTGGTATTGGGTACCAGTTGATCTTCATATCCTCCTTCGGTACTTCCTCCATCACCTAAATAATCGGCGGCATCAACGGGGTGGAAATTGGTATAGCTCCAGGAATAATTCGGCTCGCCTGTACCGGTATGGTTCACATAATCAACAGATGTGGCAGTAAAGGCTTTGAGTGATGTGCTGGCAATATTGGAGCCATTGTACCAAACAGCAGAAGGATAGTAGCCATTTGTTTGTGCAGCCCATTGCCATTCCCAGGCGTTGGTTGTTTGATTGGTTCCTTCCCGACGTGCAGTTAAGACGATCTCGATCGTATCAGCAGTGGTCAATGTGATCTTGTATTCATCAATATCGGTGGAGTTCGCCATATGACCACTGTAAGTCCGCTGATCAAGCGCGACATTATAATTACCGCTGCCATTATTCGGTTCAAATTCCCAAAGCTGGCTGCCGGGTGAAGGCGGAGCATTATGCGTGAATTTAAAGTATACATCATAGCCTCTTTCGCCAACAACACCTGCGTAATTAAGAAAATAGCCACTGATCTGTATGTAGTAATCGCCTGCGGCCGCATTGGGAATAAGCCAGCGGATCTCATTCGTAGGGTATGGCACTCTTTGTGTACCGCCACTTACCGCTTTATTAAAAACATAGGTTTTTACCGCAGGATTATCACCGCTTTCCTGCGCAATGGAATTATCTGAATAGATATGATTCAGGATAACATCAGCATACACATCCATATATGGTGCGCCACCGCTGGTGGAATGTGCATCACTGATCAGGCTGGCCAGCTCAGAGCGGGAACCAAAGCGGGTTTCAGTCGTTCCTTTCTGATTATAGTTGCCCAGGTCATAATGATCAAAAATACCATAACCCATATCACTGATACCAAAATTGCCTTTTGATGGAGGTGGCATCCAAAGCCCACGTATGCCTGCGGTTTTCATAGCAGGTAACTTGGCACGCAGGGTATCGTACCATGATCCGTTTTTGCCGGCCTCATTCACTGGCACATTCCAGTAAAAAGCCTGCATCATTACATCATCCTGTGCATGAGTGCCAAACCAAAGCAAGGTGGTCAGCACAAGGGAAAGTGTAGTTTTCTTTTTCATTCTGGAAGTTTAATCGTTAAAGGATAAAGTGTAGTAAGTACACAATTTAGGAAAATTAGATGCTGTGGCAAGATGTTTTTTAACGGTAAAATGGCAGGGGTTTTACCTATTCCATTGCGGTCAATAATTTGGTGTGAAATCTTCTTTTGACCTCTCTGGGAAACCATTCTAATTGATTTATATTGCACCATCTTCTCACCAGCTCTGATAAAATTTTATGCCTAAACAACTATTCACTTTAGCTGCCCTGGCAGCTACGCTGATTGTTAATGCACAATCACCCGACTCCTTAAGCCGCAAGGATTATGAACATGCGGCCAGCTTTCTTAGCTTCAACACAGAATCCCTGTTATACCGCACCGGCGTGCGCGCCAACTGGATGGAAGGAGATAAATTCTGGTACTCCGTCAACACGGAAAAAGGAACAGAGTTCTTCCTCGTTGATCCTTCTAAAAAAAGCAAAACACCTGCATTTGATCAGGCCAAACTCGCTGCTGCTTTGTCAAAAGCAACAAGCCGTAATTATGATGTATACAAATTGCCCTTCCAGTTTTTCAGTTTCTCTCCTGATGGAAAAAGCATTTCCTTTTCTGCTGATTCGAAGAAATGGAAATACGATCTGAAAAGCGCTGAAGTAACAGCGGATGCATCTGCTGCACCTGCTGAGCCTGCTTCGCCTGCAACCATGGGAAGAAGAGGCGGCTTCACCGAAGTGGTTTCCCCTGATGGAAAGAAAGCAGCTTTCATCAAAGACTATAACTTATGGGTACGCAACCTCGAAACCCGGCAGGAAACACAACTCACTACCGACGGCATCAAAGATTTTGGTTATGCTACCGATAATGCCGGCTGGAGCACCAGCGACAGGGCCATTCTCCGCTGGTCACCCGATTCAAAAAAGATCGCCACTTTTCAGCAAGACCAGCGGAAAGTGGGTGATATGTATCTCGTAACAACCAATGTAGGCAAGCCTACCCTTCGCGCATGGAAATATCCACTACCTGGAGATAAAGACATAATCATGATCCATCGCGTGATCATTGATGTGGATCAGCCTAAAGTGATCCGCTTACAGGTTGAACCTGATCCGCACCGCGCTTCATTAAGCGATGATATCTCCAGCAGCGGCACATTCGATGATGTGGACTGGAAAGCCGATGGCTCTGAACTTGCTTTCTTATCTACTTCCCGCGATCATAAGATTGAAAAAATGCGGATCGCTGATGCAGCTACCGGAGCAGTAAGGGAAGTGTTCGAAGAAAGAGTGGCTACGCAATATGAATCAGGACAGGGTGCCATCAACTGGCGTTACCTGGCTGCATCCAATGAATTCATCTGGTATTCTGAGCGGGACAACTGGGGACATTTATATCTCTATGATGCAAAAACAGGTCAACTCAAGAATCAGATCACCAAAGGTGATTTCGTAGTAACACGCATGCTCGATGTTGATGAAAAGAAAAGAAAGATCCGGTTCATCGGGCTCGGCAAAGAACCCGGCAACCCTTATTTCGCTCATATATACGAGATCGGGTTTGATGGAAAAAACCTCGTATCGTTAACCCCGGAAACAGGCAACCATGCTGTAAGCTACTCTCCTTCCGAAAAATATTTTATCGATACCTATTCACAACCCGATGTTCCCTCAGTAGTAGTATTAAGGGATGCGAACGGCAAACAGCTTCTTGAACTGGAAAGAACCGATGTATCCAAATTACAGGCTACCGGCTGGAAAGCTCCTGCCCAGGTGAAATTGAAAGCACATGATGGTGTTACGGATATCTACGGACTGGTGTTCACCCCCACTAAAATGGAATCCGGCAAAAAATATCCTGTAGTGGATTATATCTATCCTGGTCCGCAAGGCGGCAGTGTAGGCAGTTGGTCTTTTAGCGCTTCCCGTGGCGATCACCAGGCTCTTGCTGAACTTGGATTCATTGTAGTGCTGATCGAAGGCACCAGCAACCCTGACCGCTCCAAGAGCTATCACGATATGAGTTATGGAAATATGGCGGAAAACACTTTGCCCGACCAGATAACAGCTATCCGTCAGCTTTCGCAGCAATACCCCATGGACACTACACGCGTTGGTATCTGGGGACATTCCGGTGGAGGCTTTGCTACGGCTGCTGCCATGTTCCGCTATCCCGATTTCTTTAAAGTAGGTATTGCTGAATCAGGCAACCACGACAACCGCAACTATGAAGATGATTGGGGTGAGCGCTACAACGGGCTGGTAGAAAATTCCAACTACGGCGCACAGGCCAATCAAAACTATGCGCAAAACCTGAAAGGTAAATTGATGCTGGCACACGGCATGATGGACAATAACGTGCCGCCTTATAATACTTTGCTGGTAGTGGAAGCATTGGAAAAAGCCAATAAGGATTATGACCTGGTGATCTTCCCCAACAGTGCACATGGATTTGGCCAGTATTCTTATTACATGATGCGCCGCCGCTGGGATTATTTTGTAAGAAATCTTCGCGGTATTGAGCCCCCAAAAGAATTTGATTTAAGAGCTCCTGCACCATCTCCACGGAGATAATCAGAAATATCGCTTTATAAAAGGGCTCCTTCACGGAGCCCTTTTATTTTATTGATCCGTTAATACCAGCAAATAGTTCCGCAAAAGTTTACGATAGTTCTTAAATTGTATGTAACTAAACCTTGCACCTCATGCATCGCCTGGCAACTTATAAAACCCCTGGTTTGCTCCTGTTTGCCATACTGGTTTATTGCATACCCCTTTCTGCCCAACTCTCTTTTAAAGACCGGGACTCTCTTCGTGCCGGCATCAATCGTATCGCCGGGGGCATCAATGCCCGGGTAGGTGTTTCTGTTTCCCTGATCGAAGCTGGCGACTCATTAAGCTATCGAGGAGAAGAGCGATTCCCTATGATGAGCGTCTATAAATTCCCGATCGCCATCGCCGTGTTGAAAGAACTGGACAAAGGCACCACTTTTATGGAAAGATATCTCTGGCTGCCCAAAGACTCCATCTTTACCGGTGAAGAAGAAACATATTCCGACGCCAATTTTCCGGGAGGAAAGATCACCATTGGTCAATTGCTTACTTTGATGCTGGTGCAAAGCAGCAATACCGCCTGCGATCAGTTGCTGTATCTGCTCAAAGGCCCGGCCAATATACAACCCTATCTCAATGACCTGGACATCCAGGATATGGCAATTACCAATACTGAAAAGGAGATAAGCATTGATTCGCTACAAAGATTTGATAACTGGAGCACACCTGATGAAATGAGAAGACTGCTGACAATTGCTTACGCGGGCGATTATCTTTCCAAAAAAAATCATGATTTTCTCTGGGGTAAGATGACCGAAACAGTTGTGGGTGCTGACAGGATAAAAGGGCTTCTTCCGAAAAATACAGTTGTGGCCCATCGCACAGGCACCGGATATGGTTCGTATAACGATGCTGGTATTATTACCTTGCCCAGTGGCAAACACCTTGCAATAGTGGTTTTTATTTCAGAAGCACAGGAGAATCCCGAAAAATGCAATAAAGCCATTGCCAGGATCGCAAAACTGGCCTGGGATTATTATTCACGGCATTGATATCATCTCCTTAAATCACCTGGCTTCTCCGGTTGCAATGGAGTATTCAACGTTGATTGCACGCCATTCACGCTATTGTCTTTCACTACCTGAACATACAGGCGATAATATTCCGGCCGCTCGGGTATCTGCAATTCGATATTGGGCCCTGAACCGAGATGCTTCAGATAAATCGCATTCCCTTCTTCATCTATTTTTACCAGATGCCATTCAAATCTCAAGGTATCCTCTGCTGCCGGGGGAAAGCGCCATATGTTTTTATCCCGGACCAATACATGGTAGGTAAGGTTAGTACCCTTAAACGTAGTTTTTGCCGGGCGGAGAATTTTGATTTCCGGCAGATCATGTGGAGCGGATGGCGAAGCCCAACTGTTTTTTAGTACATAATAAGCAGGTTTGTATCGGCCCCAATGATCAATAAGACCATCAAACGTAACATAGTCCCTTGTTTGCTGGTCCTGCCAATCGGTAATAAATACGGGCCGCTTACCAGCATCATTTGTTTGTATATAATGATCAGCCGATATCTGGCTGATAAAATAGGGTACATCAATGTCCTTTAGTTGCGATACTCCTGTTGAATCATTTTCTACTATCAAACCAAAAGCATCAATCAGTGGCAATTGTTGATGCAACATGCTTAAGGTGGCGGGTAAATGTTTGGCCAGGTTTACATCAATAGTCACTGGCCTGGTATTATCTATCGCTTTGATCTTACTGAACAATTGATTCAGCCAGTTCAGATAAAGGCTCTGCTGGTAAAGTAAAGCAGGCTTATCATACTGTTGTGCTAATTGTTCCAGGATGGTATTGCCGATTGACCAGGCGATAATGCGGGGTTCATTCCGTAATTCTTTCACCCTTTTGAGAATGGTATATTCTGCGCGGATCAGCTCCTGCTGATCTTCATTCATATCTTTTACAGAAGGCAGCCAGAATGCATAATCGATCTGCATGTCCAACTCTTTTGCTACAGCCAGTATATTACGATCATATACTCCCGGTCCAAACCGTCGGATGGTATTAATCCCCAGCTCTTTCATTTCCCTGAAGTCCTTTGATATTTCATGCCGTGTGAGCTCATGGAAATTCCGATACCAGTTTTCTCCTTTATGATAATTGGTGCCGCGGATGCCTTCGGGCATTCTATGTGGTGATACAGTTACGGGGTCTTGCTTTAGTGAAAGGCCGGTTTTAGCATATGAAGGCATTAGCCGGCTACTATCTATTCTTGGGTATTTCTTTAATAAAGAAAAGATACTGTCGGGATATTGCATTCTCCAATCAAGCATATTACCAGGAATAGCCTTTAGAATATGGCTATCGTATGCTGTATTGAAAAATATCATCGCCTGTATCTCGCGGAAATCAGTATTAATATTCCGGAACGCCGTATTAAACCATTCTTCCTGCCTTCCTGCTATTGCAAGCGAACCCATTTCACCAATCATGACTGGCAGCCCTGATTGAAAAGCAGGTTGGCGATGGAATGGCATGTACAGGTCTTTAAAAGAAAAAAATGCGCCTTCTCCCAGTTGAGGGCCATAATTAAGATTGGTTACGCTTAACCAGTCAACATACTCCTTGCCGGGAAAATAATTTTCCACCTGCTCAGCCTTCCATGGATTCCATACCCAGATAGCATTGGCAACTCCCCGGCGAAGAAAAAAAGTGTATACATATTTCCATGCTGTCTTAAACTCTTCGGGCGTATTGTTGCCTTTGGGCGACCAGGGATAATCCGGATTATCTGCCTCATGGGCGAACCGGATAAATACAGGTTTATCCAATGATTTTACCTGCAAGGCGAACTTCTCCAGGTATGAATCAAAAAAACCAGCGCTGATATGTGCAAATACCTTCTGATCATTTTGCAGTTCCTTGTTATGAATAGCTGCGGGGAAAACACTTGCCCATGGCTCCCAGGTGATCATTGGTATTGATCCATTTTCATAAATGGCCTTCATCAGTGAGTCGTTCAAAAAATTTTGCGGCGCATTTCCCCAGGGAATATAGAGAGAAAGAATATTGAAATCGCTTTTATATTGTTGCTGATATTGCTGCACATCCTGCATGGAGATAAGCCCCTCCGTTTTTCCCGGCTGATAAATGCCGGTATAGAACACAGTTGATTCAGCTCGCGATACCGGTTTTTTGGAAGAAGGCGCTTTTGCATCAACTTTTAAAAAATACCAGGCTAAAGAAACAGTCAGTATCAGCAATGGCAATCCGAGTTTCCGGAAGCCGCTATAAATATGTGTATGACGTAATAACCAGAATTTTCTTTTCAGCGACAAAGGGAATACAAGTGCTTTTCTTATCCATTCATATTTATCGCGTAAGCGTGGCGCACCTGTTTGCTGGCTGATCAGGATAACAAAGGAAAGGATCAGGCAGTTGATGGCAGCTATGCCAGCCATTACCCACGCATAAGGGTTCCAATCATAGTTGAGTCCATATATGATCGCCGCCAGTGTAACAATGACCATGATGGTATTGGGAAGGTTCAGCGACCAGTGATCCGGTGTTTTATTATCTTTCGGTGTAGGAATATAAGGTACCTTCTTCCGGAATATGGTATACACCAGCCCTGTCATATAAATCCACCAGGTGCCGATCTGCAATAAGCCGCCTACAACATGAAATCCTCTTTCTTTTTCTTCCATCACCCATCGCTGCACATACTGCCGTATCAATATGGAAGAGGCGATCATGGGCATACCGAGCAATAAAAAATCTACCATATCAACCCTGAAAGGGATCAATCCTGTGCAAAGGGAAAGTATAGGAATGATAAAATTGATCAGGGAAATAAGACCGGATAAATAATAAAGCGGGATAGTGCCATAATGTAATTTTTGCCTCCAGTTGAATTTCAGGAACAATCGCGGATAAGTTGCAAAAAGCAATTCAAAAGTTCCCCGCGACCATTTCAACTGCTGTGCATAATAAGCAGACAGCGTGGAAGGCACCAATCCTCTTGCCAGCACCGCAGGCACATACACCGATTTCCATCCTTTGGCATGCAATTGCATGGCGGTATGCATATCTTCTGCAAGGCCAGCCGCATGTCCTCCGATAGAGTCCAGTGCAGCACGGCGGAATGTACAGTTTGCACCAATAGCGAGCACAGTTCCATAGCTGTTCATCGTCATCATAATGGGGCCATAGAACTGGAAAGTTTGCTGTGCTGCGCCTTTAGCGATAAGGGTATCATCCAGGTTACTGTATGCCTGCACAATTTGCACAAAACCGATCTCCGGGTTATTGAAATGCGGTACGATCGGATCAAGGAATTCCGGTTGGGGAACATGGTCAGGGTCCAGTATCACACATAGATCGCCGGTAGCATATTGCAATGCATTGTTGATATTGCCGGCTTTAGCATCTTTCCGGTTATTGCGGGTTATATGGTGGACTCCCAGTTGTTGGCAAATCTTTTTAAGATAGGGATCATTGGCTTCATCACAGAGATAGGTTGTATGAGGATAATGGATCTTCTGTAAAGCCGTCAATGTTTCCACGATCATTTCATACGGTTCACCAGGGCAGAATGTAGTAAATATATCAACCGTGAACACCTGCTTTTGTTCCGGCACACGCGGAATAGAGATGGAAAAATAATGATACCACTCATGAAGTAAGCGAAGGCAACTAAAAGTGATCGCAAACATCAGGACCCAGTAAAACGGTGCAAAGCTGATCTGTGCCCTGTTGAACAAGCAATATAATAAATACCCCATGCTGCCAATACCTATGAAGATCATCAGGCGCAGGGTTATCAATTCCTTTCGAGAGGGTGCCGATACGGTGTTAAAGGGTTTCTTCATTTTCCGGTTACATAAAAAGGTGTATTGGCGGTGGAGAAATACCCTTTTTTGTCAAACACTGTTACAAATAAACGATATGGCCCTTCAGCAGGTGGCGTGCGGAAGGAAACGGTCAATCCTTTTCCAGGCAAAAGCAAATTATTGTAATTCCGGGGTTTTTTAATATTAGGCTCTATTATACTTTTCCGGAACCAGTCTTCTTCCATGATTTCCCAATGTACCCGAATTGAATCCCCTGGCGGCTCTTCCATCAATAATTCTGCATGGTATATACTATCTGGATTAAGAAGTATATTATCTCTTGCGCCTTGTCCTTCCAACAGCATATATTTTACTCTTGGCGCATGGATTGGTGGGCGTTTACCGGTCCATATATGGGTTATCGTATTTACACTTTCCGAAGCAGCACTGTCGCCGGAAAAGAGACTGAACCAGGTAGGGGTTCCCTCCTGCTTCTGCCCCCAAAAAAAGACACAGGCTCCAAGAAATCTTGGGTCATTGACCGGCATATATTTATACCGCTCTGCATAGTGTTCAGCTTTTTTGTCCGATGTATTTTCAATCGGCGAACCCCAGGCCGTTTTTTCTGCTTCCCAGGGACCATTAATGCCCCATTCACTGATCAGGAAAGGCCCATTCCAGAACCAGGAAAACCTGTCAAGATCATCTTGTAAAGATGATAGTTTTCCAAACGTGTTAATGGATATAAAATCGAGTTCCGGGATTTTTAGTCTGATATTATAGATGCAGCGCCGGCTGAAACTTTCCAGTGCCGTAGTAACGGGATGATCCGGATCTTCTTCGTGGATCATTTTTACGAGATCATTAAATGTTTTATAAAACTGTTTGAACCGGGGTTTATAAGGAAAATCTATTTCGTTGCCCAGGCACCACATCAAAAGAGCCGGATGGGACTTGTATTTGCGCACCACTTCCCGATAGGCCCGGAGCTGTGCAGCCACCTGTGCAGTATCATCATAAAAGGATTGAGTAGAGCTATGAGGCAGGGCAAGGCCGGCGATGACAGCGATATTGTGGGCAGCAGCATCGTTCAGTATAGCCCCAATGTTGAGCGTGTCCCAGGTACGCAACGTGTTCCCTCCTGCTTCCTGAAGCTGACCCAAATGGGAAATGCCGGCTGCACCCTTGATCAAAAAAGGTTGGCCATCGCGGTAAAGTGTGTAGTGCTTATCCTGTTTCAGGATAAAAACTTTTTTGGTTTGCATGGACGTAGCTGCCCTGTCGCGACGAACATATATGAAAAAAAGAAGGATGGAAAAAGCGAGAATAAAGAAGATACCTAAAAAAATAAGCACACTACGGCGCATGGAATCAGCGATTGGTGTATAAAATACGGTGCTTAAATATAGATCATAAAAAGGTTATATCCAATTAAAGAGGGTAAATATGCAAAAAGCGCAATGTTCATTCTTTTCGTGAACATTGCGCCCGATCCGGGTATACTTATTTTACATTTTTCTCATGGGAAATTTCCGTGCTCTCTGTTGTCCATTTACGATGCCCGATATTTCCGCTGTTAATGAATCCTCTGCTTCAAGGGTGTAGCTGATCTTTTGCGGGAAATCATGCGCCGGATTTTCAAATACCAGTTGATTCGCCGATGAAGAGGTCAATTTAAATTTTACCGGCTGATCATTATTCTGACCTTTTACAGTAGGAATATAAAAAATATCATTCCCTTCCTTTTTCAGGACAATTGATTCCAGGGGAATGGAATCGGTAGCAGTGATCATATAGCTTCTGCCTCCATAAGTGGAATCATTTACCGGGGACCATTCTTCCACCATCTTTCCGCGTTGGGTCTGGTTGCTCCATTTTCCCAGAAGCCATTTTGCACTCGAAAGAGAAGGCGCGTTCTGGGCAAATAAATTATTGGAAATAAGAAGGATAAAAACTGCCGTTAAATAAGATTTCATGTAATTGATTTATGGTGACGGCAAAGCTGGTTAATATTCCTTTTTTTAAATTGTAAAAAAGCGACTTCTAATCAAGGCTGAAAAATTTAACCAGCGGCAGATGTTCCGCGAAGTATTGCTTTGGGCTCAGGCCGGAAAATTCGCGGAAGTCTTTAATAAAATGAGCCTGGTCATAAAAGCCGCCGCTGTATGCCAGATCGGTGAGTGTATTGTAACGTTTCTGTTCAGCCAGTGACAGTACATGTTGAAACCGGCTGATCCGTGCATATTGTTTGGGGTTAAGGCCAACAGCAGCAATGAACTGACGCTCGAAATGCCGGCGTCCGATATTGAGCTGGGTAGAGAGCTCTTCAATATTAATAGCGCCATTCACCCGGTTGATCATGGCAACACCACGGTTGACTAAGGCATGTACAGCAGTTGGTTGTAACTGATGCAATAAGAACTGTTCTATGATTTGTACTCTTTGTTCATTGCCAGAAGCTTCCAGCATACGGTTTTCCAACTCACGGCCGGCAGCGCCCCAAATATCAGCTGTTTGAATATTGCTATCATTGAGCTCATGAGTATTAATATTGGTAAAGGGTCTTAATCCATGTGGCTGAAACCTGACGCTGAACATGCCGACCTTGCCATTGCCGCCGATTTCGATGAAGCGGGTGAGTTGGCCATGAATGAAGCTGCGGGGTTGACAATTGCTGGTCCCATCCGGGTAGTATTTTTGAAAAAGGTTTCCATAGTGGAATACCAGCTCGATGCAGCCGTCAGGGAATATGCGTTGCTGGCTACCCGGCAGTTCCTCTCCTTCAAGGCTCCAATAGCATTTGATAAAGCTGGAGAGGGATGAATCGGGTGTGTAAAGGCGATAGTGCATGAGTGATCTGAAGATAATATTTTTTCGTATATTGAAATATGCTTGCGCGGATTCATAAGAGATTGGGGGAGCGTCCTGCTTTTTATGTTTTACCAAATATGGAAAACTGTTTTACCTGGTCTTTTCCTGAATTCATGCCGTTTTGTGTTCAGCTCTACTATTTCTCCTCTTTAAAAGACTTTTCCACGTTGCCCCGGGTCTGAAGTAGGCTTGGGTTGCCGTTTATTAAATTTTTAGCATTTAAAATTTTGGCTATGCAACGTAATCTGCAGGGTCAGTCCACCAATGGTGTGCTGATATTCGTTTTGGTTTTGATAAGTATATTGATATTGGAGCGGGGGATGGTGGGGAGTAGTAAGTGGTATTGGTTTTTGTTGTTGACGGTACCGGGGATGGTGGTGGTTTGGGTGAGAAGTAGAAGGGAATAGTTTTGGGTTAGATATGTGAAAGGGCTGGTGAGATACCGGCCTTTTTTAGCTACTATAGTAAGCAAAAGATTGTGGAGGTAACAGATCGTAATCTTTTTGTAACGACCTGGGTTGGGGATATTTCTTAACATTTTTAACCTTGATGGCATATCCACTTTCTTTATCCCAAAAATATTTATCAAAATATTCTTTAGATATCCCAGAACTGGCGCTCGTCATCTTCCACAAACTTTCCAGTTCTTCATTTATAATCGAATCAATCTCAAACTCTCCGATCACCTTCTTCACCGGCGATGAAGCATAAACAATTACCGTCTTTACGTCCTCATTCTTAAAGATAGACCGCCGGAATTCAAACTTCTTTGATCCGTTAAAAATTTTATCTGCAAATTCTGGTTTTATAGATAATACAACTTTCATTTTCCAACTGAATATTCTGCAATTTTAGTAAAGTTTTCCCGACTAATTTCTGTAAATCCCCTGGGAGCTGAATTAACATCAGCAATTACACCGTTGTCAATTAACCAGGCCAGATTAGGTTTCTTCCTGAAAGAATGTGCGTAAATAAAATTAACGATAAAAGGTTTGATCGTTTTATCGTTCCAGTGATCACTCAGTTCCTGGTCTGTAAAGACGCTGCGTTTTTTGCAGAGACGTATAAATGCTTCTTCATCGGGAATATTGTCGATTACTGATTCAACAATACCATAAGTAGAAGCGACGCTTTTGTGATATCCGCCGGTCCTGTAGAATACAATGATGTCTCCCGGGCTAAGTGTTCTTTCGACAGAACGGGAGATGTAAACTTTACTCAGCGCATTCCGGTGCGGCTGATTCTCCACAAAATCCATGGGAGATTCAGTTCTAAGGATTGAATCGGGAAATAATTCCGTATGATAATCCGGATAGATAGGAACTATAAATACTTTGCTTTCTTTTGAAATGAACGGAAAGCTTAGTTTGGGATTTGCAAGATTGACCAGTTGGTTGCGATCAAAATCTTTCACATAGACGGTTTCGCTGTCCCCACTCCCGGATTTAATTCCATGATTTTTAAATCCCCAAAGCTGCAGAAGATCAATCAATCTTGTTTGTTCCGGCCTTTTATCAAATATGGTTACATATATTTCATCCACCCTGTATTGAAGGGCATTATCAAATATGATTTTTAGAAACCGCTCTCCGATTCTAAATCCATTCGCTATTACTTTAAATGTGCCGATCTTCAGACGTTTCTTCCTGGAGAATACAGGTGTTATGTCGGTGTAGTTTTCTTCTGGCCCTTCAACTTTTATATAGAGAAATGCGGCTAATTGGTTGTTGTCATCGTAGCATACATAAGCGATCTCGTCTGCCTTTTTAGCAAACCATTTATCAAAACCGGGATAATCTTCGTGAAAGCTGTCGAAAAATTCATCCTGTATTGGAATATGAGCAAAATCTGCTTTTTTTACGGCCAGGACTTTATAATCTACCAGCGAAGGATTTTCAGCGGTTACTTTCTCAAGGAACTGATCGATCTTAAAGACTTTATCCGAGACCCCAAGCCGGGCGGCTTTTTCATGAATCTTTTTATCCTCTGTGATCAGAATATCTACCCGTTCGTTTGCGACTTCGTTCAGAATCAGCGTATCGTTTTTATCATTTTCATTTGAATCAATCTTCTGACTTAAAACCGCCAAGTCCGGGAAAAGAGGGGATGGATTGCGTATCAGTATGTAACTAGCAATCTTGCCAGCCATTGTTTCCGCTGTTTTGTTGTTCTTCAGCTTTGCGAGTTCCTGTACTGTTACAGGATGTATAAGTTTTTCATATTTGAGCTTGTCCAGCCATAGAAATAATATTCCTATGTCTTTTTTACTGAGAAGAGATGCTTCCCGATGAATGATGATATTGGTATCCAACAGAACTTTCATGATAAGGTGGTTATATATAACAAGCAGAAAAGGTAAGGATTTGACTAAATGTTGCCCAGCTTTTTTCAACGGAATTTTCCGGTTTTTCACCAGACAGGACTTAATGCCGGCTTCTGTAATCCGTGTCTCTCAACCCATTGCCAGAACGGAATTGAACATAATAAACTTCTTCGTCTCCAGCGTCTCAAATAACCCTTCATCCAGGAAGCTGAAATATTCATCTTCTGAAATGATCAGGTGATCCAGCAGTTTGATGTTGAGGAACCGGCTGGCTTCCACGAGCTTTTCTGTTGCCGTCTTATCCGCACGGGATGGCTTTAGGCTGCCGGACGGATGGTTATGGATCACAACAATCGACGCGGCCCTTCTCAGCAGGGCTCGGTGGTAGACTTCCATCGGATCGATCAGGACGGTGCGTTGGGTGCCCAATCCCAGCAGTTCCAGTTTGCGGACTGTCTGGGAGCCATCAAGTGTCATCATCCAGAGGTGTTCGCGGTCGCGGTCCAGTTTGGAGTAGCGGCGGAAGATGGGTTGGAGGATCTGGTAGATATCGGAGGAGGATTGGATGTGGATTTTTTGATGGGGTTTGAGACGGATGTTCATATTATTAAGGTTTGAAGATTCAGAAATGTGAGGCGTGACTGGATATAGGGCATTTACCTGAATGTTTGTTGGTTATTAGGGTTGTAAAAGCGCACAGTTAATAAACAGCCCATTTCATTGCGATAAGGCAAGTGAGAAAGCATGAGGCGAATAGTAATAATCGAAAAGAGTACATAATAATGTCATATAATTGTATGACTAAGGTAAGTACAAAAATGGTTCGTCATATAATTATATGACGCTTTTTTGAAAGTATTTTTCCACATTAGTACCGTGAAAAAAACAGAAATTCAAAAGAAAATTGGAGAACGCATAGTTGAACTAAGAACACAACTGGGCTGGAGCCAGGCAGATTTGGCCAGAGCTTGTGGGAAGGACAGGCAGGCAATTGAAAAGTTGGAGAATGGTAAAGTGAATCCGACTGTATATTCTCTTTATGAAGTAGCAAAGGCTTTGGAAACAACGGTTGCGAAGATTATTACTTTTTAGGGAATTGCTTTCAAAACTCACTGTGTAGATATTTCTATCCTGAATAGAATTCCTACCTAAAATGAATACAATTTAATCCGCAGACAATAAGAAACTCGCACTGGATTTAGTTTTTACATGATGTAAACTGATGAAGTAACCGAAGATGAATTACGGGAAACCGTAATAACAAGATCAGGGCTTCTTGTATCTTTAATTCAACGATAATTTAGGATTTTGGGTTGACCTTTTTTGATTGTCCGGAACAGCCCGCTGAATACTTTAAAAATTGTAACTTGTTACAGCCGTTTTAGAGCAACCATCATTTCTTAACCATCAAAACAATAACGAACCACTTGCATGCCATCAAACAGGCAATGCTTTTGCAGGTTTTCAGCTTATGCAATTCAGGATCACCTTACAGGTGCAGGGTTCCGCTGCACTCATTCCTATCAATTATCAGTATCCTCTTTCGGCCGCATTATATCGCATTATAGCCAAAGGGGATAAGGACTATGCCGGTTTTTTGCATGAAAAGGGATATGGTAAAGGATTCAAGTTTTTTACATTTTCCCAGATCAACTGTCCTTTTAGAATAGAAGGCGATCGGTTGCGATTATTGAATACTGAATTGTCTTTTCAGGTAGCATTTCATATACCAAAGGCTATGGAAAGTTTTGTAAAAGGGTTATTTCAATCAGCCCAGATAGATATAGCAGATAAGATTTCGAAAGCAAGCTGCAAAGTAAAATCAGTAGAGAGTTTGCCCAACCCTTTGCAGGAATATAAAGACAATGAAATCATCAGCGTACAATTAAAACCGCTATCACCATTAGTGGCTGGCCTGCAAAATGAAAAAGGAAACTATGATTTTCTGTCTCCTGCTGATAGCCGGTTTACGGAAAGTCTTATTTATAACTGGCGTAGTAAGATTAAAACCTCTTATGACTCTATGACTGGGTCGGAAGCTTTACTATTTATGAAAGTTTTGCCAATGAAACAGACCTTTAAATCTCGTTTAATCACTATTAAAGCAGATACACCACAGAAAACGAATATTAGGGGATGGATGAGTTTTAAATTAAAAATTACTGCAGAGAAGCGACTTGTAGAGTTGCTGATTAATACTGGAGCGGGAGTGTATAATGCAATGGGGTTTGGATGTGTGGAGTTAGTTGCTGAATAAAATATGTTATGACATTTTATACCAAAATGTATTTGCATTCTGTTAAGTAAAAATGCCGATTTCTTAATATGAAAGAAAATAAATCAAATTATTGGCTTACTTATGCCACGGGAGATCCATTTGCAGATGTTGGCGGTTTAGTGTTAGCATACCTTCAAGAGAAATGGCCTGATAAATCTATAATGGATTTGATTAGATACGCTACAGATATCTATGTTAATAAATGGGATAGCAATCTTCACAGCTTCTTCCTGAACTCAACAATAACCCATAACTCAAATAAAGGACAAAAAGGGATTAATAAGACAATTGCCTATTATCAAAGCCTCTTAAACGGTGATGGAGGTATTGATGGTTATTGCAGGATAACAGGACAAAAAACACTGGTTTTTTCAGGTGCAAGAGACAATCATATCATGTCCGGTTCTGCTACACTGATTAATTTTCATCATGGTTTTGAGAGTGGTATCAAACTTTCGAAAGAAGCCTTGATCCGAATTTTCTTTGTACCGTTGGGAGTAGAGCAACTGGGGGATAAAGTAGCAGTCTTAATAAGCAACAAACTGGAGATTACGAGCTTTTTTGTTCGGAAAAATATCGATCGAAATATAAGAGACCTCGGAAGTCAAATTTCTAAATCAATTGTTCGCTCAGACTTCTCTAATCCTGTAAATGCTATTTTCGATTATGCCCGTCAATGCATTGAATCGGTTAAAACGGCTACCTATAATGTGGAAGATGAGGTAAGCCATACAAAAGATATAACCCTCAATCTGTTTCATTTTACCAATTTTGGAGCTAGTCCAACAATTAGCCTAATTACGCTTCCTGCCACCATTTTTTCTTTTTATGCTTTTTGCCTTTTGTATCATAAAAAGGACTGGAATAATTTCATATACCGGCAGTATAGAAATTCAAGGTTTAAAAATGCAGTTTATGATGAGGTGTCACAAGAATGGACAAATAATAAAGAGGAAGCTGGTTATGATACCTACAAGTTGTGGAGAAATAGGGCTTTTGAGTTTTTATTAAATGGGAATTCGGACGGTTTCCGCCGACTTATTCTTTCGCATAGTAAAAAGGAGGTTTTAAATTTTCAGATAATCGAACAATATCAAATAAACATAAGAAATATGGATAAACGTACACTTTCCAAAATATTGGAGCTGGCAGATTTTATCATAGGGGACAGCAGTGATGATGAAATTAAGAAGGCTATTACCCGGATCAACGGCCAACGAACGAGCAGTGCTTTGAGACGATATCTTTTAAACCTTGTAGCAGACTACAATAGAAAACATAGCGACAGGGAAAAATCTCTGATTACGATAGAAGATTATGCGAATTATCTTTTCCCAGATGGAACTTATTGGAACGAGATAAGAGATTTGCTATTAATCGCAATCTACCAGCGACTGCATGAGATGAACAAATCAGTAAACGTAGAATTGGAAGAAGAACTCGAAACAGAAAACGATAACTAAATAAAGATATATTGATATGAACTTAAAAACTCAAGGATTTATCCTCTTAGATGTAGACGTAGCTGCACTTAATAATGCAGGTAAAAGTACCAGCAGCAATTTTGATAATGCGGTAGCTACGAAAAAGTTGTATAAGAACGGTAAAAAGTATACTTACGTTTCGGGACAAGCCTGGCGTTATTGGTGGCGTGAAACTTTAAAAATAAATCATGACTGGAACTTGTCTCCGGTTACAAGAGAGGCTAAGATTGCATTTACAGATGCTGATCCGATAAGTTATGCCGACGATGATGTATTTGGCTATATGAAGGCGGCAAAAGATGTAATTCGTGATGATGATGGGAATCCAATACTTGATAAAAAAGGAAAAGAGCAAAAAGAGGATGTTACGGTTACCCGTGTTTCTCCTTTAAAAAATTCTGCTATTGTTTCTGTTGCTGGTACAGAGACCGTAGAAAATTGGTCGAGTATGGCTCGTCAGGAAGGTGATAGTGTTCCTTACAGTAAAGAAGAATATTCTGCTGTTATGAAGGGAATGTTCTCTTTAGATTTATTCCAGGTAGGTACATTTGCCAGCTATAATAAAACAGGATTTAAAAATCTAACGGATAAATTAAAAGAAAAGGCAACTACTATGGGTGCATTAATGATAAACGATCCGTTTGTAAAAACAAAATCAGGCACTCCACAGCAATTGGTCCAGTTAGCTAAACCAACACGAGAAAAGCGAATTATTGATACTTTATCTGCTCTTAAAACGATTTCCGGCGGAGCTATGCAAACCGATAACATGGCAGATGTTACGCCAAAGTTTATTGTTTTAGCTACCACAACTTCCGGTAATCACCCTTTTTCACATATAGCAGTTGGTGAAGGACAAAGAAGTGAAAGAGCAATTTTAAATGTTGAAGGTCTTAAAGAGGTTTTGAACGATTATAAAGACCAGATCATTGGAACTGTTTTTATCGGCAAGCGTAGTGGATTTATGGATGAATGCAACGATGGTTTGAAAAAATTAGAGACTGACTTTCCCAATGTAAAAGTGCTTAGTATTAATCAGGCCATTGACCAGTATTGCGAACAAGTGAAAACTCAATTGCCTTAATTATGGAAGTGTACAGAATCGATATTGAAAGTTGGACGGCAAGTTTTCGTTACCCTAATCTGATAAGTGGCACACAACCTACTTTAGAGGTGCCGCCGATAAGTACGGTCCTGGGATTGATTAATGCGGCTGCGGGACAATATCTGCGTCACAAAAATTTACAATTAGGCTACTACTTTCAATACCAGGGTGAGGGTGAAGACCTGGAAACTATTTATCAGATCAGCAGTAAGGACGGAACACCTACCAATAATGCCAAATCAAATATTATTTATCGCAGATTCTTATTTGACAACTTTCTTCGTATTTATACAACCGATGAAAAAATAGCCAAGTATTTGGCTACACCTTATTTTCAATTGTTATTAGGACGAATGAATGATCTGGCCTCAGTAACTAATATCTTTCAAAAAGCAGAAATGGAAAAAGTAGAGGGAGCGACACAAATAAGAGGTCAAATCATTCCATTCATGTATCATCTGCCTGGCCAAATACAAGCTTTGCCAAAGTACTTTACAGATGAATTCCCCAGGAAGAATCTGGGAACTGAACCGTATAGCATTATTAATTACAGATCCGGTGGAATTGAAACTGATTTGACTGCTTACAGAGATACTTTACCTAATGGAAAAGAAGTAGATATTTATTTTCATGAATTGAATTTTGAGTGAAAGATGTTACTGGCAAAGTCAAAAGATAGCAAGAAGAACCAGGCAGCAGTATCATTAAGAGAACATATTGATGATTGCCTGTTGATTCTTGGTTTTCTTAAAAAAGCATTTCCTAAAGTGGCTGAAATATCGGGTATGGAAGATCATTTTTGGGAGATATTAAAAGTCGCTGTCATTTGCCATGATCTGGGGAAAGCCCATAAAGAATTCCAAAGTTTGCTGGACGAAAAACCTAATCAATGGAAATTTCAACGTCATGAACTGTTTTCTATTCCTTTTATAGATGCCCTCGATTTTGATAAAGATATACTACGCCTTGTTGGACTGGTTGTTGCCGGACATCATAAAGATTTTGAAACCTTACAGGAACAATTAGCTTATTATGAAACGGGTGACAGTTTTGGAATGTTAGCAACGCTTGATGAGAGGAAGAGTTTTGTAGAAGCATTCAAAGAAAACGTCAGAATAAAAGATGTGCAGGATTTATTGAACAGTTATGGTCTGAACATGAAGGCCATTTATCCCAAACCTATCGATGGCCTGATCAGGTCCTACAATAAATCACCCTTCAAGCTAAAGGATATAAATTATTTCTCCCTTATGTTGCTTTTTGGTGGGTTGAAATGGTGTGACCATTTGGGCTCTGCTAAAGTTAAGGATGTTAAGACCCTGGATAATGATGATTTTATATTTCTGAAGAAGCAGAGAAATAATTTACAAGAGAAGGGATACGATTTTTATCAGCATCAGATTGATTGTTCCGGAAAACTTGGGAATGTGATACTAACAGCTCCTACTGGTTCAGGGAAAACAGAAGGTGCATTCCTGTGGCTACAAAAGCAAATGCAGCATTATGGGCAGGGACGAGTATTTTATATCTTACCTTTTACTGCTTCTATCAATGCCATGTATGATAGATTAGACAAAGCCATTGGAAACGATAAAGTAGGGATGCTGCATGGAAAATTAAGCGATTATCTGAACAACTATTTTGATGACTTGCAGTACAGTGTGGCAGAAAAGAAAGATAGCATTCAAAGTATTCGGGAAAAATTCAGAAGTATTATAACACCGGTAAAAGTTGCCACACCTTTTCAGCTGTTAAAACATCTTTTTGGGTTGAAAGGATACGAACAGGGTTTTCTTGAAATGACAGGTTCTTATTTAATATTTGATGAGATACACGCCTATAACCCCGAAACTTTTGCCCAGATAAAGGCTTTGCTAGAATTTGTCTCTAAATATATGGGGGCTAGGGTATTAATTATGACAGCCACTATGCCTCATTTCCTTCTTAAAGAAATTGAGCAAAGCATTGGCCGTTTTGAAGCAATAAAAGCTAGTCATCTTTTGTATGAAAATTTCAAACGGCATCGGATTATTCTAAAAAAAGGCTTGCTAAAGGATAACCTGTGGGAGATTAAAAGCGAGTTGGCAACTGGAAAAAAAGTATTGATTGTATGCAACACCGTAAAATCTGCCCAGTACGTTTACAAAGAACTTACAAAGCATTTTGATAAAGAGAAATCTGTTCTGTTGCATGGGGCTTTTTCCGGATCAGACCGATCCAGAAAAGAAAAAGAACTAATGAGTGAAAATATACAGCTTTTGGTAGGCACTCAAGCCATAGAAGTGAGCCTTGATATTGATTTCGATATGATTTATACAGAGCCAGCTCCAATCGACGCATTGATTCAGAGATTTGGCCGTGTGAATAGGAAAAGAGCGAAAGGGATTTGTCCTTGCTATGTTTTTACAGAGAACGAAGAGAGCGATTTTTACACCTACCAAAAACAGACCATTCAAAAAACAATTTCAGCTTTAGAGGAAATAGCTTTGTCTGGCGGCCTTATTGATGAAGGCATGCTACAACGCTCTATAGACTACGTTTATGGAGAATGGACTGAAGGCGATAAAAAGAAATTCGATGACCAATATCGATATTTGACGGAAGCGTTGACCTTGCTATCACCCATGAAGAAAAACAGGCATACAGAAGAGGATTTCTATAAACAATTCGATGGAATAAAGGTATTGCCTCAGAGGAATAAGGATGTTTATGAGAGATATTTGATAGAATTCGATTTTATAAACGCTGAAAGTCAGAAAGTTCAAATCCGGAAAGGTCGGTTTGCGCAATGGAAGATTGAAGGAAACATAAAATCCGATATTTCCGTATTTGCCAAAAAAAATAAAATGAATGAGCAGAGGTACTGGATCACTAACAAAGAATATTCGTCTGAGTTAGGACTGATTGCCGATGAAGAAGAGCCCTGGCAAATGTCTGAAATATTTTAATATTCAGGTTAAACGTCATCACCATGACCATCAACGCTACGCTAATCAACCTTTACCATGTATGCCAGCGTGAATGCTGGTTGCACTCCAACGGTATCAACATGGAGCATACCAGCGATACTGTCTATGATGGTAAGATCTTACACGAAACCAGCTATCCACAACGAAACGAAAAGCATTCAGAATTAAGTATCGGGGCAAAGTACAAGGACATTGATCTATATGGCAAGATAGATTTTTACGATGCGAGGCAAAAGATCATCCATGAAACCAAGCGCAGCAACAGAGTTGAAAAAGCACACGAATGGCAGGTGAAATTTTATTTGTGGCTCCTAAGGCTGAATGGCATCGGGGAAGCTTCTGCCACATTGGAATATCCGTTGCTCAAGCATACGAATCATGTTGCGTTGACTGAAGAAGATATTCATTATTTGCAGGCAACAATAGAAAACATCCGGCAGCTCAGGCTGTCAGAACAGTGTCCCGAAGTGATCAATGCAAAGATCTGCACGGCATGCAGCTATTATGAACTTTGCTATATCGATAAAGCATGAAGAAAACCTACTATCTTTTTAACCCGGGACGTATGAGCCGGAAGGACAATACGCTAAAATTCATCCCGGTAGATGAGCAGGGTGTTGAAGGGCAACCTAAATACATCCCGGTAGAAGGTGTGTCTGATCTGTTTTGCTTCGGATCCCTGGATGCGAATAGTGCTTTATATAATTTCCTGGGGAAGGCCCAGATAGCGGTCCATTTTTTTGATTATTATGAACACTACACTGGCAGCTTCATGCCAAAAGATTATCTGCTTGCGGGTAAAATGCAGATAGCACAAACCAGGCAGTATAATGATAGGTCTAAGCGGTTGATCATTGCACAGAAATTTGTGGAAGGCGCTGCTTTCAACATTCTTAAGAATCTTCGCTATTATCAATCGAGGGGAAAAGACCTGCAGCCAGCGATCGAAATAATTGAGCGATATGCAGAAAGTATTGCTGCCGCAGACAATATTGAAATGCTGATGGGAACTGAGGGAAACATCCGGCAGGTGTATTATGACGCTTTTGATATCATCCTGAATGATTTCGCCATGGATGGCCGGAGTAAGCACCCTCCGAAGAATGAGGTGAATGCCCTGGTATCTTTTGGCAACATGATGTGCTATACCTTGTGCCTGGGCCAGATCTATCACACCCAGCTCAATCCGACCATCAGTTTTTTACATGAACCTGGTTTCAGAAGATATTCTCTGGCTCTTGATCTCGCAGAAATATTCAAGCCGATCCTGGTGGACAGGACCGTCTTTAAGGTGCTTAATAAAAAGGAAATTCAGGCTAAAGATTTTGATGTACAAATAAACAGTGTAATACTGAAAGAGGCAGGCAGGAAAACATTTGTCAGGGCTTTTGAAGAGCGGTTGAACGAGACGATCAAGCACAGGTCATTGAACCGGAGTGTAAGCTACAGGCACCTGGTAAAACTTGAGTGTTATAAGTTAACGAAACATATCCTGAACATCGAAGAGTATAAACCATTTAAAGCGTGGTGGTAGAATGTATGTAATTTTAGTATATGATATTGGAGAAAAAAGAGTGGGTAAGATGTTGAAGCTATGCAGGCAATATCTCAATTGGATCCAGAATTCTGTATTTGAAGGAGAGATAACGGAGGTCAAGCTCAAGGAATTATTGGGATTGGCAAGCAGGATCATGAATGCTGACGAGGACAGTGTAATCGTTTTTAAAAGCCGGAATGAAAAATGGCTGGAAAAACAGATTGTGGGCAAAGAAAAAAATGAGATCGACAATTTTCTGTAGTCGTCGGATATGGTGTGTAAATTGTTATTACCGGTTCTTTGAAATATTGAAAAAAGCTAACTATCAGCGTGACAGCATTTTATTAAGGTCGTCGATGCCCCGGGCAGATTATATTACCGGGCATCGACAACTTTTTGCTAATATTTTTTGATACTTTTATTTTTTAAAAGCCTTATAGACAGGCTTTTTTACGTCGTCGATGAGGCGGCTCTTAATCGCACAATGGTTGAATTGAAATAATATACGACCCATATGCCAAAAATTTAGCGAAGCTCTTAATCGCACAATGGTTGAATTGAAATTGATTTGTAATGGATCTGGTGGCGTCGCTCCCGTGCTCTTAATCGCACAATGGTTGAATTGAAATTTTGTTTTTTGTTTATTGTTTAGAACTTGCTCTACGCTCTTAATCGCACAATGGTTGAATTGAAATGCCAGTATTGCTCTTTGTTGTTTAAGTTGTCGTTGGTCTCTTAATCGCACAATGGTTGAATTGAAATTTATAAACGTGCATCCACAATTTTTCCTCGGAAGCTCTTAATCGCACAATGGTTGAATTGAAATATTGTCAACACAGCAGGACCCCCTGCATCAGTGACTCTTAATCGCACAATGGTTGAATTGAAATTTTTTTTTGTTTAGTTGTTAGAAAATATAAATGTGCTCTTAATCGCACAATGGTTGAATTGAAATTTATTTAGTTTTTTTTTGCTTGCGTTCTGCCGCTTCACTCTTAATCGCACAATGGTTGAATTGAAATGGTTTTTACGTAACCATTCGTACCCACGGGACTTACTCTCTTAATCGCACAATGGTTGAATTGAAATGCGGTAGATTGTGTGTGTGCCCGGGGCTCCGGGGCCTCTTAATCGCACAATGGTTGAATTGAAATGAGGTTCTGAAGACGGCTATATCACAGATGAACCCCTCTTAATCGCACAATGGTTGAATTGAAATGGAGAATTCACAATAGACCAACTGCAACTAAGCAACTCTTAATCGCACAATGGTTGAATTGAAATTCCATTCTCTTTGTTTTTGTTTTCTGCATTCTATGCTCTTAATCGCACAATGGTTGAATTGAAATTTTATTGCTCCGAATCCTATTCCTAGGATTCCGCTGCCTCTTAATCGCACAATGGTTGAATTGAAATATTGCTAATTGGTAGCTTCCGAATAGTGGTCCAAGCTCTTAATCGCACAATGGTTGAATTGAAATTGGGCGACCGGGTCTATGCCAATGGTGAAGACAATTCTCTTAATCGCACAATGGTTGAATTGAAATAGAAAGATATATATAAAAAAAATAACCACAGACACTTCTCTTAATCGCACAATGGTTGAATTGAAATGGCGCAGGGGTTAAGGTCAATTCAAATTTTTATGCTCTTAATCGCACAATGGTTGAATTGAAATTTTTTGTTCGCGAAATCATTTGCTCCGTGGAGAGGCTCTTAATCGCACAATGGTTGAATTGAAATGCAGATACGATCTTTTCATTCACCTTCCGAAGCTCTTCTCTTAATCGCACAATGGTTGAATTGAAATGTGTCTACGCGTCCTCCTGATCTTAATACAATAGAACTCTTAATCGCACAATGGTTGAATTGAAATGGTATGTTGGCAGCGCCAATCTGTGTCCGCTTTCTGTCTCTTAATCGCACAATGGTTGAATTGAAATAGCGCTACCTCCATCTTGTCGGTCCTGACGTTGTCTCTTAATCGCACAATGGTTGAATTGAAATGTGCGTCCATATATAACAGTCCGCCGCTTACGTCGCTCTTAATCGCACAATGGTTGAATTGAAATACACGTGCACGTGCCATTTGTTGCCTTGGCTATAGTCCTCTTAATCGCACAATGGTTGAATTGAAATGCCGTTGTTTTAGATTGGGATGGATATAGTGATTTTGCTCTTAATCGCACAATGGTTGAATTGAAATATAACTAGCCAAGACGGTTCAAAGTCGCTAATGTTCTCTTAATCGCACAATGGTTGAATTGAAATATGTTTACAATTAATTTGAATTAAATGGAGGATAAAACTCTTAATCGCACAATGGTTGAATTGAAATTTGTTTTCTGTATTAATATTGCTCGTAAAAGGACACCCTCTTAATCGCACAATGGTTGAATTGAAATGGAGGTAAGAGATAAGGACGCCTTAAAACAATTTTTGCTCTTAATCGCACAATGGTTGAATTGAAATGTAATTAACCTCTAAATGGCCGGGGTAACTCCCGGCTCTCTTAATCGCACAATGGTTGAATTGAAATAGGGTTGGCTGTAGAAAAAACACTAAATGCCTGAACCCTCTTAATCGCACAATGGTTGAATTGAAATTCTGATAACGCATGATCTGAGAATCCGGAAAATCGATCTCTTAATCGCACAATGGTTGAATTGAAATGATGTTGCCCCAGAACGGCGACCCTTGCCTCTCACGCAGCTCTTAATCGCACAATGGTTGAATTGAAATGGAAATATGCTGCCAAGTTTTGAAAGAAAGACAGCTCTCTTAATCGCACAATGGTTGAATTGAAATGGAAGAAGAGGTCATGGATCAGCTTCGGAGTTCTCCTCTTAATCGCACAATGGTTGAATTGAAATTAGTCTCCAATACGAGATATTTTTCTTCCACCAATCGCTCTTAATCGCACAATGGTTGAATTGAAATACAGCTCCACCCGGATTCACTGGTGCAGTATTATCCCTCTTAATCGCACAATGGTTGAATTGAAATGTAAAACCGAAGAAATAGAAGAATCCATCGTAAACTCTTAATCGCACAATGGTTGAATTGAAATCAGAAACCTCTTGATTATTATGCTTTCCTAGGTAAGCTCTTAATCGCACAATGGTTGAATTGAAATAGGGGATATTCGGCACTCGTTGTTAATGACCCAGGCCTCTTAATCGCACAATGGTTGAATTGAAATGATTATGACGAAAGCTCCAGTTATTACAGCCGAATTCTCTTAATCGCACAATGGTTGAATTGAAATGACAATAGATTCAGTAGCATATAGAATACTGTCCTTACTCTTAATCGCACAATGGTTGAATTGAAATGAATGATGACGGTAGCATCATGACTGCTGCACAAGCCTCTTAATCGCACAATGGTTGAATTGAAATGGGCACAAGTACATTAAACAGTGGTTTCCTAAGATGTCTCTTAATCGCACAATGGTTGAATTGAAATGGGCACAAGTACATTAAACAGTGGTTTCCTAAGATGCTCTTAATCGCACAATGGTTGAATTGAAATAGCATTTGGCCTGGCATAATAGCAGGGGATTCTCTTCCTCTTAATCGCACAATGGTTGAATTGAAATTTTGATTATATATGAAAAGCTGAATCCAAGAATTGAACTCTTAATCGCACAATGGTTGAATTGAAATGAAAAAACGGAATCCTTAGGGTTGCCATCGAGGTTTCTCTTAATCGCACAATGGTTGAATTGAAATATCCACAGAGAAAAATATCCGTCCGTCGTCGGCTCTCTCTTAATCGCACAATGGTTGAATTGAAATGTTTGTAACCAGTTGTTTAGAAGATCGCTTTTGTATCTCTTAATCGCACAATGGTTGAATTGAAATGGTCTTGGCGTGATACTCGCTAGTGCCATGATATACTCTTAATCGCACAATGGTTGAATTGAAATTGATTTGTAGTGGATCAGGTGCTGTTGGCCCTGTGTAGCTCTTAATCGCACAATGGTTGAATTGAAATGGTGCTGTTGGCCCTGTGTAGGTTACTCTGATTTTGCTCTTAATCGCACAATGGTTGAATTGAAATGTTCTAACGTTGTAGGCTGGCGGTACCCCTTCACTTCCTCTTAATCGCACAATGGTTGAATTGAAATGCAGAAGAGGGTTCTTTGCGTGCAGCCTCTGCCGACTCTTAATCGCACAATGGTTGAATTGAAATTGTAATGAGGTACTTGATGATGAGATCTGTGTTATACTCTTAATCGCACAATGGTTGAATTGAAATATGCCAATATAGCATCAAGGGTCCTTGGATTAACAGCTCTTAATCGCACAATGGTTGAATTGAAATATGTAAGGTTCGCTGAGATGGAGGAGTCCGCAACAACTCTTAATCGCACAATGGTTGAATTGAAATCTAAGTGGGATGGTCTGAAAAGACTTGAAGAGACTACTCTCTTAATCGCACAATGGTTGAATTGAAATATTGTATTAGCTATGTGAGTACTATTTTCGTCGGTACTCTTAATCGCACAATGGTTGAATTGAAATTTAAAAACTTTTAGCTATGGCAAAAAGAAAACATCCTCTTAATCGCACAATGGTTGAATTGAAATAATGTAATGTTATGGGTATCGTACGGGGAAAGGTGACTCTTAATCGCACAATGGTTGAATTGAAATGGAAATAAAGATCATGGCGATTGAAGTGTTTACGCCCTCTTAATCGCACAATGGTTGAATTGAAATATGATAGCTGGCCGGATGACCGGTTGAGCCTTTCGGACTCTTAATCGCACAATGGTTGAATTGAAATTGTAGTTTATCCATGCTGGTTGTTTTCCTGCACTCTCTTAATCGCACAATGGTTGAATTGAAATAATTCTTCAAATAGGTTTGATTGCGGGTCCATTTTCTCTTAATCGCACAATGGTTGAATTGAAATGTATTTGATCGCAGTGGAAGTGTGGTGAATGTCCGCTCTTAATCGCACAATGGTTGAATTGAAATTTCTATGGGTTTGGATACTTGTTTACATTTTACATTTACTCTTAATCGCACAATGGTTGAATTGAAATATACATCGAGCGTCATTTCATCGGTGCTTTCGCCGCTCTTAATCGCACAATGGTTGAATTGAAATTCGGAAGCGGATCCAGAGAGGTTGGCGGTATTGGTTCTCTTAATCGCACAATGGTTGAATTGAAATACAGATATGGAAGTGCCAGATGTAAGAGCAGTGATGCTCTTAATCGCACAATGGTTGAATTGAAATTGTTAACGGCATCTTCGGCAGTAACAATCAAATCCTCTCTTAATCGCACAATGGTTGAATTGAAATTGATACCGGGGAACGAGTTTAGTGAGCGTTCCTGTTCTCTTAATCGCACAATGGTTGAATTGAAATGCTTTTCTTTTCTTTGCCTTGGCAAGCATGGTTTGACTCTTAATCGCACAATGGTTGAATTGAAATTTGAATGAGTCTATGAGATCGAGTAATCCGTCCACTCTTAATCGCACAATGGTTGAATTGAAATGGTACAGTGCCGCCGGTGGTCTCCAGCATTGGGACTCTTAATCGCACAATGGTTGAATTGAAATTTTTTTGTTTTTGGCATTCCATGCATTCGCCGCATCCCTCTTAATCGCACAATGGTTGAATTGAAATTGGTGTCTCTGCTGATTCTTGTTTCGTATTCAGCTCTCTTAATCGCACAATGGTTGAATTGAAATATTGCAAGGCGGAGGCTGGGCAGAATATTGTGATCGACTCTTAATCGCACAATGGTTGAATTGAAATGTGCCATTAGGCCCTGGCTCTAAACCTTCGACCAGCGTCTCTTAATCGCACAATGGTTGAATTGAAATCGCGCAATCCCCAGGCAACATCGGAGAACCTGGACTCTTAATCGCACAATGGTTGAATTGAAATGCGTAAGGCTATTGGTCGGTGAAGTGATAACGCCGGGCTCTTAATCGCACAATGGTTGAATTGAAATTTTTATAAGGGTAAGTTGAGGTATTCCATTCGCTCTCTTAATCGCACAATGGTTGAATTGAAATAATGAAAACGTACACAATCACCAAAGCCGGTAGCACTCTTAATCGCACAATGGTTGAATTGAAATCTCTTTTACAATATTGTAGATCAAAGATAAAAATTGAAAGCAAATCACAACACTACAATATGAAAGGCAATGTTAACACGTGTTGTCGAAGAGCTAAGCCACATCGTAAATTAAAAACAAACCACACCCTCTCCGCAACTGGCAGTATTCTTTTATAAAGCTTATCGGTAACTACAAAACAACTGTCCAGAACAGACCAGCCCGGCTACACCTGCTTTTATTCGTATAAAACCGGAACCGCAGCCTTCCTGTAAATAACAATATAATAATCATTACCGGAACAGTTTTTGATTACTTCTTCCATTGTCCAAACTGCAAAGCATATGAACCCCTGTCTTAGATCAGCATCATCAAAACTATTTATCCTTTTACTACTTTTTTCACTGCTGGCGAACACCTCTTTTACTCAGCAAAGCAAGTACATACACGCCGCATTTACAGGAACACGCTGGGATCCCAGCTCCATGATGGGTGGCGGATTGGAAAAAACGGAAATCATTCTGTATTTCCGTCCGGATGGCACTTATAGCACTACCCTGGGTAATGGCTGGCAAACTGATGTCAGCGGCCATTATACAATCTCTAACGGCACCATCAAACTCATCGATTCCAAAAACCAAGTTGAATCTATCCCTTATGATGGAAGCGGCAGTTTCTGGTATAATGGCACTACTATTTTTCAAAAAAAGCCTGCCAATAAGATCCCTCCAGGCTATTATAGTTTCAGCTATTCTTCCGGCAGCGGCGGTATCGGTTCAGGTACCAATGCCCCTTATGTTGGGAACAGGGCCCACAAAGGAATACAGTTTAACCCCGACGGCAGTTTCAGCTCCGGCGCATCAAGCTCCACATATATTTCCGGAGGGAATGTAAGCGGCCATGGCAGCAGGAAAGCAGAAGCCGATGGCACTTATACCATCAAAGACGGAGTGCTTACGCTTCATTTCAAGAATGGAGAGAAAAGTGTGAACAGTTGCTTTACGTCGGATGCGGTTTCATCCATCGTTGTCAATGGCACTACTTACTATGCCGATGAAGATAAAAAAAGCACAACAAAAGAACCGGATACAAAAACCAAACCTGCTGCATTCCCGGAAGATGTACGCAGCGGACTGGCTTTTTTGAAAAAAGCCAACCTCGCCAACGGAGGAAAATACCTGGATGAAGTAAAGACAGTAAAACTTGAATCCTCACTTGGTAATGGAGCGTTGCAGATAACTACCCTGCTCGATCTGCCACAACAAAAGATACGCTGCGAATACAGGAAGCAGGGCCAACTGATCGGCATCGAGCAGACGGAAGGCAATGCAGGATGGGAATGGTCCAACGGTAAATTCACAACGCTGCCT
>DATAJQ010000089.1:0-13021 GCA_036262095.1 Chitinophagaceae bacterium | reverse complement strand
GTCACAGTATTCTTCGACACGTCTTTCAGTACGGCAGTAACCAGGTAATCCTGTTTTTCTCCGGTAGTAGTGGCAATGCTGATCCTTTCATTGATCACATCTTTCCGGCCGAATAGTTTCTGCGCCAGCACTTCTGTTATTACAGCTGAATTATCATCCTTAAAGGCTTTGCCTGGCTGGCCGTACAATAAAGGAAAGCCATACATGGAAACAAGCGTGGTATCGCAGATGGCAATATCTTCCTTAAAATGTTTATCCCCTGCTGACACAACGTTGGTTACCGGGTTGAAGCGGTAATAATTTTTCACCAGGTGCGGGTACTCTTCCTTTATGGTTTTGGGAAGCGGTGCCACAGTGGTGATCTCAAGCCCCATTTCCTTTACCTTCCATTCGCTCTTCACCAAGTACTGCCTGTCTACATTCCTGATATCAGCATTCACCTGCTTCTCTTTAATGATATACACGCCGATCAGCAAGGAAAACGCGAGTCCCACTGCAAGACCTAGAATATTGATAGCAGAAAACAACCTGCGCCTGGCAAGGCTGCGAAGAGCGATCTTCAGGTAATTTCTTAGCATAATAAATATTTATTCTGAACGCAATGTTTTTACCGGGCTTCGCAAAGCGGCTGCCGACGCATTCAATCCTACTGTTATCAATGCGATCAACAGTGTAATGATACCCACCACCAGGAACACACCGATGCCAATATTGATGCGGTAATTAAAATTCTTCAGCCATTCATTCATAGCCCACCATGCAGCAGGGATTGCAACCAGGAAAGCCAGCGCTACCAGCAGCAGGAATTCTTTTGACATCAGCATCAGCACCTGTTGCACAGATGCACCCAGCACTTTACGGATACCGATCTCCTTTGTTCTTCTTTCAATAGTGAAGGATACCAGCCCAAACAATCCCAGGCAGCATACAAATATGGAAAGACCGGCAAAGATCACCGCCAGTTTGCCGATCAATTGCTCATTCAGGAACTTCTGATTGAATTCATCATCAATGAACCTGTATTCAAACGGATACTCAGGACTGTATTTTTTATGAATGCTTTCGATTGTTGCCAATGCCTTTCGCAGGTCAGTCTTTTCCGTGAGGCGGATATTGGTAAAGCTGGAACGCCTGTCATCATAACATATCATCATAGGTGAAGCTGCTGCATAAGGTGAGGTCATCACCATATTATCCACTACTCCAACGATGGTTCTTTGTTTACCAGCCCAGTTGATCTGCTTCCCGATTGGTGAACTGATATTCATCAACCGGATAGCTTCCTTATTGAAAATAACGGAATTGCTATCCCCCTGGCGGAAATCACGGCCTTCGATCATTTTTGCATTCAGGGTTTTGGCGAAGTCCTTATCAGCAAACAGGAAACCAACGATCAATTCGCTGTTCGCTGCTGCACCAGGCCATTGAATACCGGAAGTAAACCAAAGAATAGTGGTCAATGGGCTGGAAGTGCGCACAACGGAAGATGAGATACCCGCCTGTTGAAGATCATTCCGGAATGCTTCAAAATTCGTATTCAGGTCACGGGAAGAGTTAAGCTGGATAAGATTATTCGTGTCATATCCGATATCCCTTTTCTTTACATGCTGCAATTGCTGATAAATGATCAGCGTGGCTGAAATGAGAATAATGGAAGCAATGAATTGAGAGGTGACCAGTATTTTCCTCGGCAATACCGCTTGCTTTCCCTGCAATATTGTTCCTTTCAAAACCTTTACCGGCATAAATCCGGATAAATAAAATGCCGGATAGCCGCCTGCAAAGATGCCGGTGAGCAGGATAATGCCCAGCGCGATACCCCAAAGCAAAGGCTCCTGATAAGGTATAACAACATCAATATTTAATAACTGACGGAAAGCAGGAACTACTGCATACACCAAAGCCACGGCTAGTAAGAAAGATATGATAGCGAGCAGTACTGATTCTGAAAGGAATTGCCAAACAAGTTGTTTTCTTTCAGAGCCCAGTGTTTTCCGGATGCCTACCTCTTTTGCTCTTTTCTCTGAACGTGCCGTTGAAAGATTCATAAAATTCACACAGGCAATGATCAGGATCACAACAGCCACCCAGGTAAACAGGTTTACGTATTGTATACGGCCACCTACATTTTTACCGCCACGGAATTCTTCATACAATCTCCATTTGCTCATGGGATGCAATATCACAGACCCGCGTGTAGTTGGATTTTCATCGCCACTCCGCTTCTTGATCAGATCCAGTACTTTGGTTTCAAGCCCGGCGATATTTGTTCCTGGTTTGGTGCTGACAATGATCCGGTTGTTGCAATTCACCCAATCGCTCTCCGCCTGTTTTATCTCAGGTGTAGAAGGATTAAAAGGGATGAGTCCCTCAAACTGAATAGTGGAATTGCGTGGTACATCTTTCACCACTGCTTTTACTATTGCATTTCGGTAATTGTTGACCCTCACAGACTGGCCTATCACATCTGTTTCGCCGAAAAGCGATTTGGCAGTACTCTCTGTGACAACGATAGCATCGGGATCCTGCAAAGCAGCAGCATTGCCTTTGATAAAGTCAAAAGAAAAAATATCAAAGAATTCAGGTGAAACAGTCAGCGTGCTTTTATTCAGTCGCTTATCTCCATTTGCCAGCAAAACATTTCCGGGGAAACTGACAATAGCAGAATGCGTGATCTCCGGTATGGTCTCTTTAGTCGCTTTTGCCAGCGGATACATCATATCAGGACCAGTGGATATTTCTCCATTGAAATTCCGGTTGCTGAATATATGATAGATATTATCGTAGTTCTTATTGTAATGATCCCAGTTCTTTTCATTATACACCCATAGGGCGATCAGCATGGTACAGGCCATGCCAATTGTAAGTCCGGATACATTGATCAATGAAAAAGTTTTGTTCCGTAAAAGGTTTCGCCAGGCTACCTTCAGATAATTTTTAATCATAAATAAGATTTATTCGGTTCGTAAACTTTTGATCGGGTTAGTCATTGCTGCTCTGATGGCTTGCGAGCTTACTGTAAGTAAAGCGATCAGTATAGCTGCAGCACCCGTAACAGGAAATATCCACCAGCTTATATCGGTGCGGTAAGAAAAATTTTTCAACCACATATTCATGGCCATCCAGGATGCAGGTGAAGCAATAAGAATAGCGATGATCACCAGTTTGATAAAATCTTTTGACAGCAAACCCGCAATACGCGGTACAGATGCGCCCAGTACTTTTCTCACACCTATTTCTTTTATACGGTTTTCTGCCATATAAGCAGCCAGGCCAAACAAGCCAAGGCAGGAAATAAAAATGGTGAGTGCGGCGAAAAGGCCAGCCAGTTGGGATGTCTTTTTCTCATTATTGAACTTGCGGGCATACGATTCATCAATAAACCTGTACTCGAATGGATATTCACTATTATACTGCTTGAATATGGTTGCGGCTGCTTCCAGGTTTTCCGCTACAGGTTTCCAGTCACTTAATTTAATATGCATACCATTGAACCAGCGTGGCCCGATCACCATCGCCTGCACAGGCTGGTAAGGGGATTCCAGTATAAAGTCTTTGACCACTCCTACTACATGCATGGCGAAGCCATCATCTTTTATGATCTGACCGATCGGGTCTTTGAAACCCATGGCTTTTGCCGCAGTTTCATTGATCAGGCAGGCTGATGAGTCAGTAGGATATTGCTCCAGGTCAAGATCGCGGCCGGAAACCAGTTGCATGCCGGTCGTTTTCATCAGGTCTTTATCACTGCTGAAGCGAATCACGTCTATTTTATTATTCGGGTCCTTACCCTGCCATTCGAAATCCCAGCTATCACTCCAATGCTCTGTTAAAGCAGAGCTGCTTTTCACTACATGGCTGGCAATACCTTTTGAAAGAAGATTGCTCTTGATAAGAGGGTAATTCTTTTCAATATCACCCTGGAAGGAAACATACAACAGGTTGTCTTTTTTATAACCGCTATCACGTTTCATCGCATATTTCAACTGGCGCTGTACCACGATCGTTGCAATGATCAGTTGAATGGCAAAAGTGAACTGCAATACTACCAACACCTTTCTCGGAGCTACCAGGGCATTGGCCGATTTGAACGTCCCCTTCAGTACTTTAATAGGCTTGAAAGATGAAAGGAAGAATGCGGGATAACTGCCGGCAATGATACCTGTGAACAAGGTGAAGGAAGCAAATACCAGCCAGAAATAAACATTATCCCATTGAATGAAAAGTTCTTTATCCGTCATCTTGTTGAAGGCAGGCAATGAAAGGTTCACAATCACCAATGCAATTACTGCTGCAATAAGGGAAAGCATGATCGATTCAGCCAGGAACTGGACCACCAACGAGTACTTTCTGGCCCCTGCTACTTTTCTGATCCCTACTTCCCTGGCTCTTTTTTCGCTGCGGGCCGTGCTGAGATTCATGAAATTGATACAGGCGATCAGGAGAATGAATGCCGCTGTGATGCCGAATATCTTTACAATATCGATCCTTCCTCCTGCTATCACACCATTTTCAAACCTGGAATACAAGCGCCATTTTTCCGCCGGGTGAAGGAATACTTCTGTTTTTTGTTTCTTGCCAGTATGTTCTATTACAATATTCCTGATCTTATTATTTACCGTTTCGGGGGAAGCACCCGGCTTCAGCAACACATAATTACTGGTTGAATTATTTTCCCAATAGTCATCTGCCCAGCCTTTTTTTACCATGTAGTCCCAGGGAGCGAGATACTCAAATTTGAACTGTGTGTTATTCGGAAGGTCTTTTAATATACCCGTGACCGTAAAATTATCTTCATTATTAAACCTGACCACTTTACCCATTGCCGGTTCATCGCCGAATATTTTATGGGCAAGCTTTTCGGTCAGTACTACAGAATAAGAGCCATTCAAAGCAGTGGTCGCGTCCCCTTCCTTTAATGGGAAGCTGAACATGCGCAGGAAAGCAGGGTCAACCATGGATCCCATTGTGTTCAGCTTTTTATCACCTACACTCAGGAGGATATTATCAGCATTGCTGAAACGGGATATATCTTCCACTTCCGGATAATCTTTTTTCAGTGTTGGACCCACTATCTGAGCAGTAGTGTTCCAGCATTGCAGTTTACCATCAAATTTGTCACGGTTCCAAACTTCATAAAGGCGGTCTTTCTTTTCATGAAACTTGTCATAACTCAGTTCATTCTGTATCCAAAGCATGATCAGCATTGCGCCGGCCATACCAATGGTCAGGCCCAGGATATTAATAAAAGAAAATCCTTTGCTTCGCAGCAGGTTCCTGTAAGCGATCTTGAAATAGGTTTTGATCATAGCTATATTTTAACGATATGAGCTTATTCAGTTCTCAATGATTTTACTGGATTCGACATGGCTGCCCTGATAGCCTGGAAACTTACCGTAAACAATGCCACACCTGTAATGGCAAGACCGCTGATGATAAAGATGGAAACCGGCACATCAGTACGATAAACAAAGTCACGCAGCCATTTTTCCGCCAGTATCCAGGCCACCGGCGCCGCTATAACAAAGGCAATTGCCACAAGGCGTACAAACTGGTTGGCGAGCAAAAGGGTTATTCCTGCTGATGATGCACCCAGCACTTTACGGATACCTATTTCCTTGGTACGTTGCTGCACTGCATAAGCGGAAAGTCCAAATAATCCGAGGCAGGCTAGCAGGATCGCAATGGCAGAAAACACGCTGAATACCTTTCCTGTCCTCATTTCGGCGGCATACATTTTATTATAGTCCTCATCCATGAACCGATACTCAAAAGGGCGGTGCGGAGCCAGTTCTTTCCATTTCTTACCGAGGAAAGCAATGGTCTGCGGAAGATTTTTGCCGGTTGTTTTTACCATCATCACAGCTCCCCAGTTGTCGGGAAATAATACCAGTGGTTCAACGGCACTATGCAATGAAGCAAAATGGAAATCTTTGATAACAGCTTTTACTTCACCAGGCCGCTGAAGATCGAGAAACATTTTTTTGCCGATAGCTTCCTGCGGTGTCCAGCCAAGTGCTTTTGCTGCAGATTCATTCAGCACAAACTGGAAATAGTTCTTTGTATAATCTTCATTGGAAACATTTACCAGGTCCTGCCTGGTGAGGTCTGTTCCTGCAACGATCTGCAGGCTATTTGCCTTGATAAAATCTTCATCAATAGGGTTGGCCTTCACGCTCATCGAATTCTCATTATTGGGGGAATTGCTCATGGCATAACCTCCCAGGATATTTACCGGCGTTTGATAAGCTTTGGAAACGACCAGTACTTCGGGATTGGTCCTGAATTCTGATTTAAACAGGTCCGATTTGTCGTTCATCTTCGAATCCATGGGCATCACCAGCACATGATCCCTGTCGTAGCCAAGTTTCCTGGTTTGTATATATTTCAACTGGCGTTGCATCACGAAAGTGGCAATCACCAGGAAGGCAGAGATAGCAAACTGAAATACAGTAAGTGATTTACGGAGAAAATTGCCCGAACCTGTGTTTTTAAACGCGCCTTTCAATACTTTCACCGGCTGGAATTTGGATAGGATCAATGCAGGATAACTGCCTGCCAGAAGTGATATACCTGCTAATATTAAAAGGGCGGAGATGAGCACTCCGGGTTGAAACAGCTGATCCAATTGCAATTTCCTGTCTGCAAGCGTATTGAAAGCCGGCAACAGCATTACCGCCAAAGCAAAACTGAGCAAAAGGGCAACAAATGTGATCAATGCAGACTCGCCAATGAACTGCCAGAACACCTGCCCGCGTAAAGCACCTGATACTTTCCGGATACCTACTTCTTTTGCCCGCTCCATTGATCTTGCAGTGCTCAGGTTGATATAGGTGAAGCAGGCAATGATCAGTATCAGCAAAGCAATGCCACCTGTGATATAGATATAACTGATATTACTGTTAGGTTCAAAACCATCATAAGGGGAATACAAATGAACGCTGGTATAAGGCTCCAGGTGATAGTTGATCTTGGTTCCCTTATCGGTTATTTCCTTTTTCATGAAAGGTTCAATCTTTCCCTGCAGGGAAGCAATGGAAGATTTATCCTTCAACAACAGGTAGGTAATGAAGTTGGCATTAAAATAAGTCTCTTCCTGTGCCGGCCCTAAACTGGAAAATGAAGCCAGGAAATCAAATTTCAATTGTGAATTGGAAGGGCAATCTGCCGATACGCCGGTTACCTGGTAATTTGTTTGCGCACTTCCCAATTGCAGGGTTTTACCTACAGGGTTATCATTACCAAAAAATTTCTTCGCAGCAGAGGCACTGATCACGACCATATTCGGTGCTTTCAATACCTGGTCGGCCGTTCCCTGCAACAGTTTAAAGGAAGGGAACACAGAAAAGAAAGTAGAATCAGCAAACAGGAATTTCGCTTCATTGAATAGCTTATCCTCATACTTTACCAGCACGGACCTTCCACCCGACATCCTCACCCCATCTTCCACTTCAGGAAAATTCCTTTTGAAAGAAGGGAGCACTTTGGTACTGGTCATAACCGTCTTTTGCGGCTCTCCTCCATTAAAACTATAGTCCATTGTAACACGTACAATGCGGTCGCTTTTTGCCTGGAACCTATCATAACTCAGCTCATGCTGAATATACAGGACCATTAACAGGCAACAGGTGAGCCCTACTGCAAGACCAGCCAGGTTAATAGCTGTAAAAGCTTTGTTTTTCCAAAGATTACGGAAAGCGATTTTTAGATAAGTACTAAACATGCTGATCTGTTATATTAAACCTGATAAAATAATTTCGTTACGACAATTACTTCCAGGAAATTGCCGTTGAAGAGATGTATGTGGTAAAAACTTATTCTGAACGTAGTGATTTCACAGGGTTGACCAGGGCCGCTTTCACTGACTTATAGCCAACAGTGACCCATGCTATCACCACGGAGACCAATACAGCCAGTACAAAAACCCATACTCCTATATTGATCCGGTAATTGAAATTGTTCAGCCATTGGCTCATCATATACCAGGCCAGTGGCGCAGCTATAGCAAAAGCAATCAGGATAAGAATGGTAAACTCTCTTGAAAACAGGTAAACGATATGGCCCACTGATGCGCCCAATACCTTGCGTACACCTACTTCCTTTCTGCGCTGCACAGCCATAAAAGAAACCAGTCCGTATAGGCCCAGGCAGGAAATAAGAATGGCTATACCGGAAAATATTTTATACAGTAAAGAGAGTTGAGTTTCCTGGCGATAAAAATCCTCAATGCTCTCATCCATGAAATAACTGCGGTTGGCATAGGCAGGGTAATGTTTATCCCAGATTTTCTGAACAGCATCCCTGGTTTGAGCCAGGTTCCTGCTTTTCATTTTCACATTGGTGTATGCATACACATTCTGCCTTGAAGTGATGATGGTTGGTTTGATATCTTCGCGGAGTGAATTGGTCTTAAAATCTTTTACCACCCCAACGATCTTTATCCAGGGGCTTCTGCCCATCCTGATATCCTGGCCAATAGCATCAGCAGGATTTTTCACACCCAGCTTTTTGATTAAAGTTTCGTTCACTACGGCATCTCTTATTGTATCGCTGTGCGCATATTCCCGGCCAGCCAGGAACTGAACACCAAATGTTTTAAAATAATCTTCATCCCCAAACTTCATGTAGAGATCGAAATTTTCATCGTCTTTATGGTTATACGAAAAATTGGTTGACCAGTTATTGTCTGATGAAGGAACATCGCTGCTGAAACTTACCGACTCAACGCCGTTGAGCCTCAGCAGATCCTGCTTAAAAGCCATTTGCCCGGCGAAGATCACGCTGTCTGCATTACCATTCAATACCAGCACAGCTTCTTTATTAAAACCAAGATCGGCATTCCTTACAGAATTCATCTGGCTGATAGCAACAATGGTGCAGATGATCAGCATTTGCGAAATGGCAAACTGTGTTACTACCAATCCTCTTCTCAGGGAAATGCCACCGATGCTTGCTGAAGTGATCTTATTTTTCAATGCCAGCATGGGCTTGAAGCCTGACAATATCAGAGCCGGATATGCACCAGAGAATAAGGTGACCACTATGCCTGCCCCGATCATAAACAACAGTACAGAAGGGGTCAGCACACTGAGCTTTTCGTTGATGGAAGCCACATTGCTGATAAATGGCAGGCATACAGCAGCTATGGCCACTGCCAGCACGATCGCCATTAATACAATGATCCCTGTTTCTCCCATCATCTGCCAGAACAGGTTAGTACGTTTACTGCCTAACACTTTCCGGATACCGACTTCCTTTGAACGGTTGATCGCCTGTGCAGTGGAAAGATTAATAAAGTTGATACAAGCCATTACAATGATCAATACCCCGATCAGGGATAAGGTCCATAAAGTGGTCTTGCTGGTGATATGATCACCAAAATTATTGACGCGGCTATCGAAATGTATCTGATCAAGCGGCTGCAGAACGTTCACCCTTTGCTGCCGGTTGTTGGAACCTGGCGGATAATGCTTTTTACTGAACGCCTCCAGCCTTTTGTTCATTGCTTCAGGGCTTATTCCCCCGGGCAGGCTCATAAAGATCTGGTAGTTGCTCGTAACGCTGCCCCATTGGGTATTATAGCCGAAAGTGCCGGGATTATTTTTTGAAGTGATAAATGATGTAACTATGGCAAGCGGGAAATCAGAATTAGCAGGAACGTCCTTTAATATCCCTGCCACTTTCAGGTTCATGGCATTATCCAAACGGATAAACTGGCCGACTGCGTCCTGCCAGTTGCCAAAATATTTCTCCGCCATCTTTTGCGTGAGCACGGTCATATTCGGCTCATCGAGTACTTCGGGAGAGCCGCTTAACCAGGGGAACTTAAACACCTTGAACAGATTTGGATCAGCAAAGAACACCCCTGTTTCTTCAATGAATTTCTTACCCCCTTCAGTATTCGGGTCTTTACCTAAAACCGTCACCTGGCTTCCATAGCTGGAATACAGAGATCCTACAGTCAAATCAGGCATATCTACCTTCAATGCGTCCAATGCAGGATAAGGAACGCCCGAGTGATACTCTTCACCCTCGGTCGTCATGGACTTTGTGATGATATGGTAAATGGACTGATGACCCGGTAAGAATTTATCATAGCTCATCTCATACCTTACTACCATAAACAGAAGCAGGCAGGCAGCAATGCCAATGGTCAAACCAAACACATTAAGAAAAGAAAAAGCTTTATGCCGTATAATGTTCCGGAAAGCCACTTTGATGTAATTCCTGATCATATCTTCTTGCTATAGGAGTAAGTGAAATGAATTGATTAAACCATGATATTTTCCAATACAGTCTGTCCGTCGAGCATGCGGATGATGCGGTGACTGTAACGTGCATCATGCTCACTGTGTGTTACCATTACAATGGTAGTGCCCTGTTCATTCAAGTCAGTCAGCATTTGCATTACTTCATTACCATTGCTGGAGTCAAGATTACCGGTAGGCTCATCCGCCAGGATCAGCTTGGGATTATTCACCACAGCCCTGGCTACGGCCACACGCTGTTGCTGACCACCGGATAATTGCTGGGGATAGTGGTTCCGGCGGTGCATGATCTGTACTTTGTCCAGCACTTCATCCACCCTTTTCTTTCTTTCAGCTGCTTTCACGCCGGTATAGATCAGGGGAAGCTCCACGTTTTCAAAAACGGTAAGTTCATCGATCAGGTTAAAGCTCTGGAACACGAACCCGATATTCCTTTTGCGGAGATCGGCGCGTCTTCTTTCGTTAAACTTGGCCACTTCAATGCCATTAAAAACAAAGCTTCCGGCATCAGGGTCATCCAGCAGGCCGAGAATGTTCAGCAACGTGGATTTGCCGCAACCGGAGGGCCCCATGATAGCCACAAACTCGCCTTCTTTTACATCGATGGTAAGTTTATTCAGGGCTACTGTTTCCACTTCTTCGGTGCGGTAAATTTTTTCAAGATCAGTAATCTTAATCATTTCAGATTGTTTATTTAGGTGAAGAGTATCTTACATATTCAGTACAAAAAAACCAACCGGCGACAGGTCAAAGCCTTCCCCTTTCCCGGCCTCACATGCTGGGGGTGCTTTGGTTTTGGCCACTTCATTTATGGTATTATCCATATCCAGGGCCGAACTGTAATACCTCTGCCTTGCCGAGGAGATCATGCTCATAAAGCAGATCAGGAAGAAGAGATAAATTGATTTCCGTTTCATGGTTTGTTTTTTATTGTACGTTGTTCGCAGCATCTTGTTACGGATAATGCACAGTTTATTTTTTCAACACTAATTCCTGCATGTCCCCGTAGTTCTCATAGCTTGAGGTAACCACCTTATCCCCTTCTTTCAGGCCGCTCAGCACCTGGTAAAAATCAGGGCTTTGCATTCCCAGCTGGATGTCCACTTTATATGCAGTTTTCCCGTCTTCGCTTAATTTGAATATCCAGTTGCCACCGGTTTGCTGATGGAATCCACCCCTTGGCAGCAGGAGTGCCGTTGTTTCTTCGCTCAGTGCAAGCCCGATCTGCAGGGTTTGTCCACGACGGATATTCTGAGGCGCTTCGCCTTCAAATTCCATATCCACCTGGAAGCGGCCATTGGTTACCTGGGTATATACTTTTTTAATTGTCAGCTTATATTGCTTATTGGCAAACGTGAAAGTGCCGCCAAGGCCTGTATAGATCCGGGAAATATAATGTTCATCAATATCCGCCCTTACTTTAAAACCGCTCAGTACATCGATCTGTCCCAGTCTTTCCCCTTTATTTTTGGATTGGCCGATCTCCGCATCCAGTGAGGTCAATTGACCATCAACCGGTGCCCTTACAATAAGATCGCCTACTTTTTTACGCATTACGTTCAATGCATTTTGCGTACGGCCATAGGATTGCTTAGCCTGGTCAAATTCCTGCTTAACAGAAAGGGAATCCTGGTTCAGAATCTGCCTGGACAGTTGCTGTTTTGCTAATTGATAATTGTAATCATTCTCCGATTTCTTGAATTCCTGCAAGCCGATGGCTTTTTCTTCGTAGAGATGTTTATTGAGTTTGTATAAACGTTCTGCTTCTTTCAACTGGCTTTCCACATCCGTCATCTGGTTCAGTTTGCCGATCGTGTTCTGACGGGCAGCGTTCTGCGAGATCTGCATTTGGGTAAGCAGGTTATACACGGATGTTTCCTGGTTCACCAGGTTCAGCTCCAGGTCTGTATTGGACAGGCGCAGAATAGGTTCTCCCTTTTTCATTACAGCTCCATCCTCCACATATTTTTCTTCCACCCTTCCACCTTCCAGTGCATCAAGGTAGATCGTGGTCACAGGCATCACCACGCCATTCACAGGAATGAATTCCAGAAAAGGTCCTTTCTTGATTTCGCTGATGGTAATGCGTTCAACATCTACGTTCAATTGTGATTTCTTGGTGGTAGCGATATAACTGGCTACGGCAAGAGTGGCAATGCCCAGCACGCCGGCCAACGTAAGTATTCTTTTCTTACCCCATTTCTTTTTTGCAATAACTCGATCCACAGATATATAACTTTAATGATTAATAGCTCCCTGTTTTTGCCAGTCTGTTCCGGCAGGTTTTGCAGGGCGACAACCCTGTTAAGTCATAAATATGCCAGTTCCAAATACTATTGATTTACAGCTAATTATATTAAAAATAGCTTAAAAATCGTTCTCTTTCGATACAACCACTGTCCGATTTTGATACAGCCCTCTGAACAGGGTTTTTTATTAAAGAATTAGTTGCCACCACTTTGTAATTATGGTATACTTGCAGTAATGTGTTTTCCGGCAGCAACAGCTACCGGAAACTGAATGTTGAGTCCTCAAAAAGATAATATGAACCTAAAGAATGCCTCCATCCTGATCATAGATGATGATACCGATGTGCTCACCGCCGTGCGGCTTTTATTGAAAACAGAAGTAAAAGATGTTGTAACGGAAAAGAACCCTGAAAACCTTCGCTGGCATTTGTCAAAAGACAGCTTTGATGTGATACTGCTCGATATGAATTTCAATAGTTCCATCAACACCGGCAATGAAGGCTT
>DATAJQ010000088.1:0-3798 GCA_036262095.1 Chitinophagaceae bacterium | reverse complement strand
GGACCCGGCAGTGGCAGAGCTGCCCTGATAAACTTCAAACTATAAACAATACATGGCAAACATTAAAGAATTTTCTGTAGAAGAAAAACTTACTTCTTTAGTTACCCTGCAAAAGATCGAAAGCAAAATGGACGAGATCCGCATCCTTAAAGGAGAGCTTCCAATGGAAGTGGCGGACCTTGAAGATGAGATCCAGGGACTGAACGCCCGCCAGATGCGTATCGAAGAGGAAATCAATGGTGTAACTGAATTCATCACGCAAAGAAAAGAGGCGATCAAGGAAGCTGAAGCGCTGATCAAGAAATATGAGAAGCAAAGCACCAATGTAAAGAACAACCGTGAGTTTGAAGCCATCAACAAAGAGATCGAAATGCAGCAGCTTGAAGTGAAGCTGGCTGAAAAACATATCAAAGACGCTACAGAAGAGATCGCTGAAAAAGCAGTACTGCTTGAAAAAGCAAAAAAGAATATTGGTACTAAAGAATCTGTACTGTCTACCAAAAAAGGCGAACTGGAAAAGATCATCGCTGCCAACGAAAAAGAGGAAAAACATTTTGCCAAACTGGCTGAAGAAGCAAAAGAGCATGTTGATCCCCGTCTGCTGGTAAGCTATGAGAAGATCCGCAAAAGCTATCGCAATGGCCTGGCAGTAGTACCTGTGGAAAGAGATGCTTGCGGTGGTTGCTTTTACTCTATCCCCCCGCAAAAACAAAGCGAGATCAAACAGCACAAAAAAGTAATGATCTGCGAAAACTGCGGCCGTATTCTCGTTGACGAAGACCTGCACAATTCCGTAGAAGTAAAATAATTTTTTTCTTTTTTTTATTTTCCCCGTTCTCCCAAGGAACGGGGTTTTTTTATGCCCGATTACAAGTAATTTGCGGCATGCTCCGGACACTTTCCATACAGAACTATGCAATCATCCATGAGTTGGAAATTGATTTTTCTTCCAGGCTCAATATTATTACCGGCGAAACAGGTGCCGGTAAATCGATCATCATCGGTGCGCTCGGACTAATCCTCGGAGAAAGGGCCGATTCAGGAGTGCTCGTGAGCAAGGAGAAAAAATGTATTGTGGAAGGAGTGTTTGCTGCGGGAAATAAAAAAGATATCCGGCAGTTCCTTCAGCAAAATGAATTTGATGTACAGGATGAAGTAGTGGTAAGAAGGGAAATTGCAGTGAATGGCAAGAGCCGGGCTTTTATTAACGACACGCCTGTTACCCTTGCACAGCTCAATGAATTAAGTTCCCTGCTGGTCGATCTTCACCAGCAGTTTGACACGCTTGCAATAGGGGAAAGCGATTTTCAGCGCGAAGTGCTGGATGCGCTGGCCGGCAATAATGAGGCCCTTCAATCCTACCAGGCAGTTTACCATCAATGGCAGGATACGAAGAAGCAATGGGAGGCATTGAAGGAGCAGCAACTGCAATTCAATAAAGAAGCCGATTACCAGCAATTTCAATACAATGAACTGGAAGAAGCCTCCTTTAAGGAAAATGAACTGGAGGAGATTGACGCAGACTTAAAAATATTGAGCCATGCGGAAGGCATTAAAACCATGCTCGACAAAGTGAATGCTGAACTGCAGGAGGGCGAATCGCCTATGGTGCCGCAATTGAAAAGCCTGTTGCATCAATTGCAATCATTCGAAGCCTATCATCCCGGCCTTTCCGCATTGGGGAAACGCCTGCAGTCTGTGCAGATAGAACTGCAGGATATTGCAGATGAACTGGAACTGATCAATAACCAGGTGAATTATGATCCAGCCAGGATTGAACAGCTGAATGACAGGCTTTCATTGGGCTATCGCCTGCAAAAAAAACATGGCGTAAGCAATACGGCTGGATTACTGGAGATCATGAAGCAACTGGGCGAAAAGCTACAGGCCGTGTTGCATATTGATGAAGAGATACAGCAAAAGGAAAAAGAGACCGGCCGCCTTTTTGAAGAGGCAGGCAAGCTGGCAAAGAAAATAACGGCAGCAAGGACCAAAGAAATAAGGCCGCTGGAGGAAAAAGTAAACAAACTGCTCGTGCAGGTAGGTATGCCCAATGCGAGGCTGAAAGTGGACCTGCGTGCTGCAGAATTGAGGGAATGGGGAGCCGACACCATCGAGTTTTTATTTGATGCGAATAAAAGCGGCCAGTTCCATCCATTGCGTAAAGTAGCCAGCGGCGGTGAGCTGAGCAGGCTGATGCTGTGTATCAAATCGCTGGTGGCGCAAAGTATTGATCTGCCCACCATGATCTTTGATGAAATAGATACAGGCATATCCGGCGAAGCAGCAAAGCAGGTAGGAATCATCATGAAGGGGCTGGCCGGCAAGCGGCAGGTGATCTGCATCACGCATCAGCCGCAGATTGCAGGCAAGGCCGATGCGCATTATTTTGTGTATAAAGAGAAGGTCAGGGATACTATTAAAACAAATATCCGCCAGTTGAAACCCGAAGAACGCATTACGGCCATTGCGCAAATGCTGAGTGGTGAAAAGCCTACAGCCGCAGCATTGGAGAATGCAAGGGAGATGCTGAATGCTTGATAGAGTATTTCCCCTAATTTTACCCACTTTAAAAAACTACTATGGCTTATAATCTTCTTAAAGGAAAACGTGGCATCATCACCGGAGCGCTGGATGCCAATTCAATTGCATGGAAAGTGGCGGAGAAAGCACATGAGGAAGGAGCAACATTTGTATTGACCAATGCACCCATTGCGATGCGCATGGGAGAGATAAAAAAGCTGGCAGAGAAAACCGGTTCAGAGATCATTCCTGCTGATGCAACAAATGTGGATGAGCTGACTACTCTGTTTACCCGCTCCCAGGAAGTATTGGGCGGAAAAATTGATTTTGTGCTTCACTCCATCGGTATGAGCGTTAATATCCGGAAGAATATTCCTTATACCGAATCCAACTATGAGTACTTTATGAAAGGCATCGATGTATCGGCCCTGTCTTTCCATAAAATGCTGAGTGTTGCCAAAAAGCTGGATGCGATCAATGAATGGGGCAGCGTGGTAGCACTTACTTATATGGCAGCTCAAAGAACTTATCCGTTCTACACGGATATGGCAGATATCAAAGCAATGCTTGAATCAATTGCCCGCAGTTTTGGATATCATTATGGTTTGGAAAAGAAAGTGCGGGTAAATACCGTTTCTCAGTCACCTACCAAAACAACAGCAGGTACCGGTATTAAGGGCTTTGGTGATTTCTATGATTATGCCAATGCTATTGCCCCATTGGGTAATGCTTCTGCAGAAGATTGCGCCAACTATTGCATCACGCTCTTCTCTGATCTTACAAGAATGGTAACCATGCAAAATCTTTTCCATGATGGAGGTTATTCCACTACGGGAGTGAGCAATGAAGTAATGACGAAACTGGGTGTGGAGTAATCGTTGACCGATCGCATTAAATAATAAAAGCCCTCTGCAATAAACAGAGGGCTTTATAATTATTTACTTATTTATTTCGACCGTCAACGAACGGTCAACGAGCAACGGTCAACGTTTCTAGTATTCGTCTTCGTTAAACAGAAAGTCATCCTGCGTCGGATAGTCGGGCCAGATGTCCTCGATCGTTTCATATACATCCCCTTCGTCTTCGAGCTCCTGAAGGTTTTCTACCACTTCAATAGGAGCACCGCTACGAATAGAGTAATCGATCAGCTCATCTTTAGTCGCCGGCCAGGGCGCATCTTCCAGGTACGAAGCAAGTTCTAAAGTCCAAAACATCTTTCGAAAGGTTTTTTAAATTTTAGGAATCAGGTGTTCCGGGGCGGCGTCCGACCCCCAA
>DATAJQ010000087.1:0-25519 GCA_036262095.1 Chitinophagaceae bacterium | reverse complement strand
GTTGCGCAGCAAACTCTCCTTTACTGGCATGTACAAAATCGGGAGAACGGTCTTTCATATATAATTGAACACATTGCAGGCTGCTACAGTCTGCCAGTTCAATCAGTTCTGTTGCCGTAAGTGCATCCCTTGTTGCTGTAGCTGCATTGCTCTGTGATACATCTTCATGGACAATTTCAATCTCCGGCGATTTTTCCCTTTTCCCATCAACACATTCGCGTATACTTAAGTAGGCAGCTCCTACAACAAAGATCACAATATAGCCGGTACCTCTGCGCATAGTTTTAAATCTCCTGCATCAAAATATCAAGGTGCTTAAAAAATTAATGCTGTTTAAATCCAATACTTCTTCTCCTGCTTGCTTCCGGCAATTGCAACTGCTCAATATCAGCAAGCGTTACATATTGCAATAGCTCCGGCGTCCGCTGTTCCTTTGTCAGCGCTGCCATACGCAGGTACTGCCTGTTCACAATCGCTTCTACCGTTTGCCTCACAAACCGTGCATTGCCGAAAAACTTATCCCGGTTTTCACAGGCGCGGTTCAGATAATCCGAGAGGCTGGCAGCAGCTTCGGGTTTTAATAAAAGTTCATGCAGGGCCAATTGTTTTTCTGCTATGGTGTAAAGCTCTTCATAACTGTAATCAGGCAGGCTGTAAGTGGCATCAAACCTTGATTGCAGTCCGGGGTTGGAACGTACAAATTCATTCATATTATCAGGATAACCGGCAGCGATCACCGCAAACTTACCCCTGTGATCTTCCATCATTTTCAGCAGCGTTTCAATAGCTTCACCACCAAAATCGTTTTCGCCATTGTCGGTAAGAGAATACGCTTCATCAATAAAAAGAACGCCACCCATTGCCTGGCGGATAGCGTCAGCAGTTTTTATCGCCGTTTGCCCCACATAGGCTGCTACCAGGTTTTGCCGGTCCACTTCTACAACATGTCCCCGTTCCAGCAGGCCAAGGGCTTTGTATATTTTACCGAGAAGCCGTGCAAGGGTGGTTTTTCCTGTACCGGGATTACCGGTCATCAACGTGTGCAGTGAAAACCTGTTCAATACATCCTTGCCTGTCTCGGAATAGAATCGTACGAGGTTTATTTTATCACGCACTTCCTGTTTTATTTGCTGAAGCCCAACCATGTTGTCAAGTTGCTGTAGCGCTTCATCCAGTTCAGCCTGGTTAATGGTCAGGATCAGTTTGGTCCTCTGCTCCTCTTCAAATACTTTTTCCAGGTCTTCCAGTTCAATCCTGCTCAATTCGTCTTTAGAAAGGGCGTCCAGGTTTTCCTGCTTTAGCAAGCGGATGCCCATCTCCCGTTTTGCTTCATCAATGATCGAAAACACCAGTCGTCCATTGCCAAAATATTTGTCCCGGGCGCGATAAAGATTGGTCAGTCTTTTCCTGAGTTCGGTTTCTGCAGCATTGCTTAAAGCAGCTTCCTCTTTTTTCAGGGCTGCACCGGCGATCAGCATCAGTTCATCAGGCAGGTAATCTTCAAAATGAAAATGCTGGCTGAACCTGGATTTCAACCCGGGATTGGATTCCAAAAAAGCATTTACTTCATTGGGATATCCTGCCCCAATGATAGCAATATCGCCAGGGCCATCGCTCATTTCTTTCAGCAGCATTTCAATTACTTCAGCACCATAATCTTTATTATCGCTACCGCTTCTTGCCAGTGCATACACTTCATCAAGAAACAGGATACCGCCTCTTGCTTTAGTGATCATTTCTTTGGTCTTGGGTGCAGTTTGACCTATGAATTCCCCCACCAGGTCGGCACGGGTTGCTTCTACTACATGCCCTTTGCTTAACAGGCCCATAGCTTTATAGATCCTGCCTAACAGGCGTACAACAGTCGTTTTTCCAGTACCGGGATTACCCGTGAAGATGCTGTGGAGGGAAAGTTGCCCATCGTCAGCAAATCCTTTTTCCATCCTGAGCTTGTTAAACTTCAGGTATTCTATGTTCTCATGAATGGTTTGTTTCACTCCGGTCATGCCCACCAGGCTGTTCAGTTCACTCATGGCATCCTCTAAAGCAGTTTTAGTTACCTGCGCTGTATCTGAAGAAGGATGATTGGCAGTAAATTGACCAATAGGTTGCAGGAGGCCTTCTACTTCCGTATCACCTACAGTAAATTGACCCGAAGCGATATTGACGTCCATAAAACTGAGGTAAAGCAGGTAGGTCCCATTTTTCCAGAAACCGGGCTGGGTTTCACCATAGGTCAGGCGTACAAATTCAGTTTGTGATGAAGAGATGCCTGTAAAAACAGTATCGTATTTAAATGATACTACAGAAAACCCGTTGAGGGCATTAATAATATTCAGTTTAAATTCCAGGGTCTTGGCTTCTGTAAATTTTCTTTTGATGGCTATTTCCAGGCCAAGATGTTCGGTTTCGGTGCTCTGCAATTGACGCAGGTAACGATAGCCCTGGCTTTTTTCACGACGGTCAGTATAAGAAGGATAGATCTTTAGTTCCTCAAACTGAAAGTACGGATTGAAGCTTTCTGTTACCTGGCCCAATTTATCTACGATAATGGTTTTGGTAAACACTATGGAATCATTCACCAATACTTCCCACAGATACTGGTCAGCTACCCAGTAGCCTCCATCCGGAGTGCCCCAGGAGCCTGTGATAACATTGGAGATATCGGAAAGCTGGAAATCGATCGCATGATCACCGGCATACATCACCTGTTTTGTAGTGAGGGCTGTGCAACGGAGTTTAAAAAACAAAGGGTTCTCTTCTTTCTTGCAAAGCAGGTTAACTATTTCGAGATCCCAGTACAGGTATTTGGTTTCTGCCTGATCAAATCTTGTGCGGTATTTATTGACGGATGGTTTATGCTTTAGTAAATCCGGTTTCACAAAAAACTGGATATCTTTTACGGCGCAGACAGGTGCAGGGTTAGGAGGATTAGTGGACATGGTTCGATAAACAAAATTTTCTGTTGCTGAATACGTTATTAAGTAAAAAGTCCTCTTATTGGGCTGTTGGAATAATTACTTTCTTCCAGTTGCTGTTGGCTTTGGTAATAGCAATACCTTTTGTTGGTTCAACAGTGGTAAGCATTGCTTCGCAGTATCCGCAGCCAACAGGAATGCAAATGATCACAGATCCGGAAGCGCTGACGGTACAACCACCCTGCCCTTCTTTGCAGGCGCAGGTGAAGGCACCTGTTATGTTTCCGTTGGATTGCTGCACAAGGATCACTTGTTTGTTATCGGTATAGCTGGTGCGGTATCCTTCTTTGACAACTATTTTTCCGCCTTTGAATGCAGTTCCTTCCGGAAGCCGGGAAGCAACAAGGATTTCATCGCCGGTATTGGCATACCGGTCATGAGCGTCTTTTACGGCAGGTTTTCGAGTGGTTTGTGCATTGATCATAGCGACCGCGCATAGAAAAGCAAAGAGCAATAATATTTTTTTCATAGCAGAAGTTTTAGGTGTCCATTGTGTATCATTTGATCTAAAGACGGGGCTGCTGTCTTTGGCCTGACTTTTCTTCCTTCTTTACATAAATAACGATAATGCCTGCCTTTATATAAGGACATACAGCACTGCTAAAGATAACGTGGTTAAACGGCATCTATATATTGAAAGATGTGGTAATCACAAAGGGTCATTTATTATTGATTTACCTAAAGAATGCCCTTTCGGTCGCTGATATTTGGCCTGAAACAAGCCGTAGCCTTCTGAAATCAGGAATCGGGTATATCCCTCATAAGGGTTAGCCAGAGCCGGGAGGATCAGTATTTCGGGCTATCCCATACCCTGGAGACTGCTTAATAATAGCCACCAGGAAAAGTATGACCGCAGAAAGAGATGAAAACGTCCTTATCGTATGGTACCACTGCCAGCGGCCACGAATATTTTGCCAGTTGGAAGGCATTGTTTGCTTTGACCATGTCTTAATTTGATTATCAATGGGCACTTCAATACCAACAGTTATAAGGAGAGCTATGGCGGATAAAATAAGCGAAACAATGATACAATAGAAATACACTGATCTGACTTTCCATGATCCAACCATTAAGGTTATCAGGCCTACTATTGATGCTGGCATGATAATGCTCATAACAACAGCAACATTCTGCATGATCTCCTTTCCAATGATGATGAATATTTCCGGAGGAAGTCTATCCATCGTCCTGCTAAGTGAAAACCAGGTCCCCCAGAAAACTCCAGCTACAAGCACGAGCAATAAACCGGTTATTATCTGAATTGTCTTTTTCATTCTTTAAATAAGAGGAAAAAATTACCAGCTTGTTACTTTTTCTCCCAGGTATTTGTCCTGAATCAGGGGGTCATGATATGAGTTTTGCCTTTCTCCTGCCATCCATGCTGTATGGACCTGCCCCAAAATAAGTGATCAGTAATGCGCCTCCTAACATAGATACATTTTTCAAAAACATCGCCATTTGTATTTGTTTCATCATAGGGTCGGATAATACCCAAAAATTATGCATCATAATGGTCACTGGAATAAGAAAGAGTACTAGTAACCAGGCTCCAATCCTGGCTTTATATCCCAATATAATACTTATCGCTCCCACAATAGCTAATATGCCTGAGATCGGAACTAACAATGAAGGATATGGAACATTCTGAGAAGTGGCATAAGCAATGCTTTCACCAGAGAAATGATTAAATCCTGATCGCAAGAAAATAAAGGAAAACAATATCCTTCCTATCAATACTATCAGTTTCATAACCGTTTATCAGATGTGATACAAAAAAGATGCCTTCAGGTATGGCATGAAAGTACTTCTTATTAGCTACACATGTTCCCCTTGCAAATAATTCAGCAGATGTTGTGTATCCGCAAAGCCTCTATTCTATTCTGATCAGGTATAATAATTGAGTCTTCCTTTTTAATAATTGATGAAATGTACTTATTAAGAGAACCTGTAGACCTGGAGCCGTTTTTTACAGACATCGGCAACAGGCAGATTGTACTGCTTGGCGAGGCTTCTCACGGGACCCATGAGTACTATACCTGGAGAACCAAAATTTCCCAGAGGCTTATAGAAGAAAAAGGTTTCCAGTTTATTGCAGTAGAAGGTGACTGGCCGGATTGTTACAGGATCAACCGTTATATAAAAGGTTATAAGGATGCCGGCACTGATATCGGGACCATACTCCGTTCCTTTGATCGCTGGCCAACCTGGATGTGGGCCAACTGGGAAATTGCTGCGCTGGCAGAGTGGCTGAAAGAGTATAATGACCCTTTACCTATGGATAAAAAAGTCGGCTTCTATGGACTGGACGTTTACAGTTTATGGGATTCCATGAAAACAATGGTTCATTACCTGGAAAAAGAAGATCAACAGGCTGCACAATATGTAAAAGAAGCTATTTCCTGCTTTGAGCCCTTCCAGGAAAACCAGCACTTGTACAGTCAGCATTCGCTTACCGACCACAACTGCAGGGAAGAAGTGGTCGCTTTGCTAAAAGAAATAAGGTTGAAAGCGCAGTTTCTTGATGGAGACAGGGAAGCGGGTTTCAATATGGAGCAGAACGCATTAATTGCTGTAAACGCAGAAAAATATTACAGCAGCATGCTGAACTTTAATGATAATAGCTGGAATATACGCGACAGGCACATGATGGAGACACTGGAGAGGCTGGTACAATTTCACGGAACAGGATCAAAAGGAATTATCTGGGAGCACAACACACATATTGGCGATGCAAGAGCAACGGACATGGTGAAAAGGGGATTGATCAATACCGGTCAACTAGCCCGTGAAAGATATGGAGAAGAAAATGTGTACCTCGTAGGATTCGGAAGTTATACTGGCACTGTTATAGCTGCCCAGGCATGGGGTGCACCAATGCAGGAAATGGAAGTGCCGCCGGCAAAAGATAAAAGCATCGAAGCTATGCTTCATGATGAGCCTGGCAAAGATTGTTATATACTTTTCAGGAAAGCACCCTGGAATTCGTTTCTGTCCAAAACAGGACACCGCGCCATTGGTGTCGTCTATGACCCGGCCACAGAACGCATCGGTAACTATGTGCCTTCCATATTGCCAAAACGCTACAATGCTTTTATCTACCTGGACCAAACAAATGCACTACATCCGTTGCACCTGAAGCCGCATGATATAGAAGTACCCGAAACCTATCCGTTTGGTGTATAAAATTTGTAACTCACATAAAACATACTACCATGCCAGAAAAGAAAACAATAGAGCGCGCGAGGCGTGCAAAAAAAGAAGGCAAGTCGCCCAGCACACAAGCCGGTGAATTTGTGCATGAAGAAATAAAAAAGATCCGCGAAGGCAAACATGGCGCAAGATCTCCCGAACAGGCCATTGCTATCGGATTATCGGAAGCACGCCGCGCAGGCGTGGACCTGAAACCTCCTCCTAAAGGCCGTGTTTCTGAAAAAACACGTAAGAGCGCAAAAAGCGCTTATGAAAAAGGCCAGCGACATGAACCTGTTTCTCCAATACGTTCCAGAGCAAGAGTTAAAGCCTTGAAGAAAGAGGGACATGAGGCAGCATCTTCCCGGGCACTATCGCGGCAAACAAAGAAAGCAGCAAAGAAACGGAGTGCAGCAGAACGGTCAGGCGCCGCAAAAAAAGCAGCGAGAACAAAAGGAGCAAGAGGGCGGTCAATTGCAGCTAAGAAAGCAGCGAGAACGCGAAAAAGAGAGAAAGTTTGAAAGCACAAACAAAAGCCTGGCTGGGTAAAGGCAATCGGCCACAACAAAAGTTATGGCCGATTTTTTATTAGGAGTAAGCCTTAAGGATTTTTCTTCATTTCCTGCTCCCACACCAGCTTCCATTTCTTATCAAAAAATTTAATTCCTGTGAATGGCTCCTTGTTTTCAAACCATTGCCCGTTTTCTTTTGACATGCCGATCATCAGGTGACCATTATCTCCGCTGATGACCATAGCCCTTGAACCATCTTCCAATGCAACAATATGCACGGCTTCACCATCATTTGCATCCACGCCCATCACACTTCTTGACTTGCCATCTTCCGTGGTGTTAACTCCCGCTCCGCCGCGTTCCCAACCTTCTTTATCGTTCCAGAAAACGCCGGCCGATTCAAACATCCTTTGGCCGATATTGGGATCTGCTACCTTATCGCCAAACTGCAACCGGTCGAATCCTTTTTCATTCATTACTACCATCCCAACAACACTATTACGGTAACTGGCATACCATTTCATATACTGATCCGGATTGGGAAAAGTATTTGCCCAATATTTACGGACAAGTGAAGTATCTGTTCTTACACGGTTGCCGGAGTATGGGATCGGAGCCCCAATAAGGATACGGTCCCTTCCTGCACTATCTTCAATAATTATTCCTTTGGCACGTATGATCTGGTCCTTTTTCTTTCCGAAAGCGGATAAAGCCAGGATGGCGAATACAGCAAGAAAGCCCAGTACGGCAAACTGTAATTGCCTTACCTGCTTCTTTAATTCAAGTACCTGCTCACTCATAACTTGTTGGTTGAATTTTGTGGTCAATGATTTTTCTAAAGGGTGTGCGTTATCATTAACGCCGGTCCACCACCCCATTGATCCATTATATATAAAATGGTAATTTCAATATGATTCCATGAAGCGGTCCCTATTTGAGCAGGCAGAAATGAAAAGAACTGGCTATTCTCAACATCGCCATTGCTGTTTGTACAATTAGTATTGCACTTCCATTCTCCACCACCTACACGGAACACACCTCCTCCGGTCTTCCAGTAATCACGCGCTACAACTATCGATTTCAAATTGGCAGAAAGGTTTTTTACAAAAAAATAAGGATCGTCCGGGCGGAGTGCAACAACAGCAAAATTTCCAATGCCATCCTTTAGCTCAACCCGCGGCTTCCAGTGTAGATCAGAGAAGTTCTTTGGCCCGGCTATTTTCAGCCCGGTTTTTTGAGTTATGGCCACTTGCTGGGTAAAGAGCCATTGAGATAAGGAAGAATTTCCAAATTTAAGTTTCGAAAAAACCTGTATGGTCAATGTGCCGCTGCCTGCTTCAAACTGGTTGATGTCTGCAGAAAGGGTGTCATTATGATTGGATAATGCAACGCGCTTTTGCTGGCCGTTGATATCCCAGACTGCTATGGCAGAATCTACAAGACCCGACCCGAGGTATGATTTGTCCAATTCAACAGACAGGTTCTTTGCACCGATCTCAGGGTCAGGAGGTATTGGTGTTTTTGAGCAACTGCTCCCCAATACCAGGAGTGCAGCAGCTATAAGAATATGCAGGGTCTGCTTGATGTTAACGGTCATAATGTTGGTATAGCAGCTTGCTAAATTTCCGCTATGAGACCAAAGCTATACACCGCTTTTGTGAACTTTCTTTTTAAACGACACCAACTGATCAAATGGCTGAATGAACTGGGGAGAGAAACCTCTGATACCGTGGACAGATCACACGCCATAAACTTTATTACATAGCTTCATCCACGAGATAAAGGATAGATTCATAATTCTTCCCCACCGCTTCAGACATTGCCATCTCACATGTTTTAGTGGATGAATAATAACCATCGTACTCTTTTTGTCTTACTTCGTTTGCTTCCGCTGCGGTGGCAGAAGCAGTGAGCTCAGGGAAGAGAAAGCCGCGGTCACCAGCCATGCCACAACAGCCAGCGTTTAATGGCACTGTAACATTTTCAGCAAAATGATTGGCGATACGGACAAGCTTGCTCTCCGTATACATTTTTTTCAACGAACAAACAGGATGCAACACTATATGCTGCTTTTTCTTCATGGGCCGGCTTTCAGGCATTACAAAATCATGGAGATAATCAATACTGTCAATGACAGTTAACTGATCAAACTTTTCCTGATTTTCTGCAGTTAATGCCGGACGCAAATGATGCAGTGTATACGTGCAGGAGCTCACATCCATTACTATCACATGTAACCCGCTTTCTGAACTTTGCCATAATTGCTCAACGATTTTATTGGCAGCATGCGTATATGCTTTTCCAAAGCCTTTTGAGCTGTATATCTGACCGCAACAACTATTATTTATATCATTTAAAACTTTTACTCTTATACCTGCTTTTGCCGAAACATCCATAAAGGTTTGCAGGATATTCTTTCTACCACCGGGAGAACTTCCCATTAAACGGGAAATGCAACTGGGGAAATAAACGATCGTTGCCCGGCCATCTTGTGCCGCTGTTCTTTTTAATACACCCAGGTCCGGAGGAGAAACAAGCTGCGAAGACCACAGGGGAAATGAAGGAGATACTTTACGGATAAGACTGGTGAAGCGGGTCATTGCTTTTTTTCCTGTGACCTTATTAATGAATAAGCCTGCTTTCAAAGCAAATCTTGCCGACGAGACCACCATACCAAATCTCTTTATAGTAAAAAGAGCAATGCGATTGGCAAAAGCAGAATGATTTTCCCTCCGTAGTCTTTTCACAAGGTCGCCTGTATTGATATCCACCGGGCAGGCATTAGCACATAAACCATCTACGGCACAGGTTTCTATTCCTTCATACTGGTATTGCCCAAGCAACAGTTCGTATTGAGCTGAGTCACCCGCTGCTTTCATCTTCTCAAGCGTTCTTCTTGCCACGATCCTGCGCCTGGGTGTCATCGTAAGGTCCCGGCTTGGGCATACCGGTTCGCAATAACCGCATTCGATACAGCGGTCCACTTCTATTTCTACCGAAGGCATTTCCTTCAGATCGGCAATATGCGCCCGTGTATTTTTATTGATGATCACGCCGGGGTTCAGCAGCGATAAAGGATCCGCTGCCTTTTTGATGCGCTCCATGACATGGTAGGCATCACCACCCCATTCTGTTTCTACAAAAGGGGCCATATTGCGGCCAGTGCCATGCTCCGCCTTTAGCGAACCGTCATACCTGTTCACCACCAACTCCACTACCTCTTTTAAAAAGCGGTCATACCGTTCAATTTCCGTATCGGTGTTGAATGACTGTGTAACAACAAAATGGATATTACCGTCCTTGGCATGCCCGAAGATAATAGCGTTGTGATAACTGTATTTTTTAAAAAGCTGTTGCAGATCAAGGATTGCATTTCCCAGGCTCTCCAGCGGGAAAGCAACATCTTCAAGGATCACAGTTGTGCCGCTGGCCCTCACCGCTCCCACTGCAGGAAATAAGCCTTTCCGCACCTTCCAGAAAAATTCCCTTTCTGCTGCATCGGTAGTGAATGCAGGAGCATTAAGCAGGGAGAATCCTGATGTTAAAGAAAGAAAATGATTGACCTGCTTTTCCAGTTCCCGGATACTCGGTTGCTGGAATTCGATCAGCAGGCCTGCGGCGGCTTCCGGCAGGGTCTTTATCATTGCCGGCATTCCCGGCAGATGCTCAACCGAACGGAGCGAAGCACGGTCCATCAACTCCACCATTGCCGCACCCGCATCTATCAATGGCTGGATCGTTTGGCAGGCAGAAAATATATCCGGGAAGAATAACAGCCCGGTTGCTTTATGCGGCTCATCGGGGATCGTTTCCAGTACGGCTTCTGCAATAAACGCCAGTGTACCTTCTGCCCCGATCAGTAAATGGGCAAAAATATCGAGAGGATGTTCATAATCCAGAAAAGCATTGAGGCAATATCCAACCGTGTTCTTAATCTTATATTTCTTCCTGATCCTGTCAGTCAAGACCGTATCGCTTCCGATCTGCTGTTTTATAGACCTTAACTCTCCTGCGAGATGTTTACATTCCCGCTCAAACCGTTCGTAATCCGTTTTTATTTCTGTGGAAAACACCTGCCCGTCAGTCAGCATAAACCGGATGGCGCGGGTAGTATGATAGGAATTATACTGCACGCCGCAACACATGCCGCTTGCATTATTGGAAAGTATGCCGCCCATCATGGCGGCGCTGATACTGGATGGGTCGGGGCCGATCTTTGTCCCGAATTTTCTGAGCGAGGCATTGACCATCGCACCTGTGATCCCCGGTTGCACTCTTACCATTCTGCCATCGTCTTCAATTTTCAGTTTATTCCAGTACTGGCTCAGGTCAACCAGTATCCCGTCCGTTATCGCCTGCCCGGAGAGACTGGTACCCCCGGTACGGAATACAAGCGGAACCGAATGTTCTTGTGAAAAATGAAAAAGTGCTTTTACCTCGTCTTCATTAACTACCTGTACTACGGCTTTAGGTTGGAGATAATAAAAGCCCGCATCTGCGGCAAAAGTGACCAGGTCAACCAGTTTAGTTTTTATCCTTTTTTCTGGTAATATTCTTTTTAATGCTGCTATGTCCATGTCTTGTCGTCCGGATTAATGCCTTATGTGTGATTGGTTGTGAAGATAAATCTTCTGGCCGACCTTTTGGCATGCTTCATTTCCGGCCCGGTTTTGAAGAATGAAGGGCTTTCCTGATCATTTATCTTATTCGTATTGATACTTATTAAAAGGATGGCTGACTCCTTCTGCTTTCAATACCACCACCCCATGCGCGGGAACTTTGAAACTGCGTTTCCTATCCGTTGACCGTGGATAGTCCTTTTTCATCCAGAGATCACGCAGTGTATAACCTTTAGCGGAATTAATCCCAACAGAATCCAGATCAAATGAGATCTCCTTTTCCCCGTCATTTCTGTTCAGTAATGTAACGGCTACTTTACCGCTGGTTGTAGAGCCAAGGGGCTTAGCCCAGACTTCCAGGCTGTCTTTTTTACTGAACCTCCGGGCCTGGTACACCAGCGGGTCCTGATTAAGGGCAATGATCTCTTTGTTACTAATGATCTGCATGGTCTCTTTTGACATCCTGCGAAGATCATTGCCCAGCAATAGCGGAGAAGACATGACCGCCCACATGGTAAAATGGGTCTTGTCTTCTTCATAGCTCATTCCATTGCCAACCTGCAGCATGTCCATATCGTTGACATGCCCTGGTGTTGCATATTTCCACAGATCGGCGTTCAGGTCTACAATGCGCATGATAGATCTGAAATCACTCCGTATATCACTTGATATGCGCCACATATTTCCCACATTGGTTACCCACTCCCCTGGAAACCCCCAACTGCAGATGCTGTAGTAGGCTTCCGGTTTTATTTCGCGGATGATATTTCCAATCAAGGTGTACCGTGTTTGGTGGTTGAGCTTCATCCAGTCGCCGCCACACCAATCCACTTTGATATAATCATAGCCCCATGTATTCAGCAGTTGAAAGAGGTCCTGGTATTCATGCCCATACAGACCGCAGCCAGTAGCAATGGTATCCTTATCCCAGTATGAACCGCAGGTATTGATACCTGCGTCAGAATAGATACCAGCCTTAAGTCCTTTGGAATGGATATAATCTGCCAGGATTTTCATGCCGCCAGGGAAGCGTTTGGGATGGGGTATTATATTTTCTTTTGCATTCCGGCCACCAAAGTAACCATCATCGATTATGGCATAAGTATAACCTAAGCTTTTCAACCCGGTTGAGACCAGCAGGTCAGCCTCTTCCCTTATATCCTTCTCAGTAATATTGATGCGGAAACTGTTCCAACTGGACCAGCCCATTAACGGGGTTTTACGTATTTGCTTTTGCTGCGCTTGCAATGCAATAAAAAGATTTGAGGCAATTACACAAACAAGTAATTTCTTAACAGGTATGAGATGTTTCAGATCCATTGATTTACAGATTTGCCGTTGCTCTGCCATCTACGATAATGGCATAAAGAAATTTAATCCTTTTTCCTGTCTTTGCACATGGTCCGGGTATACGAAACCCCTATTTATTTTCTATTTTTAATCATGAATGAGAACCTACCGCCTAACAATAGCTTTTATTTTATTCTCCCTCTGTGCTGGTGCACAAAAAGAACTGCCCGTCAACGCATGCCATGCATTTGTATACCACATGTAACTGCTTTCTAATGAGCTACCGAACACAGAATCAAAGCTGTAAATTATCAACCTATTTAATTCAGTTAAGATTGCCATTTCCTCATTCTCCATTCTTGCGGGGTTACTCCATATTCCTGTTTAAATACCCTTGCAAAATATCCCGAATCGTTGTAACCGCAATCCAATGCAACAGACGCAATACTTGAGGACGGATTGGTTAATAATTCTTTCGCTTTATTTAAACGGGTAATGCGGATAAATTTATTGGGTGAGCAACCGGTAAGCGCTTCCAGTTTGCGGTGCAGTTGGGAGTGACTCATAAAAATCAACTTGCACAACTGCTCCACGCTGAATTCGTAATTGGCAAAATTGGCTTCCACCAATTCTCTTACTTTTTTTACAAACTCATGCTCAGCAGGTTCTTCAATAGTTGTGGTTATAAGGTCATCCGTTAATCCAGTCTCGATATGTTGTGTAATTCCAATTTGTTTGCTGTAATACTGCTGTAAATTCTTTCGGAGCTCCAGCAGTTTTTTGATTCGTAATAATAATTCTTCTTTGTGAAATGGTTTTTCCAAATACACATCCGCGCCTTTTTCCAACCCTTCCAGTTTGCTTTGCATATCAGATTTTGCCGTAAGCATTATAACGGGTATATGGCTGGTGCGTTCATCCTGGCGAAGTTTCCGTACCATTTCAAAGCCATCGACATTCGGCATCATTACATCGGTAATAATCAAGTTGGGAATTATCTCTATGGCAATATCAAAGCCCTCCTGTCCGTCTTTACCTACGCTTAGCTTATAGTCGGGTAAACAACTTGCAGTATAGGCTACCACGTCCACGTTGTCTTCCACCAGTAAAATCAAGGGAGTACCGGGATCCGCATGTTCATTACTGATGATGGCGGGACCTTTTTCTGAAGAAACAGGTATAGCAGCAGTTCTTTTTGATAAGGCGGGAATGCCTGCAGACGCATCCTCGGGGCTCACATTTTGCAATGGCAATGTTATTGTAAACTCCGTGCCTTTCGTTGCACCAACCGGTGGGCTTTTTACCGCAATCGTTCCCTTCATGAATTTCACCAATTCCTTGGTAAGTGAAAGCCCGATACCCGTACCTTCTGCTTTGCGTGTATGGCTGTTATCCAACTGATAAAAACGGTCGAATATATGTTGCACCTGGTTTTCGGGAATACCAATGCCCGTGTCCTTTACTTTTAATACTAAAATTGTATTGTCTTTGTCTGCCGCTGCCTCCTGCGAAATACTTACATACACATTACCCAGTGCCGGCGTGAACTTTAAGGCATTGGATAAAAGATTGGCGATAATCTGCCTTAACTTTTCCGCATCATAAGCCACTATCAATTCGTCCATATCTGATAAGAAGTGAAATTGTTTTTGCTGCCCTGCTGCCAATGATTGAAATGACTCTACCACGTATCTTAAAAAATTAATTACATCGCCGCTTACCAAATTAAGGGTCATCTTTCCATCTTCCAGCTTTGACAGATCAAGCATTTCATTAACAAGATTGAGCAAATGGTTGCCATTGCGAACAATCATATTCATTCCCCCTTCCAGGTGCTCTTCAGGTTTTAATTTTATTTGCTCTGCCATCCCCAAAATAACGGTAAGCGGTGTACGAAACTCGTGCGTGATATTTGCATAAAGCTGTGTTTTAAGAGTATCCAGTTCCTTTACACGTTTTGCTTCCTGCTGCTCGTACTGCAATTGGGATTGCAGTTTTGTTTTATTGATCCTGAATAAAAAATAGGCCCTCACCGCAAATCCAATCAACAACACATAAGCCAGGTAAGCCCACCAGGTGCGCCACCAGGGCGGTAGTACTTTAATTTTTAATTCCCTTATTTTGTCGCTCCACATTCCCTGGCTGTTGCTGCCCTGCACTTTAAAAACATAATTTCCCGCGGGTAAATGAAGATAAGTGGCTGTACGTCTTGTGCCGCTTTTCACCCAGTCGTCATCAATGCCGACCAATTGGTAACGGTATTTATTTTGATTGGGCGCCGTAAAATCAAGCGATGAAAATTCAAGCGTTATAATATCCTGCGAATGATTTAATGTAATGGAAGATGTTTCTTCAATGGTTTGTTTCAGGATGCCTGTTTTATCACTGGGCTGCACTACTTCATTGCCTATTAAAATATTGGTGATAAAAACATTGGGGGCGAACCCGCTTTGCAAAACCGTAGCCGGGGTAAAAATGTTTACCCCGTTAACACCGCCAAAGGCCAAATCGCCATTGGAAAGTTTCGTATATGCGCCGGTGTTAAACTCATCGTCCTGCAAGCCAGAAGCTTTGGTAAAATGGCGAAACAACCAACCGCCATGTTCATCTTTTCTTTTACTCAGCAAACAAAAAATACCATTATTGGTGCTGCCCCAAATATTGCCTTCCTCATCCGCCAATATGCCATACACCACATTATCGCAAAGGCCTTCCTGTGTAGTGATATGTGTAAATTTACCCGTTGTTTTATCCATCACATTTAGGCCGCCGCCTTTGGTGCTTATCCAAAGAAGATTGTTATCAACCGGATCATCTAAAAAGGAGGAAACATAATTGAAGTTGAGAGAGTTTTTGTCAGTGCTTTTGTTTCTGTACCATGTTAATTTTGGATTTGTTTTAGTAGTGTAATCATATTGCAGTTTGGCAAAGCCTTTTTCTGTGCCTACCCAAAAAACGCCTTTCCCGTCCTGGTAAAACGCGGTAATAAAAGCATTGGTAAGCATTGATTTAGCGGCATCCGAATAAATGTTGAAATCATGTACTGAACCGGTAGCCGGGTTTAACGCTATTACCTGCCCATTGAGGCCGCATACCCATATAATGCCGTCTTTATCTTCTACGATGGGTTCCAGCATATCGTAAGCCACTTTTAAAGATACCGGAACAATTTTGTGCGCTCTTGTTACAGGATTATACTTCTCTAATGCTGATATGATAAAGTTCGTACCATCCAATTTTTCTAATTTTAAAGCCCAAAAATCCCCGGCCTTTGAAATAAAAAAATCATGAATGGCGTGCTTTAAATGATCAGGTATATAAGGAAGCGGCTCCCCGCCCGTAGTGATTCTTTTACCGACATTCCAGCCACGGAGAAAAATTTCGTTATGATTGTAGCCTGTAATTTTTCGTACACTAAATCCCTTTTCCAGGTGGTTAAATTTTTCTGATTCAAATGTATATTTCCGGATGCCGTACCCATTAGTGCCCATCCATAAAGCGCCGGCATTGTCTTTCAGCATTATTTTCGGGCCCGAAGCCGTGTCTTTAAATAGTAGAGAAGCTTCGGGGTCCAGCAATTTTCCTTTCTCCCATTTTTTGGTATCATATACTAATAGCTGGTGCAGATTGGGTATGCTTATCCATATCCTGCCTTTTTCATCTTCTTTTAAAAAATTAGATTCCTGCCCATTGGTTACAGATCTGGTAAACAAAGGGTATTGCCGGAAGTCGTCATCAAATTCCAGCCGGTTGAACTGGCCGCCATTAACCCATATACTGCCATCGGCGTTTGCTTTATAACAATTGCTTAATGAAATATTATCTTTTTGCCATTCAAAAATTAATTTTTCCGGTACAAACTGGTATAGCTTTGCCCGGTTGCTCATCCATACCCGTCCTTTCGCATCTTTAAACAAGGGTATGTAAGAGTCTGCATAAGCCACAGGAATATGTGTAATAGCAGGCACAGTGTTTGTTTCAAAATAATTTTCGGGAAGGGTGATGACATTAAAGCTTTTTTGCGATGCATATACTAAAAAGCGTCCATCGGGTAATTCAACAATCTCGCCAGTGATCCTGTTTCCGGAAAGACTGTTTGGGTTTTTGGGTTCGTGCAGGATACGGTGAAAAATGCCTTTCGCTTTATCGTACACATTTAAACCATTATCCTCGGTGCCAATCCACAGGCGGCCTTTACTATCCTCAAAAAGATTGTTGATAACGTTGCTGCTGATGGTATGGGGGTCGTAAGCATCATGGGTAAATACTTTAAAACTGTAACCATCATAACGGTTCAGCCCCGCCTTTGTAGAAAACCACATAAAGCCATCCTTATCTTGCAACATGCCGCGAACATAGCCTTGGGATAACCCGTTGGACGTAGTTAACCTCTCATACTTAAACTGTCCCCAAACAGGAAGGCTTAACCATGCCAATAAAATGACAAGCAGCAGTTTAGGCGGGCGGTGGCTTTTGAACATTTACTTATAAAGATAATGGAAGCCCCTTTTTTTACTTCATGGGCCAGCCTCTTAAAAGGGCGTTTCCCAAAAAAATGATGAATTTATCCTGAAGCTGGGGAATTTGTCCTATCGAATGAAGTATTTGTAGGGCTTAAAAGCGGTTTTGTACTCACAAAAATTTGATTCACTGCTGAGCTTTGTACTTCATTACACAAGTTCAAGAACATCTTCTTCCACCTCAAAATCAATTTAAAACCCGCCATAACCAGATAAAACATAAAACAATGAACCTGTCACCATCCACCTTCGCCACCCCTATAAGCCAGGAAGAGCGGATCACTATTCTTGACTCGCTTCGCGGCATTGCCATACTCGGTATCCTGCTCATGAACGTTCCGGGATTTGGCCTGCCGGAAGCACAGGCATCCAATCCTGCTTTGTATAACGAAACGGGCATTAATTATAAAACATGGTTTGTAGTGAACTGGGCTTTCTCCGGCACACAACGGGCATTTTTCTCCATGCTGTTCGGGGCAGGTATTATTTTATTTATATCCCGCCTCGAAAAACGAATGACAGGTATAGAACCGGCCCTTTATTTTTTCCGCAGGCAAATGTGGCTGCTGGCATTTGGTCTTTTTAACGCATTTGTATTGCTGTGGTTTGGGGACATTCTTTATACTTATGCCATCTATGGTTTATTTGTTTTTGTCTTTTACCGGGCTTCACCCAAAAAATTACTGATACTGGCTTCTGTGTGCCTGCTGCTGATGCTGGCAAGGAACAATGTTGACCACTTTCGTAATAAAAATATTGTTGCAAAAGGGGAAATGGCCGCAGCCATTGATACCACAACAACCAAACTAACCGTACAGCAAAAAGAAGCTATTGAAGCATTAAATGGATTAAAAGAAAAATCCTCTTTTGAAGCCAAGCGAAAATCCGCAGAAAAAGAAATCAGGGCTATCACCGGAAATTATGCTTCACTCTATGCGGCACAGAGTGATAAAAGTGTTTATGCGGAATTCTACTACACCTATTTTTATATATGGGATGTACTGTTGATGATGTTTTTGGGAATGGCCTTTTTCAAAACCGGCGTGTTGATAGGAAAAGCGCCGTACCGCCTGTATTGGATATTCTTTATCGGTGGAACAGCGATTGGTCTCCTGCTTTCCTGGCTTTTTTTGCAATCCAGGATCAGCAACCATTTCAATGCTTACGAGATTGCCAAAAATGTCCCTATTCAATACTATGAGCTGGAAAGGCTTTGCCGCACCCTTGGTTTCTTCGGGTTGATCATGCTGATGTATAAATCCGGTTTCTTCAAATGGTTCTTCGCCCTGTTTCGCCCCGTGGGGCAAATGGCATTTACCAATTACCTGATGCAGTCGTTTATCAGCATGATATTCTTTTACGGAATCGGCTTTGGTTATTTCGGGAAATTAGAACGCTACGAATTATACATCTACACCGGCATTGTGTGGCTGGTAGAAATCATCTGGAGCCATATCTGGCTGCGGTACTTTACTATGGGCCCGCTGGAATGGATATGGCGGATGCTGACTTATGGAAAAAAATTATCCATCCTAAAAAACAGGCCATAAACCCGGTTGCTGTTCCTGTTTTACAAAAGGAAAGATATGATATCATTGATCCCATACGTGGCCTAGCTAAAATACTAAGAATTATGAAAGCTAAAAGAACAACCATTTTCCTGTCAGCGGCCACAATTTTCGCTTCAGTTCTCTTTGTCAGCTGCAAAACCGAAGAACACGACCTTGTTATTACCCACGTTAACATCATTGATGTGAAAAGCGGGCGGGTAGCAGAAGATAAAACTGTGGTTATCGATAGTAACATGATTACGGCTATTCATGATGGGAAGATCAGGTATTCAAGTTCAACTAAAGTAATTGACGGAAGCAATAAATATCTTATTCCCGGGCTCTGGGATATGCATGCCCATTTTTATTGGAATAATGACGATTCAGATCCGTTGTTGATTGCCAATGGAATTACCGGTGTGCGTGAAATGTGGGGCGTGATGCCAAGGATCAGGCAAATTCGTGAAAAAACACAAACTGGAGAGATCATTGCTCCTGATGTTTATACCGCAGGAGTCGTTATAGATGGCAACCCGCCAATTTGGCCGGGCACCATCGGGGTGGCAACACCTGATGAGGCAAGAAAAGCAGCGGAAGACCAAATAGCAGAAGGGGTTGACTTTATTAAGGTTTATAGTGCGCTTAACGAGGAGTCTTTCATGACGATTGCTGATGTCGCAAGAAAGAGAAATATTCCATTCGCAGGTCATATTCCTTCCAATATTTCAATTTACAAAGCCATGGATGCCGGCATGGCGAGTTCCGAACACCTCACTGGAATTCTCGAGGCATGCTCAGCAAAAGAAGACAGTATTATGAAGCTGAATTTCCGGGAAAGAATAGTTCCTCTCCTTAGTACCTTCAAACAGGAAAGGTTTGATTCGCTTTGCACTGCTCTGGCTCAAAGTAAAATGTGGCTATGTCCTACCTTAACGGTATTGCGAGCCTTTGGCTTTTTGAAAGATAGCTCATTCATCAATGATGCCAGATTAGTGTATTTACCCGATTATCTCAAAGCGTCCTGGAGCCCTAAAAATGATTTTCGATTTCAAAACCGGCCTGAAGACTATTTCCCAAACCAAAGAAAAAAATTTCAGCTTCAGTTGAGCTTAATAAAAGAGATGAGCGACAGGGGAGTCAAATTCCTGGCAGGAACCGATTATCCTAATCCATATTGCTTCCCGGGATTTTCGCTGCATGATGAGCTGGCTTTATTAGTTGAAGGAGGAATGTCTGCGCTTGATGCACTAAGAGCTGCAACGATCAACGGTGCGGTATTCATGGGCAAGGCAGATAAGATGGGAGCAGTTGAAGCTGGCAAACTGGCCAGTTTGGTTTTACTTAATAAAAATCCATTGCTTGATATTGAAAACACAAAAACAATAGAAGCCGTCATTTTAAGGGGAAAACTTTATGACAGGCCCGCGTTGGATAGAATGTTAAACCAGGCTAAAATTAATGCGGCAAAACCCAAGTATTCATTTTGGCTTAAAGGTAAAATATCGTCCGGAAGCGTTAAGGATGCGCTGGACAGTTTGCAGATAATGATTGCCGGTGGCAATAACAACTTTCGATTAGAGGAGCAGGATTTAAATGCCTTAGGGTATGAGTATATGACTTCCGGCAATTTGTTAACAGCGCAGGCCATCTTCAAAAAGAATATGGAACTATTTCCTGAATCCGATAATGTTTACAACAGCTACGCAGCATCATGCCTCAAAGCAGGGCAAAATGAGGGGGCGTTGAAATATTATAGTAAAGCATTGGAAATAAATCCTGCGAATGCAGGAGCGAAAAGGATCGTTGATTCGCTGAGGATGATCAAAAAATGACAAATTGATCGTTTCAGTGAGAAGAAAAATATGGGCTGAAACACCTGTCCCCAAAATGAAATTTATGGCAAATAAAATGATGAGCATAAAACAGGCAACACTCCTGTTTATCACGTTGATAAACCTTTTTTCTTTTCCGCTTTTGGCACAAACAAAAGAACAGCCATTTCAACTTAATCCGTTATTAGAACTATATTCAAAAGAATACTATTTGCTAAATCCTTTGAAAGCCACGCAAGCAGGCATCAACGATTACAATAACCAGCTTGAAATTACTATCAGTGAGGACTATATAAGGAAAGCAAAAGCCCTCAATCAAAAATATCTTGACACTTTACATATCATAAACAAAGTGGGTTTAACTGCCCAGGAGTTATTAAGCGTTGATGTGCTTACCTACAAACTAAATTCTGAAAACGAAATGCTTGGTAATTCTTTAGGATTTTACAGACCTGTTGATCAATTCGTATTTAGCTTTCCACAACGATTTGCCACCTTAGGTTCCGGTGCCGGTTCTATTCCTTTTAACAACGAGAAAGATTACAGGAATTTCATTAGCCGTATGAAAGGTTTCCAGGCATGGGTTGACCAGGCCATTGCCAATATGAAAAAGGGTGTTGAACAAAATAATACAAATCCCAGGGCTACGATGGAAAAAGTGCCGCCCCAATTAAAACCATTATTTGAAGGTGACTCAGAGGAAAATGTTTTTTATAAACCATTGCTTAAACTTCCAAATGACTTAGATAGCGTAGCTGCCATTCAATTAAAAAAAGATTACATGGCAGCCATTGAAACCATTATAAAACCGGCGTATAAAAAATTGCATGATTATATTCTTACAGAGTATATTCCAAAAGCAAGAAAAACATCAGGCTTACTGGATAACTATAATGGCAGGAAGGAATATGAATTGTGGCTAAAGTATTACACGACAACGAATATTACACCGGTGCAAATTTTTAATTTAGGGCTTAGCGAGGTTACCCGTATTCGCAAAGAAATGGATGCTGTAAAAACAAAAGTTGGCTTTAAGGGTGATTTAAAATCTTTCTTTCAATATGTGAGAACTGATCCTAAATTCTTTCCCTTTAAGACCGAAGAGGAGGTATTGGATAAATACAGAAGTTTTCAGGATAAGATGTCGCCACAGCTCAATATTCTTTTTAATTTAAAACCAAAAGCAAAGTTTGAAGTAAGGGCTACTGAAAAATTCCGGGCCGCTGGTGCTAATGCCCAATATATGGAGCCATCGAGGGATGGAACAAGACCCGGTATTTTTTATGAGGTAATACTTGATCCCGTTCAATACAACTATTTTTCAATGGAATCTGTGTTTATACACGAAGCTATTCCAGGCCATCACTATCAAACTGCTATTCAGCAAGAAGCAGATATCCCTGAATTCAGAAAAGAATACTGGACAAGCGCTTTTGGGGAAGGATGGGCTCTATATGCTGAAAGTTTAGGTAGCGAATTAGGTATGTACACAGATCCGTATCAATACCTGGGCAGGCTAAATAGTGAAATAGAACGGGCTGTCCGGTTAGTTGTAGATGCAGGAATCCATTACAAAGGGTGGAGCCGGGAAAAAGCCATAGCGTATGTGTTGGAGAACCAACCCGTATCGGCTATTGAAGCTGAACAACGGATAGAGCGGTATATGGTTACGGCAGGACAGGCAGTAAGTTATAAAGTAGGTGAGCTAAAAATCATTGAACTACGTGAAAGGGCAAAGAAAAAATTAGGAAACCAATTTGATATTAAAGAATTTCATGATGAGGTTTTAAAAGATAGTTGCGTGCCTCTTATTATCCTGGAAACAAAAATTAATAGGTGGATAGCAAGTAAAGCAGCTAAATAACTTATATGAGAATAGTATTGTCCGTTTTAATTTTTCTTGGTGGCGCTAATTATTTGGTAGCTCAAACGTTTCCGGATAGTCAAAAAGATGGAAAGTATTACACGGTGAATGGCGCTAAAATATGGACTTTGAGTTTTGGAAAAGGCGACCCATTATTTGTAATTGCCGGAGGACCCGGCAGCGCACATATAGGAATGAGAGGATTTGACTCGCTATACACTAACAGTACGCTTGTCTTTTATGATGGCTTCGGCAGGGGGAAATCAGATACAGCTAAGGATGTTCAGGAATACAGCCTTCAAAGAGATATTGATGACCTGGAACTACTGCGAAAATTAATGGGATTTAAGAGAATAAATATCCTTGGTCATTCTTACGGTGCTGTTATTGCACAGGGATATGCACTGCAATATTCTGAAAATGTAAAAAAATTAATTCTTTCCGCACCTTTTCATAGCTATGCTATGTGGCAGGAAAGTGATGATAATTTCAACAGGGAAATAAGAACCAATTATCCTGAAATATGGGATACTTTAATGCTTATAAGGAAACAAGGTTACCGGTCAAGCGATTCTTTACACCAGGCCATCTACCGGCGTGTGCCTTATGGTTTTTTGTATGCCTATAATCCTGATAATTTTGTCAACCGTGGCCGCGTACCCTACCCAAACAGGTTTAACTATAAATTGTATTACCAAATGACTGGGAAAGACGGAGATTTCATTGCGGCGGGTGATATTGGGAATTTTGATTACCGAAAGGACTTACAACATTTAAAAATGCCAATATTAATTCTCGCAGGCAGGTATGATCGTGTTGCAGTGCCATGGATGATGGTTCAGTATAAAGAATATTGTCCGCAAGCCCGGTTTGTACTATTTGAAAAAAGTGGTCATAATACTTTCGTTGAAGAGCCTGCCAAAACATTTGAGTTGATAAAAACATTTTTAAGTAACTAAGAAATGCCGACCGGTGTATTATTTATCATGCATCAGAACAAAAATCGCCATCATGTCAAACTATAACCGCAGAGATTTTTTTAAAGCAACCGGACTTGCCGCACTACCGGCTTTATTACCCGCTCAAACATTATTCGCTGGAAATAAAAACGAATTTCAACCACCACCTGCAGAACCGGTAGTGAAATTGTTTGGTGATGGTGAAATGTTTGATGGAACAGGTTATTTAGAGCAATTACAAGCAGCCAGTGCAAAGCAATTGATAAAAGCCGACCGTTATGGCATCGGCGGAGCAGTGGAAGAACTGGAGAAAAAATTCGCAGTAATTACCGGGAAGGAAAAAGCGATCTATATGCCGACAGGTACATTAGCCAACCAATTGGCGATTGCCGTACTCAGTGGCGAAAACACAAAAGTGTTTGTACAGGATACCAGCCATGTTTACCGCGATGAAGCAGATGCGGCACAGTCGGTTTTTAATAAACGGTTGATGCCACTGGTGAAAAATGAGACCTACTTTTCTGCTGCGGCATTAAAGCAGGCTATTGCAGCCCTCGATCACGAAGAAGTATTTAAAAGCGGTATCGGTTGCGTTTCTATTGAAAATCCTGTCCGAAGAAAGGATGGAAGGATGTTTCCGCTGGAGGAGATAAAGCTCATCAGCGAATATTGTAAGGCCAACAAAATCGGGTTGCATTTGGATGGAGCACGTTTATACATGGCTTCAGCATGGTCAGGCACTTCAGTCAAAGAATATTCATCTTATTTTGATACCGTTTATATTTCATTGTACAAATATCTTGGCGCCAGTGGCGGTGCTGTTTTATGCGGCGACAAAGCTATTATTGATAAAATGCCACATCTTATTAAAATTCATGGAGGTAACCAATTTGGCAACTGGCTGAATGCTGCAATGGCTTTACACAGACTGGAAGGAATGGAAGAGCGGCTGCAACAGTCAATTGCCCGTTTCAAAGAAATCATGAATGCATTGAATCAGTTGCCTGGTTTAAACATCACGGCTTATGAAGGAGGAACAAATATTTATTCAATGCAGTTGCCTCCTGCTATTATACCCCGGAAATTTGCAGACACATTGCAGGATAAATATTTTATACGCATGCCCGTACCGGATGATAAAGGCAACTGTAAAATATCCGTGAATGAAACATTGCTCTACCGGGACCCTAATTTTGTGATTCATGCGTTTAAGGATTCAATAAAAACAGCGTTAACCTGAGTGAAAAAAATATCAATCATTTCTTCTTTATTTACCAAAGAGGGGAATGTTGCTGCTGCCGGGATTCTATGACAAAGTATTGCCTGTAACAGCAGCGGAAAAAGAAAGCGGGAACAATACTGATATCAGTATTGTTCCCGCTTTGTGGAGAATACCGGAGTCGAACCGGTGACCTCTTGCATGCCATGCAAGCGCTCTAGCCAACTGAGCTAATTCCCCATTGGGGACGCAAAAATAGGGGTTTTTGAAATATTCCGGAGGGAATGGAAAGATTATTACACAGCCTTTTCCTCTACCGGCTCTTCGGGCTCGGCTGATTCATCTGTATCGGCTCCGTTCGCATTTCTTTTACTGGCCCAGGCAAATAACTGCGCCAGCCATTTGTCTTTATTATCGGCTATAAAATGGGAGGAAAAGTTTTTCATTAAAAAGGGTACCACCAATTTAGTCAGCCAGCCCGAACGGGCAAGTATCAGCTTTTTCACCACCAGGTCAATGATACCTTCAGTGGCAGTGGTAAGCAGCAGGTTGCGTTTGTCCCTGGTAGCAAATTTACCGACCACGGAGATCGCTGATTTCACAGGAGCCAGCTCCTGCTTGATCTCTTCAATGTCCTGCCTCACCAGCTCTTTCTGTGCCTGAAGCAAAGCCTCGAGACGTGCTTTTTCCTGCAGCAATTCTTCGTATGTAGTGATCCTGGGCTTAGTCATACACTTTGCTGATAATAAGATTTCTGATAAGAGGAAAAATGATCTTCCTGCGCATTAAGAGAATAACACCCAGCAGCAGCAGGAAAAATGCGCCTCCGAGTAAAAAACCGCCGGGGCGGCTTCCCAACAGGTCGCCCAACCACCATGATAAAGCCACTCCCAAAAACAACAGCACAAAAAGCCCCAGCACCGATACTACGATCATCGTAATAGCGCCTGAGGCAATATTGGTAGCTTTTTGTGTAACATTTAAAAT
>DATAJQ010000086.1:0-4927 GCA_036262095.1 Chitinophagaceae bacterium | reverse complement strand
ACCGGTATCCTTTCTATGATCTTTTTTTACTTTTATATATGAACCCGATCATCCTGGCTTCCCAATCGCCCCGGCGCAAGCAATTGCTGGAATGGGCAGAAATACCTTTTGAAATAGTAGTGAAAGAAACAGCGGAAACCTTCCCTGATTCACTGCCCATAGAAGAAGTACCTGTACATATTGCACGGAATAAAGCCCTCGCTGTACAATCCTCTGTTGGGATCGGCAAAGTGATTTTAGCTGCAGATACTGTGGTCGTATTAGATCAGCAAATAATCGGTAAACCAATTGACCGGGAAGATGCCATTCGTATTCTTTCTAAGCTGTCGGGCAACCGACACAGGGTGATCACAGGCGTCGTGATCAGGCAGGATGAAAAGGAAACGGCTTTTGCCGATATCACAGATGTATATTTTCATTCACTTAGCCGGCAACAGGTCGAATTCTATGTTGACAAGTACAAACCTTATGATAAAGCCGGCGCTTATGCCATCCAGGAATGGATCGGTGTGGTAGGCATTCAGTCTGTTTCAGGAGATTTCTATAATGTAATGGGACTTCCTGTGAGCAGGGTGGTAAGAGAACTGGAAAAATACAAATGATCCTGGTGATTTTCCCATTATAAACTGTTGTAAAAACAATTGCTGCTGATTGCAGGCTTTCTACTTTGGATCCCTCTTAAAAGGGATTTAATGACGGAAAGATTATTGCAATATATCTGGCAGTTCCAGCATTTCAACCGGCATCATCTCACCACAGTGAACGGAGAACCGGTGAATGTGTTCTCCCCCGGCATGTATAACACCAACCAGGGGCCTGATTTTTTCAATGCCCGCGTAAAGATCGGACCATTCACCTGGTCTGGTTCGGTGGAGCTCCATTTGCGTACGTCTGACTGGAATAAGCATGCTCATGAATATGATCCTCATTACAGCAACGTGATACTGCACGTGGTATGGGAAGATGACGGCCCTGTAAATGACCTGCCCGTGCTGGAATTAAAGCATCGCATACCGCATATACTCCTGCAGCATTATCAATCATTGCTGCGGTCAACGGCTTTTATTCCCTGCGGGAAAAAGATCACCAGTCTCGAAGACCTTGCCTGGCAAAGCTGGAAAGACCGGTTGCTGGCAGAGCGCCTGCTGCGGAAAGCAAGCATGACCGGCGCCCTTCTCCGGGAGAATAATTTTCATTGGGAAGAAACCTTCTGGTGGTTGCTGGCAAGAAGCTTTGGCAGCCGTCTGAACGCTGATTTCTTTGAAGCAGTAGCGCGGTCTGTGCCACTGGCTTTACTGGCCCGGCATAAAAATCAATTGCACCAACTGGAAGCGTTGCTGCTTGGGCAGGCAGGCTTGCTGAATGACCGATATGAGGAAGATTATGCCATTCTCCTGCAAAAAGAATATCAGTTTCTACGTCGTAAATACCAGTTGAAGCCTGTTCATGGCCAGCCGGTCTTCCTGCGGATGCGACCGGTTAATTTCCCTACTGTGCGCTTTGCTCAATTAGCCATGCTGGTACATCAAACCACCCACTTATTCACCAGGGTAAAAGAGGCAGTGAATGTAAAAGATATCCGTCATTGGCTGAATGTAACAGCCAATGATTACTGGCATTATCATTACCGCCTGGATGAAGCCAGTTCATTCCGCCCGAAGAGGATGGGAATAGCAATGACCGATTCAATTATCATCAATACGATCATTCCTATATTATTTACGTATGCACATTTTCACCAGGAAGAACCATTGAAAGAAAGAGTGCTGCAATGGCTGGAAGATCTTCCGCCGGAATACAATACCATTATTGAAGGATATAAGCAGCTGGGCATGAACAGCCGCACGGCCCGCGATACCCAAGTGTTGCTTGAACTGAAGAGTCAATACTGCAGTCAGCGTAAATGCCTTGATTGCGCAGTAGGGAATGCTGTCTTGAAAAGAAGAGATTGAAAAAATGTTGAGTTTGCTGAGGGTATCGCAAAGGACGCCACATTGCGCTCTTTGCGTAATCTTTGCGTCCTTTGCGATACTTCTCATCTGTGTTACTATTTCTTCAAGATCGTTTTTGCCATGGTATTCTTGTCAGAACGGATATGGACGATATACATGCCCGGCGCAATATCATCCAACAACTCCACTTCCATCAAACCTGTATAGGATTCAATGGTGTATTTTATATTGATATTCCTGCCCATTATATCAGTCAGGATCACTTTTTCCGGCTCAATCTCTTTTGAGAACGAAATGGAGAAACTGCGATCAAAAGGCATGGGACTTATGATGAAACCGTTTTGTGGTAATGATGAAACGCGTATGGCCTTACTGTTGATGGTAGTATTATCGGAACGAATATATTTGATCATATAGTAATTATATCCTGTCAGGGGAGATTTGTCAATATAGTTAAAGGAAACAGTGATGCCTGCTGCAACGGGCATATTGCTGATGGGTGAATAATGGATCCCATCGCCGGATCTTTCAATGCTGAAAGCACCTGTTTTCAATACATCCTTTATTTCCCATTGCAGTTTGTTGCCTGTAGTAATAGCCGAAACGCTGAGGTCAATAAACTTTATATCCAGCACACCAAGTGCATTGCAGGAAACACATCCTGTCATTACCTGTGCAGCCCCCCAGTTATTGGCCGGGCAACCACCGCAGCCTGAATAAGAGCTATGGCTGGCAGACAGACAGGCATATAAATTAGCATTATCGGTCAGCCTGTTGTTGAAAATGGAAGTCTGTGCAACTGATACGCATCCTGCACCGGATGGCACAACATAGCTGTTACTTGTTTTATTGATCAGGATATTCATTCTCATTATACTTCCGCTGCCAAGGCAAACAGAAGAAGGAGAGGAGTACTGATCGGTGATAACGCCGCCAAATTCTGCCAGTCCTTTATTCACAAACCAGGAATATGCATTGTTGATCACGAAATACTGAAAGGGCACGCGGAAGATGGATGTTGAAGTGGCATTGATGATAATATTGGGTGTGCTTGCAGTAGCGCCGTTATCAAGTGATAAGTTGCGCTGTACATCCATGGTGCCATAGTTATAAATTGCGCAATTGCCATTCAGGGTAAGTCCCGAACCAATACCCGAACCAATAACAAATCTTGCACCGGGGCGAACGAATATCGTGCCGCTTGTCATGTAAAACTTATCAATGGTAAGGTCGCTGCAAACAACAAGGGTTCCTCCCTGGATGGTAAGACTGTTTAAGGTTGCAGTGGGGCCATAATACCATTTGGTAGTACCTGTATTCAGGGTTTCATTATCCGCCAGGGCCGGCTCTGCACCATTGCAGGCCGGCGGTGGCAGAGCCGTAAGGCATTGAGTGAAACAAGGAGTGGACAAACAAAATAGTAGCAGGAGAAAGAGCAGGTGGCTTTTCATCATACATTGTGTTTGGTGTGTGTATCACCGGTGAATTCGGATTTCGCCGGCAACTGGTATTGGATGTTTACAAAACCAAACTAGACAAGTAAAAAGAGCGTTGCAACTCTGAATGCAGCAACTGACCGGATTTGTGTATGAAATGCAGCAAATAAAGCACGAACGAAAATCGCAGGAAATGCAGACCGGTTTACAAAAAATGGCCGGGTTATTTTCCCAGCCATTCCTTAAAGTCCGTTACTCTTTTTCTGCTTACAACCACTTCCTTGTCGGCTGCAGGAGAGAGATAAAGCTTTAGGCGATTGCCGAAATAAGAATGAATTTCCTTTACTGTTTGAAGGGATACAATATATGAACGGTTGATCCGGAAGAAAGATTCAGGTGATAAAATGTTTTCCAGTTGCTCCATCCTGTATTCCAGGAGGAACTTCTGGTTGTCGAATGTTTTGAAGAAAATAAATCGCTCCTGTGAAAAAAAATAAGCGATCTGGTTAACGGGGATGGATACAAGCTTCTGTCCCTGCTTAACCAAAAACCTCTCTTTGAAATTGCCTGCTGCCACAGCCTTGCCGCCATTGCCCCAGTACTGATCGAAGTTCAGCAATCTCTCTTCAGTGCCCGGGATCTCATTCAGTATATGACGGATGGTTTTATAGCGGAATGCTTCAAAGTTATATGCTTCGGTAGTGGTGGAAAAAGTGACAATGGCTTTCACATCGCCGCGCCTTTTTTTCTGCACGCCGGCAATCATGCCTTCATTAGCCAGTATCAAATCAGGAATTTTATTACGGGTCAGCCATTCTGCTGCCGCAAACATATTCTCTGTTACTCCTACTACATGGATGGATTCATCAATTTCATGGAGCAAATCCTTGATCTTTTGTACCATCCCTTTTTCGTATTCGATCACCAAGACGTTCATATCATCCGCGTTATCTGCCAAGAAAAGCAAATTTTCGGATGAAGCTGCTATAAATTAAAGGATATAAGCACCAATTGCCCAAAGTACTGAATGAATTGCTGGTGAGGTCGTGCTCCTGACTCCAGACTCAACGCCAGCTTCCCCAATCCACTTTTACTTCAATATCCGGATGAATGCTTTTGGCAACAGGGCAGGTATCGGCAGTATGTTTCAGGATCGTTTTTGTTTTTTCATCGATGCCACGGAGGGCTTCAGGTATATGAAATGTTAATTCTATACCGCCAACACGGCGGGGATCCGATTTCATTATTTTCAGTACGTCCACTTTCAGATCGTTCAGGTCAAAACCCATGGTGCGGGCCTTGATGCCCATAACGGTGGCCATACAGGTGGCCAGGCTGGTTGCCATCAGGTCCGTAGGAGAGAACCGCTCACCCTTGCCGTTATTGTCTGTAGGGGCGTCGGTTTCAAAAAAAGAGCCGCTTTTCAAATGGGTGCAGGTGGTGCGGAGATCGCCGTTGTAAACTACTGTAGAGGTCATTTCAATTTTTGCCCTAAATTTACGTTATAAGCAAGAGTAAATCTCTTGGTAATTTTAATTA
>DATAJQ010000085.1:0-4069 GCA_036262095.1 Chitinophagaceae bacterium | reverse complement strand
AAACCTTTCAGTTGCATACTTTGTTCATTTACATTTTTCGGTACTTTACTCCGTATATGGCGGCGGGTAAAGATGTCAGGGATTTTTAAAGAGGGGCAAAGATAATGTTTTCAGTTATATATTGTTAGAGCATTTCAGGGGCAGGTTATTGTCTTCAATATGTTGAAAATTAATTTTTTATACATTTTAAAAAGAATAAGCCCAGCTTCCGGAGAGTAGAAACTGCCATTTTTCTCAGTTATTCACTTTTCGTTTAAACGTTTTTTAATCAAGGATTCGATCCGTTCAAATTCCTACATTTGCAACCGCTTGCCGGTAAATGTTTTTTCATTAAAACCCCAATATATAAATTCTTCAATCATGCAGTTATCTTCATTGTTGCAGCGTTTCAATGAACCGGAGACGCTGAAAATGGCCAAACTGGGCCGCGAACTGAGAGCCCAGGGTATCGATATTATCGATCTTAGCTTAGGAGAACCCGATTTTGATACACCCCAACATATTAAGGAAGCTGCAATAAAAGCAATTCATGATAACTGGAGCCACTATACGCCAGTACCCGGTTACCTGGACCTGCGTGAAGCCATCTGCACTAAATTCAAACGCGATAATAATCTCGATTATAAACCTGAAAACATCGTAGTGTCAACCGGCGCCAAGCAAAGCCTGGCCAATGCCGTTCTTGCATTGGTGGATGAGAATGATGAGGTGCTGATCCCAACGCCATACTGGGTTACTTACAGTGAACTGGTTAAAATCGCCCGCGGCAGGGTAGTGGAAATAAAAACAACCCCTAAATCCGGTTTTAAGATCACTCCCGAACAACTCGAAGCAGCGATCACTCCGCATACAAAAGTATTCCTGTTCTCTTCTCCCTGCAATCCCAGCGGAGCTGTGTACAGCAAAGCCGAACTGGAAGGACTGGTGAATGTGTTCCGTAAATATCCCAACATCCTGATCATCTCCGATGAGATCTATGAGTATATCAATTTTGTGGGAGAGCATGAGAGCATTGCTCAGTTTGAAGATATCAAAGACCGTGTGATCATCGTGAACGGTCTTAGCAAGGGTTTTGCCATGACGGGCTGGAGGCTTGGATACATCGCCGCCGATCCTGTTATTGCCAAAGCCTGCGAAAAGATACAGGGGCAGTTTACCAGCGGCACTTCTTCGATCACACAGAAAGCAGCGGTAACAGCACTTACAACTGATCTGCGCCCGACAATGGAAATGGTAAAAGAATTTACCCGCCGCCGTCAGCGAGTACTCGAACTGGTAAGTAATATCCCAGGCATCGAATGCTCTGCACCGGATGGGGCTTTTTATATTTTCCCGGACATCAGTTACTATTATGGAAAAACGGATGGTAAAACCGTGATCCATACTTCCGGTGATCTCTGTATGTACCTGCTGAACACCGCACACGTTTCATCCGTAATGGGTGAAGCATTCGGTGATCCCGATTGCGTGCGTTTCTCTTTTGCCAACAGTATGGAAAAAATTGAAGAAGCCTGGGGAAGGATCGCGAAAGCGCTGGCAGTGTTGAAATGATTAGCCTGAGGTAACTAATATTAAATCAAAAGTCAAAATTCAAAAGTAAAAGGATCGTTTTTTACTTTTGAATTTTGACTTTTGATTTAATACCCAGCAGTTCCTGGTGCAGTCTGACTACTTGCGGTATCAGCAGTTGTTGTTCATCATTTATGACTACAAAATCGCAGAGTTTCATTTTCATGTTCTCATCAATCTGCCGGCTCATCCGTTTCAGCACTTCTTCACGGCTGATGCCGTCTCTCTGCATGGTGCGGTGAATGCGTAGCGGGGCAGGGGCATACACTCCAATGATATAATCAAGATTACCGGCAGAGCCGCTTTCAAACAATAAAGCCGCTTCCTTAACTGCATAAGCGGTTGTTTGGTTCCGCATCCAGTGTTCAGAATCGGCTATAGTGGCAGGATGAGTAATGGAATTGAGCAGCGACAGCTTTTCTTTATCATTAAACACCTGCGAAGCAATATATGCCCGGTTGAGCAACCCTTCAGTGGTATAACTTTCTTTTCCGAAATGAAGGATGACATTCTTTTTCACTTCTTCATTTTCATTCATCAGCCGCTTGGCTGCATCATCAGCATTATAAACAGGAATACCCAGCACGCCGAATATACGGGCTACAGTGCTTTTGCCACTGCCGATGCCGCCTGTTAAGCCGACTTTGATCATGAAGGAATAGAATGATCTGCTTATTTTTTTTCTGTAGTGGCACTTGCAGCAGGCTTGTTCAGGGCTGCTGTCCAGTCCATGCTGATGGCAGATTTTTCGATCTTGATGTAGCTGCCGGGGCTGATCTCAATAGAAAGTGTTCCGTCTTCATTCACTTTATTGATGATGCCATGAATACCGGCGATAGTTACGATCTTATCTCCTTTCTGCAGATCTTCAATAAATTTTTTCTGGTTCTTTGCGCGTTTTGCCTGGGGGCGGATAAAAAACAGCCAGAATACCAGGATCATCAATCCTAAAAAGATAAACTGGAAACCTCCGCCTGAAGCGCTTGGAGTGGCTTGCAAAAGATAGATCTGATTCATTCTTGTTCTTGTTTTAATGTTTAGTCTGTGATATCAACTTTGAAATTCAACTGGTGCTGTACGGGCGATGTATTGGCATCCACATACACTGTTTTGCGGGCTTCACCTTTAGGGCGGCCACGGCTGTCAAACTTTGCCTTGATCACGCCTTCTTCACCGGGAGCATAAGGTCTTTCCGGCTTTTCCGGCACTGTGCATCCGCAACTGGCCGATACATTTGCAATGATCAGGTTTTTGTTGCCCGTATTTTTAAACCGGTAGCTCACTTCCACCACCTGGCCCTCTTTTATTTTTCCGAGATCGATGAAAGTGGAATCCAGCCACTGGATAGTGGTGAAATTAGCAGAATCCCTTGTTGCATTCTGCCTCGCTTCTGTATCGAGCCCGGGAGTGCCTTTTTTGTCTGTTGTCTGGCAGGCAAAAAGCCCGGCCGTTACAGCTAAAAGAATATATAACTTCTTCATTTATCCTGTCTTTAGAATGGCAAAGGTAAGGAGGTCAACTTCAAAACCGGCATCAGGCTTTCTTATAATCCACTTTCTGCATTTTTCCCTGTTGCACCAGGTCTTTATGTATATTATCCAGTATACCATTCACGAACTGACCGCTCTGCTGGGTGCTGTATTCTTTAGCCAGGTCAATATATTCGTTGATGGTTACTTTAGGCGGGATCGTTTCAAAATAGAGGAATTCTGCCACGCCCATTTTCATCAGTATCATGTCGAGCAGGGCAATCCTTTCCGGGTCCCAGTTCTTCAGCTTGGGGATAATGATCTCCTGTAAATGCGCTGCCTTATCCTGCACGGTTTGCAAAAGGCTTTTGGCAAACTGTGCTTTATCGGGGCTGAGCAACTGGTTGAAATTGTAAATGCCGGGTTTTTGTATATATGCGGCCAGTAATTGCACCACCATTTCTCCGTCATCATTCCAGTTGGAGAAATTTTCCTCTACATGTGAAACAAAAGTTTCATTGGCCAGCATCAGATCATTGAGAATAAATTCAATGATCTTTTTTTCTTCAACCCTATCGCGGGATTGTTTGGAGATATAGGTCTTGTAAACAGGTGTTTCTACCAGGTCGAGATATACTTTCCGGATCATATCTGTATTCTCTGCCTGTGCGGAGCGATGGATAAGGGACGGCTTTTCTTTGGCGAACTGTTCTTTCAATGCAGGGTCTTCCAGCATCTTCCAAAGGGTTTCATTACCAGCGATCTTGGTATTCACGTTCAGGTCTTCTGCAGTGGGGAGATGTTTGCCGGCCCGTTTATGTGCTTCTGTTTCAGCATACCTCGCTACTTCCGTAAGGAACCAGGTAAGATAGATCAATAGGGAACGGGTGTGGTCAAAATGCTGCTGTAATGTTTTTTGCGGCTCTCCGGGTTTGATGAGTGTTTCCACGGTTTCTAACGTATAGAGCGTCTGCATCACTTTTACCCGGATATTTCGTCTGCTGATCATTGCTTAAGAACTATTGAAGCTG
>DATAJQ010000084.1:0-21590 GCA_036262095.1 Chitinophagaceae bacterium | reverse complement strand
TTATAGTAGCCCTGGCCGCTTGCCCATTGTACATCTTTTGCATCAGCAAATTCGCTGTTGAATGCGTTCAATACTGCTGTGTTTACTTTAACGTCGTTGGCAAATACTGCAAAACTGCTGATTGCGATTGCCAGTGTAAGAATGATCCGTTTCATAAAATTTTTATTTTTTGTGGTTTGGTTTTTTTCTTTTAGTGTTTATCCGGCTTTATTCAACCGCGATATGTAACTAAGACGTAGCAAAAGTAGATCAGGTTACAGCTGCTCACAAGCCAATTGTGATTAATGGAACACTGTGTTAAACAGTGTTAAAGGCTGTTATCACGCGTTAACCGTACATCCCTTTTTACTACCATTTGTAAACCCGAATACCACAATTGATACAGGAAAAACTTGGAGATTTGCGATATTATTTAGATATTTGTCTAAATATTTAATGAATAAGTTGTTGTATGAACACTGTTTTCAAGGCCTTAAATGATCCTACCCGAAGGAAAATACTGGAATTGTTGCAGGAGAGGGATATGACTGCCGGTGAAATAGTGGAACAGTTTAATATTTCAGCACCAAGCATTTCCCATCACCTTGACTTATTGAAGCAGGCTCAATTGGTCACTGCTGAAAAAGATGGCCAATACATCTATTACTCGCTTAATACTACTGTAGTGGACGAGATCATGAAATGGTTCATGCAGTTCAAACTAAAAAGAAAATAATATGAAAGCACTTTTTAAAAAACTTATCTGGCTATTCATATTCGCACCAGTGGTCTACCTAGCCATTATCTGGAATAAACTTCCCGAAACAGTAGCCGTACATTTCAATCTCCACGGAGAGCCTGACCGGTATGGCAATAAAAATGAACTATGGATCTCTTCATTATTACTTACCGGCCTGAGCATCGGTATGTATTTCCTGTTTGCCAATCTGCACCGCATCGATCCAAAACGCTATGCAAAAGATATCAAGGATCGTACTTTCAGTATCGGCATCACCATCATCATCTTTTTATCCCTCATCCAATTCCTTATTCTTTACAGTGCCTATAAAGGAAGTATAAAGCTTGAATCAGGGCTTATTTTTTCCTGTATAGGATTGTTATTCGCTATACTCGGTAATTATATGTACAATATCAAACCGAATTATTTCGTCGGCATGCGCCTTCCCTGGACACTGGAAAATGAAGAGAACTGGAAAAAAACACACCAACTGGCAGGGCGCTTATGGTTTGGCGTAGGTATTTTCCTTGCTGTTGTTTGCCTCCTGCTTCCCCAAACCGCATCATTCATTGTGTTCATCACATCCACACTGCTCATTTCACTTGTGCCCGCCATTTATTCCTATCGTCTTTTTGTTAAACAAAAAAGAAATAAATAGTTTATGAAAATTAAATACTTCTTACCCGCCATAGCATCGCTTGTCTTTGGTTTGACTGCCTTTTCCCAGTCACTGGCTAATTACCAGGGTAGCTGGCAGGGCACATTGAATGTGGCCGGAGGATTGAAGATCGTTTTTCATATAAAAGAGAATGGTACCAATGGGCTCACTGCAACAGCAGACAGCCCTGATCAATCTGCATTCGGTTTGAAATGCGATACCACCTGGGTAGCGGCAGGATTGCTGACCATTGAGATGCACCAGATGAATGCTTCTTTTACGGCAAAGCTGATAGGCGATTCAGCATTGGACGGGATCTTCAAACAGGGCGCAGAGCTCCCTCTCGTATTAAAAAAAACTGTATCTGTCCCTGTGGTAAGAAAACACCCGCAGGAGCCGCAGCCGCCCTTTCCTTACAAAAGTGAAGAAGTGGAATATGACAATACCAGCCTCGGCCTGCATTATGGCGCAACTATCACCATTCCGCCAGGGAAAGGTCCTTTTCCTGCAGTATTGCTTATAACCGGAAGCGGCCCGCAAAATCGTGATGAAGAGATTATGGGACATAAGCCTTTTGCAGTGCTGGCAGATGCACTAACTAAAAATGGATTTGTAGTGCTGCGCGTGGACGATCGCGGGATTGGTAAAAGTTCCGGTCAGTTCAAAGATGCAACCTCAGCCGATTTTGCGGATGATGCGCGTACAAGCCTTCAGTATCTCTTATCCAGGCCTGAAGTGAACAGGAAGAAGACCGGTCTTATCGGTCATAGTGAAGGGGGCATGATCGCTCCTATGGTAGCAGCTTCCAGTAAGGATGTTGATTTTATTGTACTGCTTGCAGGGCCGGGCATTAAAATAGACAGCCTGATGGCTGAGCAGAACGCGGCCATTCTCCGCCAGGCGGGCATTAGCACACGTGCCATAGAGGCTTATATCATCATGTATAAATCGGCGTGCAAAGCCATTTTATCTACGAATGATTCAACTGTTGCCTCGCTCAAAGTAAAAGAGCTGATCGATCAATGGGCAAAAAACACGGATCCCTCCATCTTAACCGAATTAGGGCTGAATGCTGCCGAAAGCCATGAAAAAGTAGCCAATGGCATGGTAAAAGAGCTACAAGGCAAATGGTACCGGTATTTCCTTGCTTTTGATCCCGCTCCATATCTGAAAGCGCTTCATTGCAAAGTGCTTGCGCTGAATGGTGGAAAAGATATACAGGTAGTTGCCGGTTCCAACCTTAGCGGCATAGAATCTGCATTGAAGAAAAGCAAGAGTAAAATTTATACAGTAAAGGAATTGCCTGGCTTAAATCATCTTTTCCAGACCTGCAAAGCCTGTACGGTTGCGGAATATGCTCAACTGGAGGAAACATTTTCACCGGCAGCTCTTGAAGAGATCAATAATTGGCTGAATAAAAACGTTAAGTAAGTGAAAACTTCTTTTAATTACTTAATTTATCTTTAAGCAATGAATTTTCTTGCGCACGCATACCTGTCTTTCAACGATCCCGGCGTGCTCACAGGAAATATGATCAGCGATTTTGTAAAAGGGAAAAAACAATTTGACTATCCTGCCGATATTCAGCAGGGGATCATGCTTCACCGCCTCATTGATACATTCACAGATACGCATCCGGCTACTAATGCTGCTAAAGAACCTTTTAGACCGGCTTACCGGCTGTACAGTGGTGCCATTATTGACGTGATATATGATCATTTTCTGGCCAACGACTCTAATGAATTTCCCGGAACCGCACTGGCTGCATTTTCCCGGCAAACCTATTCCATGCTTCATGACTACAGCAACTGGCATCCGGCAGCATTCAAGGTCATGTTCCCCTATATGCAGAAACAGGACTGGTTATATAATTACCAGTCGCGCTGGGGTATTGGCAACAGTCTGAACGGCCTCGTAAGGCGTGCACTTTATTTAACAGAAAGCGACACAGCCATGCAATTGCTGGACACACACTACCTGTTTCTGCAGGATTGTTACCGTCAGTTTTGGAAAGAAGCAAAGCCTTATGTCCTGGATCAGTATACTCTGCTGAAAGAGGCAAGCGGTAACTGATCGTTGGCTGTTGCTCGTTGTCCGTTGACCGAATGGCTGAGAGACATTGATGAAGCGGCCAAACGGGAGATGGATGCCCGGTCAACAGACAACGGCGAGCAACAGTCAACAGATAGATCCAATATAACCACATCAACCCTGTCCACATTTGAGCCCTCTTCTATATTTTTGCAGTGTCAGAAAAATAAAACATGAAAAAAGCCCTTTTCGTTTGTACTGCATTGGTTTTACTGGGCAATATCGTCCTATCGCAAACCGTTATTCCTCCTATTGATAAATCGCCGCTGGACGTCAGTTATTATCCCTGTGATTACCCCCAATTGAAAACACAGGCGAAATCAATAGAACCGGCTGTGGCCCGTGTTATTTACAGCCGGCCCAAAAAAGAAGGCCGCCCTATTTTTGGCAACCTGGTTGAATATGGCAAACTCTGGAGACTGGGTGCCAATGAAGCTACTGAGATCGAATTTTTCAAACCAGTGGTCATAGGTCAGAAAAAGATAGCAAAGGGGAGATATACGCTCTATGCTATTGTTAATGAAAAAAGCTGGACATTTATCATCAATAAAGACACTGATACCTGGGGATCTTTTAAATACAAGCAGGCGAATGATATAGTGAGAGTGGACGTTCCTGTGCAAAAGCTGGAAGAGCCACTTGAATCACTCGCCATGCTGTTTGAAAAATCAGCAGCCGGCACCAATCTGGTGATCGCATGGGAAAACACCAGGGTAGCTTTGCCAATTACGCTCTAACGAACAATTAATAATGAAGACCCTTCAACATTCGCTTCTTGTACTCATTGTGCTGACGGTTTTTTCCTGCAAGGAAGAAAAAAAAGAAGCAACGCCCGCTGATAACCACATTGTGCCGGTAGACACTTTACCGGTGCTGCCACAGGAGATGCCAGGCAATACCTACGCTCCCGTAGATATCTCTCCCATGGATATGAGTTATTTCCCGGTTGATTATCCCAAAATCAAGATGGCCAATGGCACCGTGGCGCCACCCGTGGCCCGGGTAGTATACAGCCGCCCCCATTTACAAAAACGCCGCTTATTTTCAGGGATCCTGAAATATGATGAACCCTGGCGCCTTGGAGCCAACGAATCAACAGAGATCGATCTTTATAAGAACGTTACTATCGACGGAAAGAAAATAAAAGCAGGCCGCTATATCCTTTATTGTATCCCTCACAAGGATAGCTGGACGATCGTTCTTAACAGCAACATTGATACATGGGGATTAAAACAAGATCCCGCCAAGGATATAGAACGCTTTAAAGTGCCGGCTACTTTTAATAATCCTATGCTTGAATATTTCACGATGGTATTTGAAAAAACAGACACAGGAGCCAACCTTGTCATAGGATGGGATGATGTGGTAGTAAAACTGCCGATCTCCTTCTAAAAGCTTACTTCTCCCACAAAGCCACGAAGAGCACAAAGAAAAAATCCTTTGTGCTCTTCGTGGCTTTGTGGGAGACATATTACCGTGAGCAAAAATTATTTAAGATATTTACAGTATGTGCGGGATTGCCGGTATCATACAACCAGGGCCATTACACGGCAAAGAGCAACTGCATAAAATGACAGATGCATTAGCTCATCGCGGCCCCGACGGAGATGGTTTCTGGCAGAATAACAATGGTACCGCCCTTCTTGGCCACCGCCGCCTGGCTATTATCGATCTGAGCAATGCCGCTGCCCAACCCATGCATTACACCCTTCCAGGTGAAGCCACCCATCGCTACAGTATCATTTATAATGGTGAAATATATAATTACCTGGAATTAAAACAGGAATTGCAAAAGCAAGGTTATCATTTCCATACCAGATCAGATACAGAAGTGATCCTTGCTGCTTATGACCATTGGGATGATGAATGCCTCCATCGTTTCGACGGCATGTTTGCCTTCGCCATCTGGGATGAAAAAGAGCAGGAATTATTTGCAGCAAGAGACCGGTTTGGAGAAAAACCGTTCTTCTATTCACTTGATAAAGGTTCTCTTTTTTTTGCCTCAGAAATGAAAGCTCTCTGGGCAGCAGGTGTACCGTATATCCCTAATTTGAAAATGCTGTTCAACTATATCACGATCGGCTATGTAGATAACCCGGAGCGGCCTGAAGAAACATTCTTTGAGCATATCGTACAACTACCACCCGCATCGAGGCTTTATTTTACACCCTCCTCAGGAGAACTTATCATTGATAAATACTGGGACCTGCCAATGTCTTCCACGCTTTCCATTGGCGATGAAGAAGCGATTGACCGTTTTCAGCATCTTCTGTCACAATCCATCGACCGACGGCTCCGCAGTGATGTCCCTGTAGGCACTTCATTAAGCGGAGGGCTCGACAGTTCATCTATCGCAATGCTTATACATAAAGCAGGCAAAAGTTCTTTCTCCCAGCATTGTTTCACTGCCAGTTTTCCCGGCTTTGAAAAAGATGAGCTCGGATTTTCCCGTATGGTAGCAAATGAATTTGGATTGAAGCAACACACGATAGCCATTACAGCCGATGACCTGATCCATCACTGGAAAAGATTCTTGTACCACCAGGAGGAACCAGCTTCTTCGGCCAGTGCATTTGCCCAGTTCAGTGTGTTTGAACTGGCGAAACAGCATCAGATAACTGTTTTGCTTGATGGCCAGGGCGCGGATGAAACACTGGCAGGCTATCATAGATACTATAAATGGTACTGGCAGGAATTATTTCATAAGCGGAAACTGATAAAGAGCAAAGAGATCGCTGCTGCCAGAGAAGCAGGAGTGCAGGAGAGTTTTGGATGGAAAAATATCATGGCCAGCCTGCTGCCAGATCTGGCTTCGGTGATACTGGAAAAGCAATACCTCTTTCATGCTCTTGGCCAGGAAGACCTGCATAAGGATTTTGTGCGACTGCAAAGCAAGGAAGCCTATTACTGTTCTCCTGAACTACGGGGGCTGAATGGCATTCTTTATTTCAATACCTGTGTACATGGGCTGAATGAATTGCTCCGGTATGCCGACAGGAATTCAATGGCTCATGGCCGTGAAGTAAGGCTTCCGTTTCTAAGTCATGAATTGGTGGAATTCATTTTTTCCCTTCCTTCCAATTTCAAGATCAGGCAGGGCTGGACGAAATGGATACTCCGGCAAACGATGAAGGATCATTTACCGGCTGCCATAGCCTGGCGAAAAGACAAAACAGGATTTGAGCCACCCCAAAAACAATGGATGCAACATCCTGCCATGCAGGAAATGATAAAGGACGCGAGGGAAAAACTGGTGAAAGAAAAAATACTCAATACAAGTGTGCTTGCAAAGCCGTTGGAACCGGCAGAAGCTTACAGCAAAAACAATTACGATTGGAGGTATCTGAATGCTGCTGCTTGTTTAAACTATAAGTCGGAAGCCTAGGCTCCCGACTTACAACTAATACCTCACTTAATCTATATATCTGCACGTTTAAATTTATCAGCCAGCTCCAAGTTGCCGTACACATCAGATTTTACAGTATACCAATTCTCTCCGTCACGCAGGTTGATCACAAAAGTCACTTCATCAGCACATACAGTTTCAGTAACGCCATAGATCTCCTGGCCTTTATATTTCTTTTTCAGTTTGGCCAGGATGTTGGCTGGTAAATTCTTTTCGCCATAATAGCGGATAGTTTTCAGCAGCGTACCATCATCAGAGTATTGTGCTCTTATCTGCATTTCATTTTGCCTGAAGTTGGCCTGAATGAAATCGCTGTACTCATGCCAGGTGATATCTTTTGCGGAAGAGAAGGTTTCTTTGAATGCTTTCAACACCTTTTCTGTTGGCTCTGGTGCAGGAGTAGCAAAGGCTATCATGCCAGCCAGCAGTCCTGCGAATAAAAATACTTTTTTCATGGTTATCCGTTTTTGATGATTAATCGTTCGTTATCTGATGCAAAGTACCTACATGAAAAACGTCAAGGCAAGCAATTAGGTATTATTGGTAAATGAACTTATTGTTGCTATAACATATCCTTTTTGCTGCTTTCTGCTGAAACGCTATAAAACAACTGTGAAAAGCATGTTTATCTACGTGAAACATGATTTATATTTTGTAAAATCCTGTTTAAAGTAATTGTTAAAAGCTTTTGCTGCTGGATAAGCGGTAAATAAAGAGACTGTGGGCTTTCTTAATTATTTCTCATCTTTGCATCCTATTTTCTTAATATCATTTTAACATTCCCAATATGAAGATTGCAACAAAATTTATTCATGCAGGTGCTATACCTGACCCTTCGACAGGGGCTATCATGACCCCTATATTTCAAACTTCTACTTATGTGCAGGAAGCACCGGGTAAAAACAAAGGCTTTGAATATGCGAGAAGCCAGAATCCGACCCGTAAAGCCCTGGAAGAAGCGCTGGCTGAGATCGAAAATGGAAAGTTCGGACTTGCTTTCAGCAGTGGTGTGGCCGCCACTGATGCCGTGATCAAACTGCTTGAGCCGGGTGATGAAGTGGTAGCAGCCAGCGACATGTATGGTGGCACCTACAGGTTGTTTACCAAAGTATTTGAAAAGTTCGGGATCAAATTCGTTTATACAGACACAACGGACCTTTCCAAAGTGGAGGCTGCCGTGTCATCCAAGACAAAACTGATCTGGCTGGAAACACCTACCAATCCCCTGATGAACATTACAGATATTGCAGGAGTAGCGGTCATTGCCAAAAAAGTCAATGCATTGCTTTGCGTCGACAATACATTCGCTTCTCCTTACCTGCAAAACCCGCTCGATCTGGGTGCCGATATCGTTATGCACTCTTCTACCAAATACCTGGGCGGCCACAGCGATGTGATACAGGGCGCTTTGATCATGAATTCCGCTGAGCTCCGTGAGAAGCTTTATTTTATACAGAAAAGCTGCGGTGCCGTACCCGGGCCGATGGATTGCTTCCTTGTATTAAGGGGCATTAAAACGCTTCATCTCCGCATGCAACAGCATTGCCTGAATGGGGAAAAAATTGCCCAATGGCTGCGCAGCAATCCCAAAGTGGCCAAAGTGTACTGGCCGGGATTTGAGGACAGTGCCGGTTATGCGATCGCCAAAGAACAAATGCGCGGATTTGGAGGAATGATCAGTTTCGAATTGAAGAACGATAGCCAGGAAGAAGCTGTAAGGGTATTGTCTTCAACACAACTGTTTTCCCTCGCGGAAAGCCTGGGTGGCGTGGAATCGCTGATCAATCACCCTGCATCCATGACACATGCCTCCATTCCAAGGGAAGAGCGGATCAAGAACGGTTTATCCGATTCATTAATAAGACTGAGCGTGGGCGTGGAAGATGCCGACGACCTGATCGAAGATCTGAAAAAAGCTATCGGGTAAAACAGCAGGTTTGGCATTGTATCTGCAAAATAAGGGTGAGACAGGACATATATTTTTTCATCTTAAAAAGCCTGCTATGCTATACCTTATTGCAGTTATACTACTGATCGGCTGGGCACTTGGTTTCTTTGTATTTTCCGTTGGAGGTCTTATTCATATACTCCTGGTAATAGCTATTATTGCCATTCTATTAAGGCTGATCAGGGGAGGCAATCCCATCTGACCGCCGGGTTAAATATGACAAAATCATTAAAAGAATTTCTGGATAAGAAGGTTGATGAATATAATCAACCTTCTTTTATTAAGGATGACCCTGTTTGCATTCCTCATTTATTCAGGGATAAGGCCGATCAGGAAATTGCCGGGCTGTTTGCTGCAATATTTGCCTGGGGCAACCGCACTACTATCATCAACAAATCAAAAGAACTGATGCAGTTGATGGACATGCATCCGCACCAGTTTTGCCTGCATCACTCTGATAAGGACCTGAAGCGGTTACTGGGGTTTAAGCATCGCACATTCAATGCTACCGACCTGTTGTATTTTATTGAATTCTTCAAATATCATTACAGTTCCTCTCCCAGCCTTGAAACAGCTTTTACCAGGCATGGCAGGTCTGTGGAAGAAATGCTTTCCGGTTTTCATCACTATTTCTTTTTACTGGAAGATGCGCCGCCGAGAACAAAAAAACATATTTCAACACCGGAAAGGGGTTCCACCTGCAAGCGGCTTAATATGTTTCTGCGGTGGATGGTAAGGAATGATGGCAGAGGCGTTGACCTGGGTATCTGGAAAAACATCTCTCCATCACAGCTCATTTGTCCCATCGATCTGCATGTAGCCCGGGTAGCAAGAAGGTTGAAGCTGCTCAAAAGAAAACAAACAGACTGGGAAGCAGCCCTGGAGCTGACTTCCCAGTTAAGAAAAATGGATACGGCCGACCCGGTGAAATACGATTTTGCTTTGTTCACATTGGGAATTGCAGAGAGGTATTAGAACAGGAACAATCTCTCCCTTCCACCCACTTTCTTCTTCACACCCGCAGGTCTTACATTATACGTGAACGTAGCCATAAAATATTGTGTCAATGCATTGGTCTGTGAAGTATTGATCATATTCCGGCTGGTGTAAGAAGAGATATTCTTATTCTGGTCGAGAATATCGAATACACTGAGACGCAGCACACCCGTTTCATCGCGCAGCATGGTAAAGTTAACCGCCGCATTCCAGCGAACGATCTCTTTAGGCGAACCGGCAGGCACATTACCGTTAAAATTGTAGGAGCATTGCGTTTCCCAGATCACGTGCTTCGGCCATCTTACGATCAGTTCATTCTCCCACCAGCGTGTTTGCACTTTCAGCTTATTAAAGGCAGTGCTTGAATAGCGGGTAAAGTTATAACCGAGACTTACGTTACTGTTCCATTCCACTTTATCATTCCAGTTAAGTCCGATCCCCGCCCATTGATTAAGGCTCCATGTAGTTTGCCAACTGCTTTCACCATTGTAGAGCAGGCGGTTGCGGTTGAAATTATAGTTGGCACCCGTGTTCCAGGAGAAAATAAAGCGCTGGTTGTTTTTATATTGCTTGTACAGGTTGTAATTGATATAAAAATTCTTGCTGCCGTTCGCATTCACCGGCATTGTTGTTTGCACACCTTTTTCATCCACTGTTATGCTCTGCACTATATCATTATGCGTAAGGGCTCCATTGGCATACACGCTGATATTGAATGAACGCTTGGGGTCGTTGAAATAATAGTTGACATAAAAATTATCCCTTCTTGAAGGATTGAGTGTGGTATTCCCTTTAGTGATAAAATAAGGATTGGTGTTATCACTTACAGGGATCAGGTAAGTAAAAGAAGGTAGCGCAATATCCCGGCTGTAATTAAGATTTAGTTGCTTATAAGTCACGCTTAGCGCAGGAAGCAAGTCTGTGCTCTTCTGTTTCACCGGTGCTGGCAGGGAGGCCAGATCATTATCAACATACTGGAACAAGGCACGCATTCCCGGTGTGATCGTAAAGTTTTTCCATTTGAATTCCAGGCCGGGCATCAACAGTATCCTGTTGCTATGGCGGTTGAAACTGCTGGTGCGCAAAGGATCAGGAGTGTCGCCGTTGCCAGGATTAGCAAGGTCTTTACTGAAAGTATTGATATTATTGGTGACCTGACCGTATTCATAACGGCCGCCAATACGGAATGTCAATATTTTACTGAGCGGGTCGCTGTAATTGAACGATACAGCGGCATCGGTACGCGGTATGCGTTCATTACGAAGCTGGGCGGCCAGGCTATCGTAGGCGGTTGGATAATAAAAATCAAGGCCTGTATTGGTAGCAAGATCATTATAGCGGTTATTGACATCCAGGCTATGATAAATGTTATAACGTCGTCCTTTTTTTGTTTTGGAAAGGCGGGTAATATTTAAAGAATGGCGATAATAGTAACTGCTTCCTTTATTGGACTGCAACACATTACCGGCACTGAGCGGGCCTAATATATTATTCATGCTGCTGATAGTGCTGATCCTGTTCTCATTTGAAAGCCCGATGGTATAATTGGCGTTGAACAGGATATTGGTAACCGAATCCGGCTTCAGCCTCAGGCCAGCACCAATATTATGTGCATTGGTGACCACGCCACCAGTAAGCCTGGTCTTGTTGGAAATAACCGTATCGCCATTGAACTGCTGCGTTTCTGTTTCCGTCAAACGATTCACGTGCACATTGCCATGGAAGTATTGAAGGAATAATGATTTCTTTGCATTGGGTGCATGATTAAGATTGAACCCTGCGCCTTTACTGGTGGAAACTCCTCCATAGTTCTGCGCGCCGCCAAAGTTCACCCCGTTGATTGAAACACCTGAGCCCCCACTGCTATTGTTCCAGATGCTGATACTGGTGCCATTACTGTTGCTGCGGTTCCTGTCCATACCCCCAGTTTGCATAAGCTCATTGAAACTGAAGCCTGCCTTATTCATATTGTTCATATAACCAAGCACGCTGATCTGCAATGTATCCCGGTAAATATTGGCGATGCCACCGGCCTCATACAGCTCATCAGTACCAAGCCCGCCATACAATTTTCCAAACCAACCTTTCTTCACTCCTTTCTTTAAAGTGATATTAACCACTTTGCCCACGTTGTTGATATTGTCGTCACCATTCCGCAGCAGCTCTTCCTTATCATCAGTTACCTGCACTTTATCGATCACATTGGCAGGCAGGTTGCGGGTAGCCATTTTAGGGTCATCACCAAAGAAAACCTTTCCGTCAACAAGGATGCGGTTTACCGGTTTTCCATTCACGGCAATATTCCCGTCCCTGTCTACCTGCACACCAGGAAGCTTTTTCAGCAGGTCTTCGACCAGTGCATTGGGCAATGTTTTAAAAGCAGAAGCATTGAACTCTATTGTATCCTTTTTAACCACAACAGGCGGCCTCTCTGCGATCACCAGCACCTCATCCAGTGATTTGGCATCAGGAAGCATATACACCGTGTTCATGTCCAGGGTCGCTTCGCCTGCAGGGATGGTAAACTCTTTGCGGAAAATGCTATAACCCGAAAAGGAGATAACAACACGGCAGTTGAGATCGAATGGAATGCCGGGAACTTTAAAATTGCCTTCAGGATCACTGAGGCGGTAGGTGATGATAGCCGTATCAGCTGCCTTAAAAACAGTAATTGTTGCCAACCCCAGTGGTTGCTGACTGGTTGAATCAATAATCCTTCCTTTCAGAGTGCCCTGGGCAAAAGCATAGCCATTAAGGCAGCATAAGATTACTGCCAGCGTAAAAATCTTTCTCATTCTGGTTTGTGGTTAGATTGCTAAAATACGACAATGTTCGTACGAAAACTATCGAACCTCCTCTTTAACGTTTATTTTACATTTGACACAAGTGGCTCGAACCTGGGATAACAGTGAATATGCCAGCTTCTTATACAAGAACATTTAATTTAAAAAGTGTGTTTTTAATCCAAAATGTTGCTTGCCCTGGATGCTTTTTTATAGGACATAGGTGCCGGAAAAAAGTTGCAAAAAAAACCTGGCTATTTTTGGTGCTGCTTAAAGATCAGGTATGCATAATGAAGAATCCATACAGGCTGTCGGTGTTGAACTGGGACTTATGTTCAGGGGAACAGATAATGAACTCCGGTTCCGTCAACTGGCGGACAGGATCAACGATCTCTTAATAAATGATTTCGACCGTCTTATTGCCATTCTTTACCGCATGGACGTAAGCGATATAAAACTGAAAAACCTGCTTAAAAACAACCCTGGTGAAGATGCAGGAAGGATCATTGCAGAGTTAATGATAGAGCGCCAGGCTCAAAAAATAGAATCAAGGAAGCAGTTTACCAGGAGAGAAGACGATATTGATGAAAATGAAAAGTGGTAACCTTTATTTCTTATCCTTACCAAACATCAGTTCCTTTACTTTCTCTTTATCTTCTTTTTCTTTCTTCAGATCGAACATTGTTCCAAATACGCGATCCCAGATAGTGGAGCTTACACCAAAACCATTATGCTCATTTTTATAATGGTGCAGATGATGGTTTCTCCATAATGGTTTCATCCATTTAAAAGGAGGGTTCCAGGCATGAATGGCATAGTGCATGGTGCCATACATGAGGTAGCCAAGGATAAAACCGGGGAAGAACATAAATGTATACTGCCGCATGATGAGATAAGTCAATCCGAAAATAGCAGAAGCGATAATGATACTTGGCACAGGCGGCATAAAAAGCCTTTGCTTATCACGGGGGTAATGATGGTGATTACCATGCAGGGTATAAATAAACTTTTGCGCGCGCGGGCTTTCACTTACCCAATGAAAAAGAAAGCGGTGGGCAAAATATTCAAACAATGTCCAGAAAAACATGCCGCCGAAAAAGGTAAGCATCACGCGAAGCAGGGAAAAACCAAGAGTGGTATTGCTGTAATACAGCATAAAGCCGATCACAGGAAGATACATGCCCCAGATCACCAGCGGATGGGTCTTGGTAAGCATTTCCAGGTAGTCGTTCTTAAACAAGCGCGCCTGGCCTTTATTGTTGATTTTCTCAAACTGCATCGTGGCAAAGATACAAAAAAGCCCATTTTTAACCTCCTGGGCAGCAAAGGTTCCCATTATGGTTCTGTATAGTTGATCTTAAATTTTGAAAGATCCGGCTTCCGCTCCCTTTTCCGCTGTAATTCATACTCATAAAAGATATTACCTGCTTCCTTAAAGAATGGGTAGCCGGTTTCCTTATATTCATACTTATCATCATTCAATATTCCATCACTGTTCACATAGATCAGGGCGCTGAGCATGAACTCAATATTATTTTTGAAATCAACTACATACGACACATCCGTTAAGAATCCATAAGACCAGCCGGTTTTATTGAACACGCGAATATGCGAAGGAACGGTCCGGTCGGCCTTGAATAAAAACTTGGTATAGCTGTCAAAATATTCGCTGGTATCATATTTCGGATGCTTGCTTTCAGAAGGCATCTGCGACATGTAGCGGTAAAGCATTTTATAATCATCCTGGTCAAGTTTGAACCGTTGTTTTGCCGGAACAGATTCCGGGAATAAAACAGATTGCAATATCTGCTGCAGATCTTCCAGCGGTGCATTGTTGTGCCGTGTAAAATCCATGGGTGATTGCACCAGTTGTTCATCACGGTTATAATGTGCCCGGCCGATCAGTATTGTCTGGGGAAAATTAAATTTAGCCTGGCTGTAAGCCGGTGGTTGCGTATAGATCGTTTTCCCGTCTTTCACAAAGCGTATCGGATTGGTATGCCGGTTCTCTTCTTCATCCATCGGCGTAAAGCGGCGGGTGATCCTTATGTCTTTATATCCTTTTTTCCAAAGGGTTTCATTGATGTATTGCTGACCCAGGAACTCATAAAGCCTGTTATATGCATCATTGTCGCTGATTAGAAATATCTTTTTGATATAATGGGCAATGGATGGCAGGCCATTCTCAGCACTGGTATCTTCCGCTACAACAGTCTGTCGGCTGAACGCGCTGTCGGTAAGCATTGGCGTATATTTATCTACGCCTGCTATCTTCATCTGATGCAGTTTTTCCAGCGCCAGGAAAGCCAGGGGCATTTTTACCATGGAAGCCGGATTGAAATATTCATCTTTATTACATCTCAGTTTATAATGTGTGAAATGGGGATTATTGTTCCTGTCCCTGTCAATTTGTGTATAGATAAACTGATAACGGAACGTATCCGGGTTGTCCAGTATCTGCAGGAGTTGTGGTGATGCTTTTTCATATAAAAGCGAAGCAGGGAACGTCCTGGATGGAGGTTGGGCAATGCTCATGAAATGAAGGAATAGGATGGAAAGAAAAATAAAATGCCGGTACATTTTGTTGGTATTACAGAACTAAAGTAAAACAAGTTTGGTAGCGAGTCAAATTATGGCGTTGACCGTTGTCCGAATGACCGTTGACCGATGGCCGATATTCGAAGAGTCAATAGCCATTAGCACGTAAGTGCGTGACAATGGAAAAGGATTTACGGATTCCGCAGTCACCATCGGCCATCGGTCAACGGTCATTCGGACAACGGTCAACGCCCATAACCCCTTACCTTTGCCCCACCTGAAAAATAACAATCATGAAACTAGTTTCTTATCTCAAGGAAGAACGCGAACAACTTGGTGTTCTGATCGATGGTTTTGTATATGATATGGAAACCCTCCATCCGGACCTGCCAGGCACCATGAACATGTTCCTTCATTACTGGGAGGATTCACTTCCTATGGCTCTTGCAGGTGAACTGTTATTGAAAGAGGGCACACGCACCAGCAATAAGAGAACGCCCGTCAGCGAATTGCAGTTGCTGGCACCTGTTCCTTTCCCTACCAGTTGCCGCGATGGTTATGCATTCCGCCAGCATGTGGCTGCTGCCAGAAGAAACCGCAAAGTGGAAATGATCCCTGAATTTGATCAGTATCCCATTTTCTATTTTACCAATCATCATAGTGTCAAAGGTCCTGGACCAGTTACCTGCATGCCTGATCATTTTGAAAAACTGGATTTTGAACTGGAAGCTGCAATCGTTATCTGCAAATATGGCCGCAACATTAAAGCGGAGGATGCAGATGAATATATCGGCGGGTTGATGATCATGAATGATCTGAGCGCACGCCGCCTGCAGATGGAAGAAATGCTGCTCAACCTCGGTCCAGCCAAAGGAAAGGATTTTGCAACCACTATCGGCCCATGGCTGGTAACACTGGATGAGTTAAAAGATTTCGAGATCGCTCCTAAAGAAAATCATACTGGCAAAAACTGGAACCTTACCATGAAATGCCGGGTGAATGGGAAGCAGGTAAGTGAAGGCAACGTGGGGGATATGGACTGGACATTCGCAGAGATCATTGAGCGTGTTTCTTATGGCGTAGATATTTATCCCGGTGATGTGATCGGCAGCGGCACTGTAGGTACCGGATGCTTCCTGGAATTGAACGGAACGGGTAAGCTGAATGATCCTGCATACCAGGAACAGTGGCTGGAAGACGGAGATGTAGTGGAAATGGAAATTGATCAGTTAGGCACATTGGAGAATAAGATCGTGAAAGAGGATACGGACTGGAGCATACTGAAAAGAAAGAAATAAAAGTTTCTGTAAACCTGGTTTATACAGTTAAAATGTAAACCCCGGGTCGTAGCCCGGGGTTGACATCTATAGTTAAATCATTCGAAGGCTATCTCAGATCACAACCTTATTCAGTTTTGTCACTGATCCGGCACCTTTGTTTCTCACTTTACCCAAGCCGGAAGATTTCAGCTTCAGGTTCTTCTCTGCATTCACTTCAGCATTACCGATACCATTGTTGTCCATATCCATTGTTTGCACTACAAAACCGGCAGCCCTGAAATTGCCTACGGATTTGTTTTTCACCACCGCATTATCTGCTTTTCCTTCCAGTTCGAGGTTTCCTACACTTTTGTTCTCCAGGTTCACGGAGCGTGCAGATAATTTGAGGACCACATTACCCACACTTTTATTGCTCAATTGCAGGTCATCAAAATTCAAAGTGCCTGTAGTGCTGACATTCCCTACTGTTCTAAGATCAAGTCCCTTCAGTTGTTTGAATGTTATGTACACATTCATTTTCTTCGAGGTTTTGATGTTCACGTTCTTCTTCATGGAAATGGTGAGTGCAGCGCCTTCTCCATTCACCAGGATCAGTTCCTGCAAATTATCATCCGCTTCAATCTTCACATCTTCCTTATTGCCCTGTGCAAGGATCAGGTTGAATACTCCGCTTACATTCAACTGGCTGAAAGAACTTACAGATACATCGCGGGTGGTAACATTTCCGCTGCCAACAATTTCAATCCGTTTTTCATCCTGGGCTTTTCCGGTAGCAGGCAGGAACATGGCACCCATGGCCAGCATTAATAACATCTTTCTCATACTAAAGGGTTTTATGGTTTTATTACTCAATTTAAACGAAATCCTTCGTAGAACGAAGATGCTTTTCTTTTTGTTACACCTTTCCCTAAAAAATTATGAGTGGCAAATAATAAACCCTGGATGGAATAGAAGCAGTTTGCGGATATTTGCGGCTGATCCAATCAAATTACCATGATTCTTGACCTCGCCGCACTTACTGCTGTTGAAAAACAATACTATCTCCAGCATTCCATTGCTCCCCGGCCGATCTGTTTTGCCTCAACCATCAATAAAGAAGGGGAAGTAAACCTGAGCCCGTTCAGCTTTTTCAATATGTTTTCTTCCAATCCCCCGGTTGTGGTGTTTTCCCCTGCCCGCCGGGTCCGCAATAATACCACCAAGCATACACTTGAAAATATCCGGGAGGTGCCGGAAGTAGTGATCAATATCGTGACAATGGAAATGGTGCAGCAGGTGTCGCTGGCCAGTTGTGAATACCCGAAAGGCGTAAATGAATTTATTAAAGCAGGGTTTACAGCCGAGCCGGCCACGCTTGTTCAGCCGCCGATGGTAAAAGAAAGCCCTATCAAAATGGAATGCCGGGTGCTGGAAATAAAATCCCTGGGCAGCGAGGGTGGTGCCGGCAACCTGGTGATCGCAGAAGTGATCCGTATGCATATTGATGATGCATTGCTGGATGAAAACAAAAAAATGGACCAGCGGAAGATCCATCATGTTGCAAGATTGGGTGGCGACTGGTATTGTGTAGTAAATGAATCAAACCTTTTCCAGGTAGAAAAGCCAAATGTGAAACTGGGGATAGGATTGGATAGCCTTCCCTCGTCTATAAGGAACAGCACTCTTTTAACAGGTAATGAACTGGGGCAATTGGGCAATGTGCATGAAATGCCGGTAGTGGATGCTTCTTATGAAGATGATCACCTGAAACAGATCATCCAGTATTATAGCCTGAACCCGGAAGAAATGGAAAAGGAATTGCATTTACATGCGAAAAAACTGCTGGCCCAGGGAAAAGTAAGAGAAGCATGGCAGGTTTTACTGGCGGGAAGCTAAAAAGCGATGGCCGATGTTCGATGACCGAATGGCCGGGTTTTAATTAATAAGTTCATTACTTACGGGAACATTCGGCTATTCGGTCATCGAACATCGGCCATCGAGAATAAAAAAAGGACCGCTTGTAGGCGGTCCTCACTATTTAGGTAGGGATTAAAAATTACTTTTTCACGCTGCCAAACACTTTCTGCAGCAAAGCAGATGCCTGACCCATCGGATTAGCCCTGATATTCGCTTCTTCCTTTGCTACCTGGTCAAACAGGGCGTCCACAGCCTTTCCTACCACATAAGACGTCAGATCAGGATTTACCTTTTTCATTGTGGTGGGAAATTTATTGTAAGTATTGACGATATCTCCATAGTATTTGGTTGCTTCCACCTTATCCAGTGAGGTTTGTACAGAAGGGCTAAAGGCTGCTACCAGTTTGTCAGTTGTTTTCTGCTTGAAATATTCTGTTGCAGCATTATTGGAACCGGTCAGGATCTTGAGGGCATCAGTCACGGTCATTTCCTTGATCGCATCCACGAAAATGGGTTTGGCAAAGCCAACCGCATCCTCAGCACCACGGTTAATGGCCAATATAGCTTTATCAACCTGGGAACCCATCCCTGCAGAACGCAATGTTTTTTCTATTTTTTGTGCATCCGGAGGCAGGAACATTTTATATACCTGGCTTCCAAAAAATCCATCCGTTTTATTGAGATTCAGCACAGCATTCGCCACACCCTGGGTAAGGGCTTCCTTAATGCCCTGGCCGGCCTCATCTTCAGAAACGCCAGAGGAAGAACCTTTGGAAAATATTTTGGGGAGTTTGATCTGGGCTTCAGCAGTACCCGGCAATATGGCAATGCCAAAAAGAAAGGCTAAAAAATAGGTTTTCATCAAATCGGTGTTATTGTTTTATAATAGGACTGGTTACTGTCATCCCAAAACGGGCTCTGACCGCTTTTTAGTATGAACAACGGCCCAAGTTAACCGCCAAACCGTTAATATCCAATACCCGGCCGGTTATTTGACGATTCTTTAATCAATTTGGATGCACAGGCCCCTGAGTCGATAGTCTTTAGTCGGAAGTCTGCACCTAGTCGGAAGTCTTTAGTCGGCAGTCGATAGTCCGACCTTTCCTCAAGTCATATCATGCATTACGATATCGAAATGAACATGCAAATTCTTTTGAGATTCGGACTATCGACTGCCGACTAAAGACTATCGACTAGCATTTGCCCCCGAACCAGTACCTTTGCCCCCAATTTTTGAACATGAGCACTCAACATTTGTCCGAACAGGAGCAATTACGCAGGGAAAAACTGGCAGAACTGATCATGATGGGTATTGAGCCGTACCCGGCTCCCCTGTATCCTGTAAACAGCAATTCTGTTTATATAAAAGAACATTATAAAGAAGAGGTTAAAGACCAGTTTGCAGATATATGCCTGGCCGGGCGGATCATGAGCGTACGCGATATGGGTAAAGCCAATTTCGCTGTGATCCAGGATGGTCATGGAAAAATTCAGTTGTATATCCGCCGTGATGATATTTGCCCCGGTGAAGACAAAAGCCTGTATGATATCGTTTGGAAAAAACTGATCGATATCGGTGATATCATCGGCATCAGGGGCTATGCTTTTATTACTAAAACAGGGGAAACTTCTGTGCATGTAAAAGAGCTTACCTTGCTGAGCAAGTCTTTACGCCCGCTTCCTATTGTAAAGGAAGCTGAAGGCCAGACATTCGATGCTGTGACTGATCCTGAATTCCGCTACAGGCAACGCTATGCCGACCTGATCATCAATCCTTCGGTTAAAGAAACATTTGTAAAAAGGACCAAACTCATCAATTCCATCCGTGAATTCCTGAATAATAATGGTGCGCTGGAAGTGGATACACCCGTGCTGCAAAGCATACCCGGCGGTGCTGCAGCAAGGCCGTTCATTACACATCACAATGCACTGGATATTCCTTTTTACTTGCGTATTGCCAATGAGCTTTATCTCAAAAGGCTGATCGTTGGCGGCTTTGATTGGGTGTATGAGTTCAGCCGCAACTTCCGCAATGAGGGCATGGACCGCACACATAATCCTGAATTTACCGTACTCGAATTTTATGTGGCATACAAAGATTATCTCTGGATGATGGAAACCACGGAGCAACTGCTGGAAAAAGCGGCCATGGATGTATGCGGCACAACGGATGTAGCTGTTGGCAATAAAACCATTTCTTTCAAGGCTCCGTACAAACGGATCAGTATTTATGATGCCATACAGGAGCATACCGGTTTTGATGTAAGCCGTATGAATGAAGAACAACTGCGTGCCGTTTGCCGTCAGTTACACATACCTGTTGATAATACCATGGGCAGAGGTAAGCTGATCGATGAGATATTCGGTGAAAAATGTGAACAGCATTATGTGCAGCCTACTTTCATTATTGATTATCCTGTTGAAATGAGCCCGCTCACGAAGAAGCACCGTGAGAAACAGGGATTGGTGGAACGGTTTGAGCTAATGGTCAATGGTAAAGAAGTTGCCAACGCTTACACAGAGCTGAATGATCCTATTGATCAGCGTGAACGTTTTGAAGAGCAGCTTAAACTGCAGGAGAGAGGGGATAATGAAGCCATGTTTATCGATAATGATTTCCTTCGCGCACTGGAGTATGGCATGCCTCCCACTTCAGGAATTGGTTTTGGTATAGATCGCCTTTGCATGTTGCTGACCAACCAGCCCTCTATACAGGATGTTTTATTCTTCCCGCAAATGCGGCCGGAACATAAGCCTGAAGGCAGCAATGAAGAGAAATAAATGTTTACCCTTATTTTCACTACTTATGCACGTTCGAACTTTTACTGTTGTTCTATATGTTTAATTTTTGTAGCTTGTATACTATAAAAGTTCTTATACTAGGGTTTAATGGTTAAGGTCATTATAGACAAAGAGGCTGACAAAAGAAAAACTCTCTCAAAGGAATTGAACCTGTTCTTTGAAAGATGATTTTAACTTGCATTTGACAGCCTCTTTCTTATTTTACTAATCCACAAAAAGGTCCTTATACAATTTAGCACCCGGCACCACTGCATATTTCTCCAGGTCAGTTATTCCTTCCGCAGCAAATACATCTTCATCAATAAAACAATTACCGGTACAATCCTTTGGCGTTTTGCTCAGGATATAATACGCAGCATCAGCCAGCACTTCCGGCTTGCGGCTCATTTTAGCCAGCGCTTCACCTCCCAACAAATTTCTTACTGCTGCTGTATCAATTGTTGTTTTTGGCCACAGTGCATTGGAAGCAATGGG
>DATAJQ010000083.1:0-47068 GCA_036262095.1 Chitinophagaceae bacterium | reverse complement strand
TGTGGAAGAGCTCATCAAGAAATCTCTCCGTATCCTCTGATTGCCAAATATTTCTGGAACTAATTGATTGTTGAGAATTTGAACTTCTGGACTGCGCATATTTTCCGTACGTTGGTCTTTACTGCCATCTTACTGGCCTCTTATGGGCAGGCGAATGCGCGTTTCTTTTCACCAGCCTTTCAGGATACGACCGCCCGCAGGGACACGACCCGGCCCGATTCACTCCGCTATCCGATCCGTGACCGTTACGGCGACCCTTATTCCAATCCCAATCGCAACCCCTTCGACCTGAAGGATACTGCTTTCCTGAAACGGGACGTACAATACGATCCCATCACAGGAGAATATTATATCATTGAAACTATTGGGGGCAAAAATTATCGTACCCCGGTCTCTTTTAAGCGGGATGAATTCCTGCAACTCCAGGGACGCAAAGACGAGGAAGAATATTTTCGAAAAAGGGCGGACATGCTTTCGGAGCTCAACCGCAAACTGTTCAAACCCCAGTTCAAAACCTCCCGGAACTGGTTCAACCGCATCGTAGGCGCCGGTAAGGTAGAGATCAAACCTTCCGGTTATGTAGGATTACTGATGGGGTACCAGGGACAGAACATCAAAAACCCCACCCTCCCGGAAAGAGCCCGTACCAATGGCGGATTGGATTTCAATATGAACGCGCAGTTGCAGGTGGATGCAAAAATTGGAGATAAACTGAGGCTGCCGATCAATTATAACACCCTCGCCAATTTCGATTTTGAAAACCAGCTTAATCTTAATTACCAGGGTAAGGATGATGAGATCATTAAACAGTTCCAGTTGGGAAATGTGAGCTTCACTTCCAAAGGCACGCTAATCCCCGGTGCGCAATCCTTGTTTGGTGTGAAAACGCAGGCGCAATTCGGCAAACTATTCGTTACCGGCGTGCTGGCCAATCAGAGAGCACAACGGCAAAGCATCAATTCCCAGGGTGGGGCATCAGCACAGAACTTTTCACTGAAAGCAGATGAATACGAAGAGAACCGCCACTTTTTGCTGGCGCAGTATTTCCGTAATAACTATAACAAGGCGATGAGCCAGTTGCCCATTGTTAATTCCAATGTGCAGATATTAAGAATGGAAGTGTGGGTGACCAACCGCACCGGCGCAACTACTGATACCAGGGATATCGTAGCGTTGATGGATCTTGGTGAAGGCAATCCTTACATCGGCCCTCCCGGCGATCCCAATGCTTTACCTTACAACAATGTAAACGGTTTATATCAGACATTGGCCAACAATCCGAATTCAAGGAATTCTTCTTTGGTGCAAAGTGCGCTGACCTCTATGGGTCTTACTGCCGTACAGGATTTTGAAAAGACCTTTGCCCGCAAACTGCAACCCACCGATTATTATTTCAACCCGCAGATAGGTTTCCTGTCACTCAATCAGCCCTTACAGCCGGATGAAGTGTTGGGTGTGGCTTATCAATACACTTACAATGGCCGGACTTACCAGGTAGGTGAGTTTTCCCAGGACGTACCACCTGATACGACTGGTGCCACACAAAAAGTTCTTTTCCTGAAATTATTGAAAGCAACTTCCCAACGCACCAATCTTCCTATCTGGGACCTGATGATGAAAAACGTTTATTCGGTTGGTTATGGTGCACTGGAAAGAGCTGACTTCAAACTTGATCTTTTATATGAAGAGCCCAGTCTCGGTGAAAAACGTTACCTGCCACCTTCAGATGTAATACCGGCATATGAAGGCCAGCCATTGATCTCGCTTGTCAACCTTGACCGCCTTAATAACCAGAATGACCCGCAGCCTGATGGCGTATTTGATTTTATTGAAGGATTTACTGTGCTCTCTTCCATGAGCCGCGTGATCTTCCCGGTGCTGGAACCCTTTGGCCATGATCTCGATTATGTATATGCTACGCCCGAACAGCGACAGAAATATTTATACTATCCCCTTTACGATACCATCAAAGCGATCGCACAAACTTATGCCAACCTCAACCGCTTTAAACTGATGGGAAGATCGAAGACCACTTCACAGGGTGCGGGTGAATACCAGCTTGGTTTCAATATCCCGCGTGGGTCGGTGACTGTAACAGCAGGAGGACAAACCCTGCAGGAAGGAGTGGATTATGACATCAACTATGACCTGGGAACACTCCGCGTCATCAACCAGGCTATTCTGAATTCAGGAGTGCCGGTGAATATCCAGTATGAAAACCAGGCAGCGTTTGGCATACAGCAAAGAAGCTTCCTGGGATTGCGGCTGGATTACCTGGCGAATAAAAAATTATCGTTGGGTGGTACCATCGTAAGACTCAGCGAGCGGCCCTTCTTTGTAAAGCAATCCTATGGTGAAGATCCTATCCGCAATACCATGTATGGATTTGATGCGGATTATCGCAGCGACTGGCCCCGGCTTACTAAATTTCTGAATAAGCTGCCTTTCTATTCCAGCGATGCAATGTCGTCCATTACTGCGTATGGTGAAGCTGCTTTGCTGCAACCCGGGCATGCCCCGCAGATCGGTAAAGGCTCCAATGGTTTGTCTTATATAGATGATTTTGAAGGAACACGTTCTGCCATCGATCTCCGCTTCCCGCTGATCAACTGGAACCTTTCTTCTGTGCCGCAGCAATTTCCCGAAGCAACCCTGAACAATGACCTCGCGAGTGGTTACAACAGGGCCAAACTTGCCTGGTATAATATTGAACCGGTGTTGCAGGAAAAAAACAATTCCAATAATCCTTTGCAAAATAATGTGGACGAATTGTCCAAGCCTGAAACACGCCAGGTGTTTCAAACAGAAATATTCCCGCAACGTACCAATGATTTCGGGCAGGGACTGCTGACCACATTTGACCTTGCTTTTTACCCGAAAGAAAAAGGACCTTACAACTATGAGAACAGGCCTGGCCGTATCAACCCCGATGGGTCCTTGACCAACCCGGCCCAGGCTTGGGGAGGCATCATGCGCAATATTGATCAAACAGATTTTGAGACCAGCAATGTTGAATACATCGAATTCTGGTTGCAGGACCCTTATGTAATTAATAATGGGCGTACGGGTGGAAAGCTTGTTTTCAACCTGGGTAATATTTCTGAAGATATATTGAAAGACGGCAAGCGCCAGTATGAAAATGGTTTGCCGACACCGACCAACAATGCACAGGTTGATAATAGCAGTGTTTGGGGTAAAGTGCCTTCCAATCCTTTGCAGGTAACCAATGCATTCAGCAACGACCCGAATGACCGTCAATACCAGGACGTGGGTTTTGATGGACTTACTGATGATGAAGAAAGAACAAAATTCAACAACTACCTTACCGGTTTGCAGGCTGTGGCTCCCGGTGCTTATGCCCGCGCAGTGAATGATCCTTCTGCTGATAACTTCAAGCCTTATCGTGATCCCAGTTACGATGCGATCAATGCAGGCATATTGAGAAGGTATAAGGATATTAACAACCCGCATGGCAACTCACCTGTCTCAACAGGCAACAGCCAGTTTGTAAATGCCTTTACACAATATCCTGATGCGGAGGAAATGAACCGCGATAATACCCTGAATGAAGTGGAGGAATATTTCCAGTATGAAGTGAATATCCAACCAAACATGACTGTGGGAACTAATTTTATCACGGATATACGCCATGTAGAAGGTATCAATCTTCCAAATGGCCAAACCAGGAGTGAGAACTGGTACTTGTTCCGTATCCCTGTTTCGGAGTTCTCCAGCAAAGTGGGTAATATCCCTGATTTTAAATCCATCCGTTTCATCCGCATGTTTGTTACAGGCTTTGCAGATTCTGTGGTGATGCGTTTTGGCAAACTGGAACTGGTAAGAAATCAATGGAGGAAGTTTGATTATAAGATCGATACTACAGGCAATTATCAGAACCTGCCGGCTAATGACCCGGCGATCTTCAATACACTGGCTGTAAACGTTGAAGAAAACGATCAACGCCAACCGATCCATTACCGTATCCCGCCGGGCATTGAGAGGCAACAACAACTCAGTAATAATAATGTGCAGTTGTACCTGAATGAACAATCACTCAGCATGCAGATAGATAATCTGCCTGCAGGAGAAGCACGCGGTGTGTTCAAAAATATGAACCTCGATATGCGCCAGTATGGAAAGCTGCGCATGTTTATCCACGCAGAAGGAAGACAGTTTGATAATATGATCATCGATGGTTCGCTCACTGCCGTGGTCCGCTTCGGCAGTGATGTGCAGGGCAACTATTATGAAGTAAGGATACCGCTGAAGAAAACACCATGGGGCGCAATGGACAGTCTCGCCATCTGGCCAGAACTGAATAATCTTGATTTTGATCTGCAGGAACTGACAAAGATGAAACTGCGACGGAATCAATTGGGTATCTCACCATCGCAATATTATTCGGAAAAGCTGGATAATGGACGCACCTATGCGCTGATCGGTAATCCTAACCTCGGTGAAGTAAGAAGCATGTTGCTGTCTGTAGAGAACAGTACCAAGAACCCGGTATCTGCTGAAATCTGGTTCAATGAACTTCGTTTCTCCAACATGGATGAAAAAGGCGGATGGGCTGCATTGGGACGCGTGGATATAAAACTGGCCGACCTGGGAAGCATCACACTGGCGGGTACAGCCAAGAGCAGGGGCTTTGGTACCCTGGAGCAAAGAGTGAATGAACGGAGCCGGGAAGATGTGCGCACATTTGATGTTTCTGCCAATATTGATGCAGGTAAGCTGCTGCCTAAAAAGCTGGGAATACAAATACCGGTGTATGCAGGTATCAGTCGCATCTCCAGTACGCCGGAATATGATCCGTATGATCTTGACATTAAATTGAAGGATAAGCTGGATGCAGCCGCCAGCGGTCATATAGCTGACTCGATCAAGAATGATGCGCAGGATATCACCACCATCAAGACCCTCAATTTTACCAATGTAAAAAAACTGAAGACCGATGGCAAGCGGCCCAAGATTTGGAGCCTGACCAATGTCGATTTCAGTTATTCATATATCTATACGCAACAACACAACCCGCTAATTGAAAACTATGAGATGAAGAGAACACGCGGGGTGATCGGGTATAACTATGCGCCGCAACCAAAATATATAGAACCCTTCAAAGGCATTATTAAATCCAAATCGAAATGGTGGTCGTTGATCAAAGATTTCAATTTCAACTATGTGCCTTCACAGCTATCGTTCCGCGCAGATATATTCCGCCAGTTTGGTGCCACAAGGCCACGGAATGTAGGAGGTGGCCCTTATAAAATACCGGAAACCTATGACAAGTACTTCACGTTCGACCGGTATTATATCCTGCAATGGAACCTCACCAGGTCATTGACCATTGATTTCACTGCAACAAACAATGCACGTGTGGACGAACCTTTTGGACGTATAGATACGGATGCCAAAAAGGATTCTGTCCGTTCCAATCTTTTTAAAGGCGGAAGGAATACCCAATACGCACAGAAACTCATTGCAACATATAATGTGCCGATGCAGAAAATTCCTTTCCTCGACTGGACTACTTTGCGAGCTTCGTATTCAACCGACTATAACTGGCTGGCAGCTTCTTTGCTGGCAAGAAGCCTGGGTAATACTTTATCGAACACGCAAACGAGAACGATCAATGGGGAGTTGAATTTTGAGCAGTTGTACAGCAAATCGAGATTCCTTCGTGCAGCATTGACACCACCGGCGAATAAACCCAAAACCAATGCGCCAACACCACCCAAAACAGCCAAACCTGTAACGGAAGGCCTGGGCAATAGTATGCCGCAAGCCCTGCCTGATTCCGTACTGGCAAAAATGACACCGAAGCAAAGAAGAAAAGCCAAAAGGGAACAGCGCCGTAAAGAGAAGGAAGAGAAAAGAAGGTTAAAGGAATTGAGCAAGCAATCATTGCCGGAAGTTGGAGGTGCTATGCGGGCTGTAGCAGGACTTGTGACTGCTGTGAAGAGAGTGGGTATCCAGTATACACAGGATTTTGGTACCACTTTACCCGGTTATATGGACAGTACCCGTGTGCTGGGGCTTAATCCAAGAAGCGGCCAGCCGGGTTTAGGATTTATTTTCGGTTATCAACCGGATACTAACTGGATCAATAATTTTGGTGCCAAAGGTCTTTTGTCCAATGATCCGCGGGTAACAGCCATGATACAGCAGCGGTATAACCAGCGATTGAATATAACTGCACAAGTGAGCCCATTCAGGGATTTCAATATCGATCTGAATCTCGACAAAACATACAGCAAGCAGTATTCAGAATTGTATAAAGACACGAGTGCAACCGGAACTTCAGGACTTAGCCGGTTCAGTCCTTATGCAGCAGGCAGTTTCTCTATCAGCTATATCTCTTATCAAACACTGTTTGATAAATTTGATCCGAACGTAGTGTCAGAAACTTTCAAGCGTTTTGAAGCGAACCGCGTTGCTTTATCTCAGAAATTAGGGTTGGAGAACCCTTATGTTAATAACCCTACACCAGGAGCAGATGGGTATGTGGAAGGTTATGGGCGTTATGCGCAGGATGTGGTGATACCGGCGTTTATTGCTGCATATACGAATAAGAACCCTACATCAGTAAAAGGCGTGAAGAACAACAACCCGAATATTGGTTCCAATCCATTCTCCGGGTTTATACCCAAACCCAACTGGACGGTAACCTACTCTGGTCTTTCGCGAGTTGGCGACCTGGAAAAGATCTTTACCAATGTTACGATAAGGCATGGCTATCATAGCACGCTTAGCATGAACAGTTTTAATACAGCCTTATTGTTCCAGGATCCGTTCCGTGTGTCGTATCCTTCATTCCGGGATTCATTGACAGGTAATTTTATACCCTATTTCCTTGTGCCCAATATCAGCATACAGGAACAATTTGATCCGCTGATCGGTGTGGAAATGACATTTACCAATCAATTATCAACCCGTTTTGAATACCGTAAGAGCCGCACACTCAGCCTTAGCCTGATAGATTATCAACTGGCGGATACGCGTTCCTATGAGTTTACTTTTGGTTTTGACTGGCGCAAGAAGGGCGTACCGCTGCTCAGGAAGATCGGTAAGATGAAACTGGACAATGATATTACCTTTAAGCTGGATTTCAGCATACGGGATGATGCTACGGCCAATAGTAAACTGGACCAGGGAACTGCTTTCGGAACTTCGGGTCAGAAAGTGGTGCGCATAGCTCCTTCTATTGATTATATCCTGAACAACAGGGTAAGCCTGAAATTCTATTTTGAACAGAACAGGAATATTCCGAAGATCAGTAACGCTTTCCCTATCACGAACACAAGAGCGGGATTGCAGGTGAATATTTCGCTGGCACAATAATTTAAGGAATGGCTAAAGAAAGCATCCATATTGGCATTATCGGGTATGGCTATTGGGGGCAGAATATTGTGCGGAATTTCTTTAATGCAGATCATTGCAAGGTTTGTAAAGTGGCGGATCGGCGGGAAGACTGCCGTGAATTATTTGCCAGGCATTATCCTTCCATCGAAATATGTGCAAGTGCTGAAGAAGTGATAAAAGATAAAGCGATCGATGCTATCGTGATCGCAACGCCAGTATCAACCCATTATGAGCTGGCAAAGAAAGCACTGATGGAAGGAAAGCACGTGCTGGTAGAAAAGCCCATGACCTCATCTGTAGCAGAAGCAAAAGAACTGATGGAGCTTGCAGCACAAAAAGGGCTTGTGCTGATGGTGGACCATACATTCCTCTATACTGGTGCTGTACAAAAAATAAAACAACTGATCACCGGAAAGGTGATCGGCAAAGCGCGTTATTTTGATTCCACGCGGATCAACCTTGGTCTGTTTCAGCCTGATATCAACGTGCTTTGGGACCTGGCGGCGCATGATCTTTCCATACTGGTTCATCTGATCGAAGAAGAACCGGTAAGCGTTCATGCTACAGGCATCTCACATACGCGCAACGGCATAGAGAACATTGCCTACATGACCCTTCATTATGATACGGATTTTATTGCGCATTTTCATTGTTCATGGACGTCGCCGGTTAAAATACGGCAGACGCTTATTGGTGGCGATGAAAAAATGATCATTTACAATGATCTTGAGCCCACGGAAAAAGTGAGAATATATGATACGGGTTATAAGTTGAAAACAGAAGAGGATAAAAAACAGATACTGGTTGATTACCGCACCGGAGATGTCAGTATCCCTAAGATATCAGGCCAGGAAGCCCTGTCGGGAGTGGCCGCAGATTTTATCGCTTCCATTATGGCCGGAAAAGAACCGCTGGCCAATGCTGCCTCAGGTCTTCGTGTGGTGCAGATACTGGAAGCATCCCAGCAATCAATAAAAAACAAAGGACAGGAAGTACAAATAAAATGAGCATGGAATTACTGACCATTCAAAGCAATACACAAAACCTCCGGAATGTGAGGGTGGGAAAGGATGTGCAGATATTCAGCTTTGTGAATGCGTATGAATGCACCATCGGTGACGGCTCCAAAGTGGGAGCATTTACAGAAATACAGAAAGAAGTGGTGATCGGAAAGAATTGTAAGATATCAAGCCACTCGTTTATTTGCACTGGAGTGGAAATGGAAGACAATGTTTTTATCGGTCATGGGGTAATGTTTACCAATGATCTTTATCCGCGTGCCACACGTGAAGATGGTCAGTTGCAAACAGAAGCTGACTGGCAGCTGATCAAAACAAAAGTAAAAAAAGGCGCTTCTATTGGCAGCAATGCAACGATATTGTGTGGAATAACAATAGGTGAGAATGCGATTGTGGGAGCAGGTGCCATGGTAACAAAGGATGTGGCAGCCAATACCACTGTAGCAGGAAACCCTGCCAGGGTCATTAAATAAAGCTTCACTTAATACAGGTAGGATGAAAAAAATCGGGGTGATCGGTTTTGGGAAAATTGGCCAGGCAATCTCTGCCAATATGATCCGCCATAGCGAATATAAAGTGGTGGCGGTGGATACAGCCCCCGGTTTACCGGATGCCTTCAGCAGATCTTCCTTTTCTTCGAATGAACCCGGGGTAGAAAAAATACTGACAGATGCATATAAGAAGGGGCAACTGAAACTGAGGAATGATTTTTCAGAAATGGAGAATGCGGAAGCGGTTATTCTTTCCCTTCCTTTACTGGTGAACGAAGAAAAGAAAACCATTGATGCACCTTTTCTTGAAAGCCTGCAACAGCTATCGCCTTACTGTAAAGATCAACTGCTGATCATTATAGAAACTTCTGTACCGGTTGGCTATTGCCGTGCCGTTCTGCTGCCGGTCCTGGAAGCCAAAGGGAAAAAACATGGGATCGATTTTCTCCTCGCACATAGCCCTGAAAGAATTAAAAGCGGAACGATGCTGGAGCAGCTTGACAAAGTTCCGAAGATAATCGGAGGCATTACTCCTGAAGCTACTTCCAGGGCCTGTGAAATATATGCCGGTTTTTTTAAAAAGGAATTGTTGCATTGCCTGGATAGCATTGAAGCTGCGGAATTATTGAAGCTGGCAGGTATGATCTACCGGGACGTGAACATCGCTTTATCGAATCAACTGGCCATGTTTGCACATAAAACGGGCATCGATTTTCCGGACCTGCTTCCGCTGATCAATACAGATGGCGAAGCGCATTTGCTTCAGCCTGGTATTGGTGTTGGGGGGCATTGCACACCTGTATATCCTTATTTCCTGATAAATAATTTCCGTGAGGCCGGCCTTGAGTTTGGTTTGGCTTCCATGGGGCGCAATATCAATGAGTCAATGGCTGCTTATGCTTTCTCACTGGTTAAAGAAAAGCTGGCAACAAGAAAAGCATTGATACTGGGTTTGTCTTTTCGTCCTGATGTGAAAGAGGATGCGAATAGTCCCGGCTCTCAATTGTATAAAATATTGGAGAAAGAAGGATTTGATGTGTCTCTGCATGATACTGAATACAGCACGGAAGAGTTAGAAGAAAAAGGGTTTGCGACTGCAGATCCTGATACAGCAAAGGTAGAAGTCATTTTTTTAACCACTATGCACAGTCAATACAGGCGGTTTGATTTTAATAAAATGGCATCCAATGGCGTCCGCTACCTGGTGGATGGGAGAAATGCTTTGCCGAAGGAAGCAGTGGAATCAGCAGGGATCACTTATATCGGTATTGGCAAGGGATAGAGATCAGTTCACTTTTTTAAAAAGCATTACATACCCGCACAGGTTTTTCTTTTTCTTCTTGTTTACCTGTACCGGTTTCATCATATAAAATTCTGATTGCTCAGGTGTGTAGCCATAAGAAATAATATTGCCATCTATATCACCCCATCTTTTTTGCTGAAAGATCACCTGCTTTTCATTCCAGTCAAACATCCGCACTTCATACAGCCTGGAGCTGTAATCACCAATGAATACGAACTGGTACCAGGTGCCTTTGTTAAGCGGAACGACCACAGGCATTTCATATTCGCTTTCCATGGTGATGGAAGCTTCTTTTAATAACTGCAGGCCGTCTTTCTGAAAAAGCTGTTTGAGGCTGTCTACCTGGCGGGAGATCATTGTGTCGTTGCAGGACTGAAGCCGGATAACGTCCTGGCCCGCTGCGCTGAATTGCAGCAGGAACAACATAGGCAGGAATAAAAAAAAGTTCTTCATAAAAGGTAAATCTGGATTTGGATCAAACAAAACTACAAAAATAAACCGCTATACAAATACCCTTAAGTACGGATTTTTTGGGGTATGAGGGCCTTGTTTGCAGGTTTTTGCAGGGTTAATGCCGGTACATGTAAATGCCGTCTGCCTGTTGGGTGCAGGTGATCACAAGATCATTGATGCAAACATGGGGAGGCAGGGTAGTGCAATAAAAGATCACGTCTGCCACATCTTCTGCTGTAAGTGCCTTAATACCCGTATACACACTTTTGGCCGTGTTTTCATCTCCTTTAAAACGGACCATGGAAAATTCTGTTTCAGCGGCACCAGGGTGAATAGCTGTTACTTTAATGTTGTGTCTGAGCAGGTCGATACGCATGGCATGGCTCATTGCTTCCACGGCGTGTTTGGTGGCACAATACACATTTCCTTTTTCATACACTTCTTTGCCGGCTACAGAGCCCATGTTGATGATATGCCCCTGTTTGCGGGCAGCCATCAGTTGCGACACTGCTTTGGCTACATACATAAAACCTTTCACATTGGTGTCTACCATTATATTCCAGTCGTCAAGATTCGCTTCATCAAAATAATCCCTTCCAAGGGCAAGGCCTGCATTGTTTACAAGCACATCGATCGCTTTCCATTCAGCAGGCAGGGAAGAAGCAGCGTCGAATACGGCTTGTTGTTCCCTTACGTCAAAAACGCGGGTGATAGCCTGTATGGCGAATTCTTTCTCGAGTGTTGCTTTCAATTCATTCAGCCTGTCTTCCCTGCGGCCATTGAGAATAAGATGATAACCGTTGGCAGCAAATTTTTCTGCGCAGGCTTTTCCAAAACCGGATGTGGCACCAGTGATAAAGGCAATCTTGGGCATAGGAGTAATTGTAATTAAGGGTGCGAAGATAGTTAATCTGTTCGTTGACCCTTATCCGTTGACCGAAGGCCGATGTTCGAATGGCCGATGGCCGAATTTACACGCAAGCCGAGGTCAGCAGTTCTTTTCTGTTGTCACCCCGGCCTTCGGTCAACGGTCAACGAACAACTGTCAACGGATAAGCGTAGTAGTCCCTTTCAGGAAAATCTTTTTACCAGTATAATCTTCAGCTTCTACCATCCAGACATACACATTAGTTGTTTGCGGCACACCGCCAAGGCGGCCATCCCAGCCATGACCATTTGTTGTGGTACTGAATACAAGCTGGCCCCAGCGATTGTAAAGGCGGAAATAATTGATCTGCTTAACGCCAACGGCAACAGGGCGCAGCACATCATTTTTCCCATCTCCATTGGGGGTGAAGCCTGATGGCACAAATACATAAGGGTTCGTTTTGAACACGACCACCGTCATTGTATCTGTATCGGAGCAGCCAATTTCATTAAAGACTTCCACAACATATTGAATGCTGTCCACTTCAGCACCATAAGTGGCTATGGGATTCTTGATCGACGGATTATTCAGCCCGGTTGAAGGTGTCCATATATAACTTACTCCTCCTTCTGCATTCAATTGCAACGGTTGGCCTACCACTACAAGCGTATCGTTGCCGGCAAATGGAACGATTTTAGGCAGCACTGTTACTACTACTGTATCATAGCTTGGTTTGGGGCAGCCTTTGATGTCGGTAGAAGTCAGTATATAAGAGGCTGTCCGGGCCGGGTAAGCAACGGGGTTAAGTGTGTTTGAGTTGATGAGGGAACTGACAGGCGACCAACTGAAGGCGTTCCCATCATGTACTCCATGCAGGTAAGCCGGTGTGTTGTAACAAATAGTTGTATCGGGCCCGGCATTGACTTGTGGGTAAGGCACTGCGTTGACCTGTATGCTCCTGGTGGCAGAGCAGTTGCCAATTGTAGCCTCCACTGTATATAGTGTGGTAGTACCTGCTGTGGCGACCGGGTTTTGTATGGTAGGGTTATCCACTGAAGCAGCAGGCGTCCATTGAAACCTCAATCCATCACTTTCAATGTGCAATTGTGCAGGGTCTGTCCGGCAGATCGTAGTGTCCGGCATTTCATTCAGTGTTACAAAATTGACCACGCGGATCTTTACAGAATCAGTATTGATACATCCCTGTTCATTCAACTGAACAGTGTATGTGGTAGTGGTGGTTGGGTTAACAGTTGGTGTGGCCGTGTTACTGTTCACCATATTTGTTGTGGGCGTCCAACTGAACACACCTGTGCCTGAAGCCTGCAGTTGCACTGCGTCCGGTACACAGATCAGCGTGTCTTTGAAGGCCAGTGTAATAGGCGGCTTATCAATAATTGTTACAGTATCCTTGATCGTTTTGAGACAGCCCTTGCTGTTGGTAACAGTGAATATTACTTCTTTCGGCCCAATGGAACTGTATTTCCAACTTGTATCCTGTTTATGCGAAGTATCTGCTATAGTTGTTTCATCTCCAAAATTCCAGGACCAACTGTCTACCACACCGTAATTGGTGGTAGTGGCATCGGAGAATACTACGGGATTGTTGATACAGATGCCGGACATATTGAATGCAGGAAAAAATCCTGGCCAAACGCGAACGATGGCTGTCGTGGAATCAGAGCAATCCTGATTGCGGTTGGTCACCAGTTTAATGGTGTAATCGCCCGCTGCTGAAAATGTATGTGTAGGTGTGGCAAGCGTGGAAGTATTATCAGGTGATCCCGGATCGCCAAATTCCCAGTAGTAAGAGTTGATCAGAGGGCTGCTGAATTTATTGCTGAAATTCATGGTAAATCCATCGCAGGAAGTGTACACAGGATCAAGCAATGATTTGGCGATATCGCAACCTCCGGCTTTTATCTGCAGGTCTTTTCGCTGGGTAGCGATCACTATACCGTCACGGATCTCTTCAACGCAAACAGTAACTACATAGATCCCTTCAGGGGGTGATGTACCCGTGATCAGGCCGGTATTCGGGTCAATTGTTACACTCTGCCCCAATGGTTGTGAGCCATTGAAAGGGAAGGTATAGGGAAGCAGGCTATAGGGTGGTGTAGTGGGAGGGTTTGGTGTTGGAGTGTTTGGCCCGCCAAGAGGGCTGTTGTCCTGACCGCCACCTTCATAAGCGCTGCAAAAGCTGTAACGCAATACATCGGTATTATCCGGATCTACTGCAGCAAAGCTGTATGTAAAAGGATAGCCACCGCAAACAATAACGGTGTCACGGGCGGTGAACCTGGCACTGTTGTTTTCAGGTGCTGTAGCTTTTTGGGATGTACCGGGGATCTGGGCAGTATAAGTAGCGCCATAACTGCCGGAACTGACCACATTGCTAATGCCGTTGATCCGGCAGCAACGCTGGTAAGCAATAGTATAACCACCGGGTGTGCCCGGAAGACTGACATCAAACTGATAAAATCCTACTTCGTAACAAACCTGTGGAGCATTGGTGATACAGGGGCCGGGGGTTGATAATTGAAGGGTGGTAGGAGCGCCTACCATGGCAACGGACTGTTTCCATACCATGCTTCCATTGGTATTATCGAAAATAGCGATGGCCGCACTAGGGTCCAGTTTCGCACCGGCAGAGAAACAATCGCGGTAAAGTTTAAGTGTGACACTGTAGTTATGGGCACCATTACTGAACCCATTGTAGATATAATACATTTCACCTCCGGTGATATGCTCAGCCAGTAAGGTTTTGGAGAAGAAAACACAGCTTAGTATCAATAAAAAACGCTTCATTGCACGGATCAGCATATCAGGTATCGCTTAAAAAATTATCCAAAATCCAATTGCTTTTTTCTGGTTCTTCCAGCATCCCCATGTGACCCGACTCATGTAAGATGTGAATATACGCTTTTTCAGGGAGGGGGCATAGTTTCAGGCTATCCTGCAAAGGGATCGCCATATCATGCTCGCCCATTATGAAAAGTATTGGTAAATGACTGTCTTTCAATACTTCTGTCCGGTCCGGTCTTTTTATCATTGCTTCGTAGTAAGAAACGAGCGCAGTGGGGGAAAAGTTGCTCAGGCTGCTGATAAATTCTGCTACTTCAGCTGGTTTTTCGGCCCTGGTTTTTCCGGAAAACAGGTTGGGCGAAGTAGCCTGCAGGAATTCGAAAGCTCCATGCTGCCTGATAAACTCTATCCCTTTCCGGCGGGTGGCTTTTTTCTCTTCACTGTCTGCAAATGCAGTAGAATGAAAAAGGCCAAGCGCATTTACATGGTTGGGGTAATATTCGGCCAGAGCCAGGGTCACATACCCGCCCATACTATGACCAATAACCGGGCAGGCATGAATATTTTCCTCATGAATGATGGCGTGAATGCTTTCTGCCAGCCCTTCCATGCTCATGTCAGGAATTTCTTCTGAAAGGCCGCTGCCCGGTAGGTCGGGCAAGATCAGCCGGAAAGATGATTGAAGTGCCGCTACCTGTCTGTCCCATACACTCCCGGTTTCTCCAAAACCATGAATAAGGATGACCGGTTTTCCTGATCCGCTGATACGGTAGAACAGTTTTTTACCGTTTACAATTAATTCTTTGTTCATGTTGGTCAGGGTTATGACTACTACGATGATGAAATCGTGTCAATGACACAGCATTTACCCGTTTTTTTGGCGGTTTAGTTTGTCTTTGACCCATGCACCTAAAGTTACCACCAATATCAAGCCCGAAAGAATAGCGGCTGTTCTGGAAAGCAGGTCGCCATACCGCACAAAGAAAGTTTGCCTGTTATCGACTGGTATGGCTAGTTTGATCGAGGCGGCTGTGTCCCAGGGCTGCGGATTGATCACATTGCCCACAGGATCTATGAAACAACTGATGCCGGTATTAGCACTCCGTGCGACCCATTTTCGGGTTTCCAATGCACGCAGGCGGGCATAGTTCTCATGTTGTTTGTAACCTGGTGTATCCCCCCACCATCCGTCGTTGGTGATAATGGTGAGTATATTGGCACCTTTCCGTACGTATTCTGTGATATAATCGCCATAGATACTTTCATAGCAGATGATAGGCGCTGCTTTGAAATGTTCATCCCAGGGCACAAACACTTTTCTTTCGGAATCCCTTCCCAATGTGCCGCTGATGCCGCCAAAATCTTCAAACCATTTTCCCATGAAATTTAAAAAGGAGGGAAGGGTTTCCACACCGGGCACCAGCTTGGCCTTATGATATAATTGTATGCTGGTATCCGCATCAAAAAAAGCGGCTGTGTTGAACGCATCGTAGTATGTGCCGCTGTTTGGTTCAAAGCGTGCAGTAGGCGGTGCATCTTTTTTATTTGGCCCGTAGTTCTTATAGCTGTCAATCCCCGTAAGCAGGTTCACCTGCGGATGGCGTTGAAGAAAAGACCAGATAGAGTTGTAAAAGAAATTCTGTTTGATCTCATTCTCCCAAACCTGTGCAGGCACTGCTGTTTCCGGCCATACCACCAGCGTTGTGTAGCGATCAATTTCTTTTTCGGAAAGAACGATCAGCTTCTGTATCTGCGCTTCAATAGAGCCGGTAAATTTTTCTGTGTAAGGATCAACATTGGGCTGAACCACTACTACGTTTTTAATAGCTTCTGAATAAGCGGCAGCGGCTTTCTTTGTTTCACTGTTGAGAATGAAACGGGAAACGAGCATTGGTACAAAGAGCAGCCCTACCCATATTGATACATTGATATAATATTGTTTCGTACGGCCTGACTGGCGGTAATGCATAAACAGGGAATACGCCAGCACATTGCTCAGCATCACCCAAAGCGTGCCGCCTGAAGCGCCGCTGTATTGATACCATTGCACCCATTGCGGATGAGTGGCGAAAACATTACCCAGAGTCAACCAGGGCCAGCTCAATTCCCAGTTTTGATGAAGGAATTCAAAGGCCAGCCAGAACAGGATAAGGCTTGTATATCCGATCTTCGTACCCCATCTTTTTTTCACTTCTCGTGCAAAAAACCAGGGAAGGCTCATTACGAGGCCATTGGCAATAAAAGCACCTATGGCACCGGGCAGGCTGGCATTCCATACCCACCAGGTGGTGAATATGTTCCAAAGCAACAACTGGAGAAAAAGAAGACCGAAGAATTTTTTTCCATTGCCGGCATGGTCCATCAGCCACAGCAAAGGCACCCAGGCAACAAATATCAGCAGCGTAAGTGGAGATACTGGCCAGGCAGCCCACAGCAGCAAGGCTCCGCCAATAGCAACAAAAAGATGAGTGAAGCGCTTCACAAAAGATTATTTGTGTAAATGTAAGGCATCGGTTGTTTCGCTCCGCTCATAATGAGACCGAAGGATTGAGCTTACAATAATATCCCTGCAATCTCTTTCCAGTTATTAACCCTTTTATGCCTTCCCTCGTTGGCCTGCACATTATGCGGTTGCGTATAAAGCAAACTTGCTTCCCCTTTGAAATGGTCCAGGTTGCGGAAATGATCATCGATCATGATATCCGCCTGTATGATCTGTTTTGATCCGCAAAACACCATTTGTTGCCAGGTGATAAAAGGGAAATGTTCATTCAGCCAGGCTTGTTTTTCGGGAAGGCTTTGCGGGAATTCAGTAGCTGCCGATACAATATAGAGATCGTACTTTTTATTTAGTTCTTCTACTATCTGCCGGCTGCCTTCCATTACAGGTGCAGTGCGGAAAAAGCCCTGTCTGTAAACATACTGGAGAATATTAGGAAAACCCTCCCTTTCCGGCTTGCCCGTCACTTCTTCCATTGGCCTGCGCTGCCCAAAATCTTTTTCATCCATTTCAAAAAACTGGTGGTACACATCTGCCAGCACACCATCCATGTCGATCGCGATTCGTTGCATATATAAAAAGTAAAATGAACATTGACCGTTGATCATTTTACGATCAGCAGTCAATGTTCAGGAAAATGAGTTCTTATCTTCTGCTGTAGTTAGGGGCCTCTTTCGTGATATCAATATCATGTGCATGGCTTTCACGCATGCCTGCATTGGTGATCTTTACGAAGCGTGCATTCTTTAATTCTTCAATATTGCTTGCGCCGCAATAACCCATACCGGCTCTGAGGCCACCTACGTATTGATACACGATCTCTTTTAATGTTCCTTTATAAGCAACACGGCCTTCAATGCCTTCAGGAACGAATTTCTTTACATCATCTTCAGGGTCCTGGAAATAACGGTCGCTGCTTCCGGTGGCCATTGCTCCAAGCGAGCCCATGCCGCGGTATTGTTTGAATTTACGGCCTTCGTAAATGATCGTTTCACCAGGACTTTCTTCTGTGCCGGCAAACACACTTCCCATCATCACGCAATCGGCGCCAGCAGCAAGTGCTTTCACCATATCCCCTGTGTAGCGGATGCCTCCATCGGCAATGAGCGGGATATTCTTTTGTTTTAAAACAGAATAAGCTTCCATCACAGCAGTGAGTTGGGGTACACCAGAGCCTGCAACGATACGGGTTGTGCATATAGAACCGGGGCCGATACCTACTTTCACGGCATCAGCTCCTGCTTCTGCCAGGGCTTTGGCTCCTGCTGCTGTACCCACATTGCCAGCTATCACATTCAGTTTCTTAAAGTTTTTCTTTACTGACTTTAATGCCTCCAGCACGCCTTTGCTGTGTCCGTGTGCACTGTCAAGTGCAATTACGTCCACGCCGGAATTCTGCAGTGCAGAAACCCTGTCGAGCAGGTCTTTGGTAATGCCTACTCCCGCTCCAACCAGCAACCGGCCGAATGAATCTTTTACGGCATTGGGAAAACTGGTCAGCTGCAGTATATCGCGATAGGTGATCAATCCCATCAGCTTACCATTTTTACCAACAACAGGCAGTTTTTCAATTTTGTATTTGCGAAGGATGGTCTCTGCTTTTTTCAGATCGGTGCCTTCCGGTGCGGTGATCAGGTTTTCACTGGTCATCACTTCGCTCACTTTCCGGCGCACATTGGTCTCAAAGCGCAGATCCCGGTTGGTAAGGATGCCGGCCAGTTTGCCTTCTTTATTAATAATAGGAATGCCGCCGATCTTATTCTCTTTCATCAATCGCAGGGCATCGCCGATAAGGGCATCTTCCTGTAGGGTGATGGGATCGAGTATCAGGCCACTCTCACTTCTTTTCACTTTGCGGACCTGGTCGGCCTGCTTTTCAATGCTCATGTTTTTATGGAGAATGCCCAGTCCGCCTTCGCGGGCCAGCGCCATCGCCAGTGGAGCTTCAGTAACGGTGTCCATTGCGGCGGAAAGGAGGGGCGTATTCAGCGTGATATCTTTGGTAAGCCGGGTGCGAATGTTCACGTCACGGGGCAATACCTGGCTGTAGCCTGGTATAAGTAACACATCATCAAACGTTAAGCCTTCACCGAAAAATTTTTGGGAAATCTTGTCCGAGGGGGTATTTATTCTTGCCATGTGCAAAGATAGGGCAGTTGACGGAATCCAAAAAAATCTGGTTTCCAGAAATTAATTGCCCTATTTTGGGGCATCCGCCAAACAAGGCATTTCAAACGCTAAATATTTATGAAACAACTGCTTCATTTAAAACACTGGCAAATTTTCCTGATGATCGTCGGCTTTCCTCTGCTTTTCGAATTTGTTTCAGCAGTTATGTTGACTCAGGGAAATCTCTCCTTTATTTCTATTACTTTTCTGATCAAGATGGTCCTTGTTGCCGGAGTGTTTTTGGGATGGTTTTATACAGTAGGAGTAAACTTGTATAAAAAAATACCTGATACAGTGCAGATGAACCTGATGAGGTTTAAGTTATTCCTGATTATCCCGGTTGTTTACATACTTTTCTTACTACTATTTTTTTTCAATACGTTTAGTAAAACTGTTGCCGATGAAGGGCAGGCAGTTGTAAGAGGTGTAGAATTCATTATCCCGCTTCACCTGTTTTGCATGTTTTGCATTTTTTATTGCTTGTACTTTAATGCAAAAGCTTTAAAAGCTGCTGAGCTGCAAAGACCTGTGACCTTTAGCGATTTCGCAGGCGAATTCTTCTTGCTATGGTTTTTCCCATTTGGTATTTGGATTCTTCAACCAAGAATAAATAGCCTTTTTGCTGAGGATAAGGAATTGTTAGCATGATTCAACCTATGGACTGATCCATCTGCGTCATCTGTGTTTTATTCATACCTGTTCAATCTACGACCTCTATTCGTGGCATCCGTGATTACTACTTGATGAGCGTGGTTGTCCCCTTCTGAAACACCTTCTGTTTCGTATCCCTGTGTGTATATTCCAGCATCCACACATACACACCACTGGCCTGCTCAATCCCATTCACTTTTCCATCCCATTTCTTTGTCCAGTCTTTGGAATGAAAAACCAATTGACCCCAGCGGTTGAATATTTTGAAATCGAGGTTTTCTGCTTTGAGGGCATTGTTAGGAGAGAGGTAATCATTTATCCCATCATTGTTGGGTGTGAAAGCAGAGGGTACAGCAATAAAGCAATTGTTCAGCACTTTCAGCCTTTGAATAGTGCTGTCGCTGCAATTAAGCGTATTGTTGCGGGCAACCAGCTTGATAGCATACACTGTTTCTATATTGTTGGTTGGAAATTGTACAGGCGGCGGATCCTTTACCTGGCTGGAGCTGATATTGCCAAATGTCCATCGCCATTCATCCACCAGGCCGGTGCTGGTATTCTTTACTTCCAGCAGGTCTTCAGGGCAGATGACCGGAGGCATTTCAAAACTGGTCTTTACTTCATTATCCATCACCACTGTTTTGGAAACCGTATCACTGCAAACTCCATTGGTTACGATCAGTTGCACCTGGTTGGTGCTGGCTGCAGGGAAAACGATCGTATGAGTTTGTGTGCTGATCGAAGATATGCTGTTGAAATTCCAGTTCCAGGAGTTGACATCATGGAGGCCGTTATGGGAGAATGTTACGGCGTTTTCACGGCAACCATATTGTATAGTATAATCAAAGTCGGCCGATACTGTATCTACTGCATGGAACATTCTTGTATGTGTAGGCGATTGCAGTCCGCATTCATCTGTTACAGTACCACCATCATTACCGGTTTTTAGCAAAACGGTATAATCACCTTTGTGATAAATAGGCGATGCCAGTTGGAGAATGATCACGTAGCTTTCATTATTTACGCAATTGCCTGAGGCGCCGATAACTGTTACTGCAGAAGGGCCGGTGATGGAGAAATCACTTCCATCAGGAGAAATGGTGCTGCAATCTATTTTTTTCGGGAAATAGACCTTGATCTTATCAGGCGCGCAGCCTGCTGTTCCGATGCTGTCTGCATAAATAGGCATCGGTGGGTCATACCGGAAAGAGACTTCTTCACCAACAGGAATGGTGCGGCCGCAAACGTCTGCAAGGCTGTTGCCATCGGTCCCATCTCCGATCACCAGTTTGAAATCACCGGGAGGAAGCGGGGCTGATAAACGAAGGGTAAGCGTATCGAGATCAAAACCATTGGAGCATTGCGTTGTGGTAGCTGAAACGACTGTATTGCCGGCGGCCGTTATGCTGAACTCAGTGCCTGCAGCAGTAAGGGAACTGCAACGAACTTTTTTATTCAGGATCACTGTGAGCGTTTGTCCATCGCAATCCGGGATCACTTTGCTTAAATGTGGTTCAGTGGGGTCTGTGATCACAGCCGTACCACCTCCGAAAGAAAGCGAATAACCGCTTTGGGTATTGGTAAAATGGCTTACCAGTAAAAGATATTCATGCCCTGCAATAAGCGTGGGCATCTGGGCAAACGTGTTCAGGTTTTGAGCAGGGTCTGAAGCGCACTGGATAAAATTCACTCCACTGCTTGAAGCGCCGGTAGTGCCGGAAGAGCCTGACCAGTTGCCTGTAACAACGATATTCTTGTTGGTATATACTTCATCGGGATTAAGCCCGGTGATGTCATACAACTGCCAGTCATAATCATCCGACAGGTTATTGGGAGTGATCACAAAGCCAAGAGTGCCGGTGGTAAAGCAGGTGAATTTATACCAGTAGGGATTCCTGTTTTCATAAGCAGCGCCAGCACAATTGGGTACATACAGGGAATTTGAAGAGCAAAGTGGTACAGTGGTTTGCTGAAAAACGGTAGTGCCGCAAACGGGAAAAGCCGTTGATGGATTTTGCCCCAGTTCGGTACATTGTGCATGGCTTAGTTGCGCAGTAAAAGATGAAATCAGCAATAAAAGAATAAAGGGTATCCGCACAGCTTTCATAGAATAAAACTAATATTTAAAATTAGGGGTCATCATTAAAAAATAGTGTGCGGTCGTTTATTGAAGGGAATATACTTTTCCCGGGTGAGCAAAGATAATATTTTGCAGTTCCATATTCAGTATGGCGGCTGCAACCGTGCTGCTGCTCAATCCGCTTCGCTGGTTGATCTCGTCAATATGCATGGATTCTTTTCCCTGTAAAAGATCTACCAGCAGCCGTTCCTCCCTGCTTAGTTCAATAAAGAGCTGTTTTTGTTTATTGCTCTTACCTGGAGGGCAGAGAGCATTATCCCAATTCATACTTTCTTTCAATTCTGCCGCATCTGTGAGCAGGAAGGCTTTATGGTTCCTGATCAGATAGTTGCAACCTGCACTTTTAGGGTCGGTGACTTTCCCGGGAACAGCAAATACGTCGCGGTTATAGCCATTGGCCAATTCTGCTGTGATCATACTACCCCCTTTGACACCGGTTTCCACAACGATCGTTGCATCGCTTAAACCGGCCACGATCCTGTTGCGGGCAGGGAACTGATGCCTGTCGGGCATTGCAGGGCTCATGAATTCGGTAAGCAATCCGCCTCCTTCTTTAACGATCTCGCGGGCCAGGCTGGTATGCTGACTGGGATATACCTGGCTCAGGCCATGAGCGAGTACGCCAACGGTGGGTAGCCTATTTTTCAGGGCAGCTTTATGGGCAATGGCATCGATGCCATGGGCGAGGCCACTGATGACGAGTAGGCCGGGATGGGCGAGGTCAGCGATCAGCTTTTCGGTGACGAGCCGGCCGTATTCGGAATGGGAGCGGGTGCCGATAACGGAGATGATGCGGGAGGCATTTAAATCGGCTTTTCCTTTATAGTAGAGAAGTGGTGGAGCATCGTGGCAATGAAGCAGGCGTTTGGGGTAGTCTTTGTCGTTGATAATAAGTGGTCGGATATGGTGTTGCTCAATAAATCTCAGTTCTTTTTCAGCAGCAGAGAAGTCTTTGAAGGACTTAATAGCTGCGGCTCGCGCTTCGCCTATGCCATTGATGCGTTTGAGAATATGCCTGGGGGCTTGAAATATATCGCGAGCGACAGGGAATTGTAGGAGTAATTGCCGGGCTTGTATGGGACCGATTTGAGGAACGAGGGTAAGGGCGATCTGGTAGAGAAGGTCTGAAGACATACGAGGGCATACTAATTAATATTAAATATAGAAGAAGCGGATGGAAGGGTAATTATAAAAAGGCTGGTTTTTTAAAGTTCTTTTGCTGTTTTTTGACAGGCGATTTGTGTGTTTTTGACGAATTGAGAATTATATTCAGATAGATATGAACATTGAGTTGGCAAATTACCGTCGACACACTGGTAACCTCAAACGATGAAATAATAATTTTGTCATCACTATAGCTTCTTTTTGTTCAGAGATCGTGAAAATTGAAGATGACATCATATCTGAGTATACAACCATTGCTGATAAGGACTGTTATATTCTCAGATAGTCATGATTAACGTATAGCCTCCACATTCGCCATCACTGCATCTAAATATGTTGGCCTGCCAGCATTTTTATTAATACCTGAGCTGATTGTCTTTATGAATACCTATTCTACAACCTCCCATGCCAAGCGAAATATGATACTATTAAACGAGGAAAAAGCATGACCAAAAAACAAGTGCTGAACGACATTGACCAAAGATTAGGTCGATATTTAAGGTGGAAAATTTGAGGTGTAGGAAAAGCCATTGCTTCTTCAACAGTGGACGATAAAATGATGAGTCATACCTTTCTCATTAAGTTGGACGATTAAGCAAATGGTGATCTCAGGTTGCAGAATGAAATTATTAGTGACATGATTCAAATTGATGATGATTTCACTAGCCTTTGCCAGGATTACGATAATTAGCTTTTCAGAAAGAACACAACGTTCAATCCTTTCAAAGATGCAAATAGTGATCGAGTATCTGGGGTTACAGCTTCAATTATTCTGAGAGTTGTGAGACTGCAGAATAATTGTCAAACCCTATAAGGGTATAATAATAATTTCCTTTCCTGTGAATGGATTTGTCCACTGTTTTTTCTTTGAGTCGTAGTCGAAGTTACACCTTTGATATTCTGTCTGAATCTTATTTCTGATTTTAGTTCGAAGTTCCTCGTCTCCTAACTCAATAGGCATACCATACTTTCCTGTTTTTATTAAATACATATAAAGTTGATCCCGTAAACATGAATAATTTTCGTTTAACCTGTTACTTGTTTCCATTCTTTCTTCTTCAGTATTAATTGGTCCTTCGTTCGCAAGATAAATTGCAAACAATTTAAGGGAATCATTGAACCGATTCCAAGGGTTATAAAGGGATTTATTTTCAGTTAGAAATTTATTTGTGTACTGCTCATTTAACAAAGACCTTATTTCAAAGACTAGCCTTTTTGCCTCAGGTTTCCATTTATCTCCATCTGTGCTTATTGTGAGTTGGTACAACGTAAATTCGTTATCATAAAATTTGATATACTTCTTAATAGCTTCAATAAGTCTAGTAATCTCTCTTTCATCTGCTAAAGAATCAGTCTCTACTTTGGCTTTATTTATTTGAGCGATGATTTGAGATGCTTTTTGTAGGTTGGCTTTTGAAGTTGAATCAACCTGATCCAAAATTGATAATGTATTGCGTAATCTTGGTTCTACGACGCTATCATAATCTGTACCCATCTTTGTTAAGAAATTACTGGCTAAATCCGACCCAATTTTCAGACCATGTAAGGAGTCATTCAATGCAGTTTTATGAATGTTAGCTTCATTCGTTTTGGCAAATTCAATAATTAGACTTGTAATTAAGATTACGATTGCAAGAAGAAATAAAACTCTATTGTCTGCTGAAGCTTTGGGGTCTTTCTTATCGTTTCTAATTTCTTTTCTAAGTGCCACTAGAGTTACCGCTAATGGTAATATCAGCGTAATGGCAATAGCTGGAATATCTTTCCATTCAACTTTATTAAAGAAGGTAATCTGAAGAAGACCACAAAAGGCAATTACCGCAAAAAGGCTTAAAATAATCTCAAGAACAATTTCCCTTTTTTTTCTTTTTATATGCGATGCTTGCTGTTCTGTTTCTTTATTGAAAGGCATAAAGCTTGATTGGTGGTGAAAATACTATTGGTCAATTCAATTTTATTTTTGCTTCGTAAATGGACTGATTTACTTTTTTTCCTTTTATCAAAATCTGAATAAGGAAATGGCACAAATTTCAAAACTTCATCTGATGTAGAGGATGGCTTATCTGGCTCTTGGGTAAAAGCTGGAGTGTTTAATTTTTCAAGTTCTTGAGTTATCAGTTGGAAGACAACTTCCTTATCTGGTGATTTCATTTCGTTTCGTTGCGAATAAGGTGGATTTCTAAGGTACTAATTTTCAGTAATTTGTTGAAGCCGATATTATCGCCTTTCAGTTTGTGCCAACTTCCACAACGATCGTTGCATCGCTTAAACCGGCCACGATCCTGTTGTGGGTAGGGAACTGATGCCTGTCGGGCATTGCAGGGCTCATGAATTCGGTAAGCAATCCGCCTCCTTCTTTAACGATCTCGCAGGCCAGGCTGGTATGCTGGCTGGGATATACCTGGCTCAGGCATTGAGATTTGCATTGCCTTTGAAATATAAAAGAACAGGGCAGTCGTAGCAATTAAGCAGCCGCTTTGGATAGGCTGAATGGGTGATGAACAAAGGGATTATCCTGAACTGTTCTATAAACGATATTTCTTTTTCTGCCTGCGCGAAATCGCGGAATGATTTGATGGCAGCAGCTCTTGCTTCGCCAATGCCGTCTATTCTTTTCAATGTATTTCCGGAAGCATGAAAAATGGCACGCGCCGTTTCAAAATGGGTTGCCAGGTTACGGGCCTGTACAGGCCCGATCTGTGGCACAAGCGTCAATGCGATCTGGTATAAAAGGTCTGCATCCATAAAAATAAAAATAAGCGATGCAGCCTGCAGGGAGCATTTATTGGCTGGTTATCTTCATCTCTGTACGCCTGTTTTTTGCCCGGCCTTCTTCCGTTTTATTATCAGCCACAGGCTGTGTTTCACCCAGACCTTTATAGGTAAATCTTTGAGGGGCTATTCTCTTATTGATCAGGTATGCGACTACAGTCTTAGCACGTTTATCAGAGAGAATGAGATTGTCTGCCGGCTTGCCTACATTATCCGTATGTCCGCTGATCTCCACTTTCACTGTGGGATTATCCTTCATCAGTTGAACGATCTTATCCAGTTCTATCTGTGATTCAGGCCGCAGATCAAATTTGTTTACATCAAAGAATATATTGTTGAGCACTACGGAGGCATTCACTTCAATAGGCTGCAGTGGAATGTTTTTTTCATACATGGAATCCAGCGAATTTTTCACCAGCATAAAATTGTCGGAGTAAAACAGGTAGCCTTTCCGGTTTACATTAAACACATAATCCTTACCTACAGGCAAAGTGATCAGGTAGCGCCCATTCTCATCCGTTTGCACTTTGGAAATGATCTGGCTGCTGGCAAGGTCTGTGAGTTCCACCTCAGAAGGCAATCCCTTGTTTGTTTTTTTATCAAACACCTGGCCTTTTACCCATAATGTTTTGAATGGCCGGATGTCTTCACGCAATTCAAAACTGTAAATATCCAATCCGCCTTTTGAATCTGTTTTATCACTGGCATAATAAGCTGTTTTGCCATCTGCAGTGATAAATAAAGTGCCTTCCCTGTCGATGGTGTTGATCGGATAACCGAGGTTAACCGGTTTGCTCCAGTCGCCACCCGGTCCTTTTCTTGCATAAAAAATATCTTCATCGCCATAGCCAGGCCAGTAGTTGGATGTGAAATACAGGGTTTGGTTATCGGCGTGTATAAAAGGGCACTGTTCATCACCCGGAGTGTTGATGGAAGGGCCAAGATTTTCGGGCTCACCCCATTTGCCATTGGGTTGAAGATGGCAAACATAGATATCGGTCCCGCCTAAGCCACCCAGACGCCTGCTGGCAAAATAGAGATCCCTTTTGTCAGGGGAGAGGCAGGGCTGGGAATCCCATTGATCGGAATTGACCCTTCCGCCAAGATTAATCGCTTCACCCCAGCCATCGGGAGTGAGATAAGAAATATAAATATCACAACTGCCGAAACCATCGGGGCGGTTGCAACCGGTGAATACCAGCCATTGCCCGTCCTGCGAAATGCTTTGCGCGCCTTCATTCAATGGCGTATTCACTTCGCCCGGCACTGGCTGGGCCTTTTCCCAGTCATTATCTTTTTTATGGCTGGAAAAAAAATCCTCGTTGTTGCCAAGTCTGCGAGTAAAGACAAGTTCCTTTCCGTCTATAGTCAATGAGGGAAAATATTCAGACTGTGTTGTGTTGATCGCATCACCTGCATTGCGCGGGGCAAATACATAATCACCTGCCGGATGTTGCCGCGCATATTCCACTGCGAAAGCATAAGATTTTTTCCGGTATTCGGCGGCTTTCAATGCTGTAGAATTGGCTGGCGGCTTTTTGTCGAGATATTCTGTGATAGCGGCGAGAGCTTTTTCGAACTGCCCCAGCCTGGCGAGATTGATAGAGTAAGGTAGCTTGGATTCGATACTATAATCAGGATCGAGGGGGAATGCTTTCTCAAAATAGTCAATGCTCAACTGGTAATTCCTGAGATCGCTGTATACGCCACCGAGCGAGAGATAAGCATCTACATAATTTGGTTCTGCTTCGATACACTGTTTTAACAGGGTAGCAGCCTGTTCGAGATTACCCTCCTGGGCCAGGGTGATCGCTTTATCATAAACGGACTTTGCTTTCTTGCTTACTTTACCGGGATCGTAGGTTTGGGGAAAAACTAACGTGAAAGAAATACTGGAACAAAGTAAAAAGAATAGCCTTTTCATTGGTATACAGGGTTGTAAATACAATAACGAAACTAGGCAATTTTTATTCCAGGGGGAATACAGTTTCTTGTGTGGAACAGGGAGGACTGAAGCATAGAATTTCCTTCCCGTCCTTCCCGGTTTTTTTACCGGTGAGGGATTAACCGGGAAGGCGGGAAGGACGGGGAAAATAACTGGTTATCAGTTACTTAATGATAAAGTTGTAAAAAAGTTGTTACCGGTGGAATTTAGGGCACATTAATGTATTTGTGCAATTGAAGGCTGAGTTCCCATTTGGGGTTGGCTTTTATGTAGTCAACTATAAGCGGGGTCATTTGAGCGGCTTTGCTCCATTCGGGTTGCAAATACAATTTGCAGTTGGGGGATACCCGCGCTGCATATTGTTCACCCCAGGCGAAATCGGTTTTATTGTAAATGATCACTTTCAGTTCATTCGCCCTGGGTAAAACTTCCGGTAAGGGGGCTTTGAATTTTTTGGGTGAAAGGCAGATCCAGTTCCAGCTTCCGCTTAGGGGGGAGGAGCCGGATGTTTCGATATTTGTTTCCAGTCCTGCTTTTTGCAGTTCAGCCGTTAATTCATCCAGGTTATGTAAAAGCGGTTCACCTCCGGTGATCACGACCATTTCGGCAGGTGTTTTCAACACTTCCTGCTTTAGTGTTGCAATAGACTGTAGCGGATGGCGCTCGGCATCCCAACTGTCTTTCACATCACACCATACACAACCGACATCACATCCTCCGAGCCTGATGAAATAAGCCGCCCTTCCCTGGTGAAAACCTTCACCCTGGATAGTGTAAAAATGTTCCATGACGGGCAGGGAACTGATCGTATGTATGGCTGTTTCTTCCATCTAATTCTTCGTATCGCAGGAGAGGTAAGTGTTCTTCATCAAGGCAGCAATGGTCATGGGGCCAACCCCTCCTGGCACCGGGGTGATCCAGGAGCATTTGGGTGATACATTATCAAAGTCCACATCACCTTTTAATTTGAATCCGCTTTTGCGGGTAGCGTCTGCAACGCGGGTGATGCCGACATCGATAACAACAGCCCCTTCTTTTACCATATCTGCTTTTACAAATTCAGGAATGCCAATAGCTGCTACAATAATATCGCCTTGCAGGCAGATCTCTTTCAGATTGGCAGTATGCGAGTGGCAAAGGGTAACCGTACAGTTGCCGGGATTGGTATTGCCACTGAGCAGAATGCTCATGGGACGGCCAACAATATTGCTTCTGCCGATCACTACGGCATGTTTGCCTTTTGTTTCTACTTTATATTGCTCCAGCAGCAGCATGATGCCGTAAGGAGTGGCGGGAATAAAAGTTTGAAGCCCTTCCACCAGTTTCCCTACACTCATAGGATGGAAACCATCCACGTCTTTACCAGGGTCAATAGCATTGATCACTTTCTTTTCGCTGATATGCTTGGGCAAAGGCAACTGCACCAGGACACCATCCACATCAGGGTCAGTATTAAGATCTTCTATGGTCTCCAATAACCTGTTCTCGGAAATATCGGCTTCCAGCCTTATAAGGGTTGATTTGAATCCTGTTTCCTCACAGGCTTTTACTTTGGCTGCCACATACGTTTCACTCGCTCCATTATTTCCCACCAGGATCGCTGCAAGGTGAGGTATTTTTTTTCCGTCATTAGCCCGCTGGGCCACGCTTATTTTCAGCTCGTCTTTTATAGCCTGTGCGGCCTTTTTCCCATCCAGAATTTGCATGCGCGAAATTACGGAAGTTTTTGGTGGCGCATGCCGCTAAAAAACTTTAAATGATGTTGAAAAACCCATACGCATCGCCGGTGGCCAGGGGAACTTTACTCCATATATATAATGACATGATGCGTACTCTTTTTCTTTTATTTCTGTTTGGTTTATATCATGCTCAACCCGGTCTTGCCCAGTATTCAGCACCCTGGAACTTAGGTGCTTACAGCCAGCTGCATACCGATATTTTTTCCTTTGCCTTCAATCAGGCTGCCCTGGCTGAGCTCAAACAGGGAGGCATTGGGGCAGGAGGAGAAAGAAAATATTTACTGGAAGAACTGGCTGCTTACCGGCTGGTGCTGGCTTTACCCAGTGCTTCAGGCAATTTTGGGTTTCAGGGTATATCCAAAGGTTTCAGCAATTACAGGGATTCACGGTTCGGGTTGGCCTATGCAAGGCAGTTGGGCAAAAAAGCCGCTGTAGGATTACAGTTCAATTACAATACCCTGCGGATCGCCGGATACGGATCCGCAAAAACCCTGAGTGCGGAAGCAGGCCTGATACTGCATCTTTCTTCCCGGCTTCATACGGGTATGCACCTGAATAACCCGGGCGGTAAATATTCCGGCAATAAGATAATAAAACTGCCCTCCATTTACACAATGGGGTGGGGATATGATTTTTCTGCACAGCTATTCCTTTCAGGCGAAATAGTCAAAGAAGAGAATCAGCCAACGGATGCAAGGATAAGCATACAATATGTAATAAATCCGGCCTTGCTTATCCGCACCATGATTCAAACAGCCAATGCTACTGCCTGGTTTGGTGCCGGTCTTGCCAGGAACAGGTCCCGGCTGGATATTTACACCGGTTATCATCCCCAACTTGGACCAAGTGCAGGCATCCAATTATTGTATGAATTCAAAAAAGAGGATAAATGAAATGGGGATACTCTATATCAATTACAGTTCTTGCAGCATCGGCGTTTTTTATTCAACCGGTTTTTTCGCAAGACATTCCTGTGCAAATGCAGCAGCAACTGGAAAGTTTCGCCAATGCCAATGAAGAAGAGACTGAAGATGATACTTACTGGCAAGAATTGGAGAAATTCAGCAGGCATCCACTTAACCTGAATTCTGCCGATGCTGAAGATCTCAAGGAGTTAGGAGTATTGAATGAATTGCAAATAGAAAATTTACTTCGTTACCGAAATCTTTTTGGTAAGCTGGTGGATGTGCATGAGCTACAGGCCGTGCCATCCTGGTATCCTGCTCTGATAAGAAGGCTGATGCCTTTTGTTACAGTATCTGCTGCATTCACCGCAAAGGAGGGGCTGGCAAAACGATTCCGTCAGGGATCCCATAGTTTATTGCTGCGTATAGCGCAGGTGCTGGAAAAATCAAAAGGATTTGAAAGCCCGGGTACAGGAAACGGCTACCTGGGCAGTCCGCAAAAAATATTTGCCCGCTATCGTTATAGCTATAAAAACCTGCTGCAATTTGGATGGGTGGGTGATAAAGATGCTGGTGAGCCCTTTTTGAGAGGAGCGCAGCAATATGGATTTGATTTTAATTCCTTTCATCTGTTCGCCCGCAAAATAGGTATTGTGGAAGCTTTGGCGCTTGGCGATTTTACGGTCAACATGGGACAGGGTTTGATACACTGGCAAAGCCTGTCATTTAAAAAAAGTGGTGAAACTATGGCGATCAAAAAGCAGTCGCCTGTTCTTCGGCCTTATCATTCAGCAGGAGAATTTAATTTTCATCGTGGGTCAGGCATAACCGTCAGGAAAAAGAATATTGAAATGACCGGTTTTATTTCTTTCAGGAAACTGAGTGCTAATTTGGTAAAGGATGCGGTGCATACAGTGGTTTCTTCCATTCAAACATCGGGATATCACCGGACCACCACGGAGATAGCCAGGAAAAATATACTGGCGCAATTTGCTGCCGGGGCAAGCGTACGTTATAAAGCGGCCGGCTGGCAATTAGGAATAAATGCAGTACAGCATAAGTTTTCAATACCGGTTGAAAAAAGAGATGAACCATATAACCTGTATGCGATAAAGGGAGATGACTGGGTAAACTACAGTTTGGACTATAGCTACACCCACCGCAATATTCATTTGTTTGGGGAGACAGCGATGGATAAAAAAAATCATACAGCTTTTATCAATGGCTGTATGATAAGTCTCGACTCCAGGGTGGATATATCCCTCGTTCACCGCCGGCTTGCAAAAGAATACCAGGCAATGAATGCAAGTGCTTTTACAGAAAACGCATCGCCTTCCAACGAGACAGGATTATATACTGGCCTAAGCATCCGGCCTGCACCAGGTTGGAAACTGGATGCTTTTGCCGATATTTACCAGTTTCCCTGGTTGAAATACCTCATAGATGCCCCGTCTTATGGGAAAGAATTTTTCTTACAACTGACCTGTACGCCGGATAAGAAGCTGGAAATTCAAACCAGGTTAACAACATCCCACCGTTTAGCGGATACACCAGCAAACACCACAGTGATGAATTACCTGTCTGTGATGCAAAGATCAGCATGGCAGATACAGATGAATTATGTAATGAGCACAGCCTTTACATTCCGCAGCCGTCTGCAATTGCTTTGGTTGAATGGTAATAATAAGGAGAACGGTTTTTCTTTTTACATGGATGGCATATATAAGCCTTCTTTGAGACCTTTTTCTTTTTCGGCACGCCTGCAATATTTTGAGACATCCGGATACAACAGTCGTTTATATGCGTATGAGAATGATGTGCTGTATAGTAGTGGCATACCGGCTTTGTTTGGAGCCGGCTACAGGTATTATCTTATTATCCAGGGAAAACCAATAAAGCAGCTGCTACTGGGCTTGCGCTATGCAGCAACCATATATACTTCGCAAGCTGTAATTGGTACCGGCCTGGACCAGATTACTGGTGCCGGTAAAAGAGAGATAAAAGTTCAATTTTTGTATACATTCTGATGATCTGTTCAGAACGACTGGGCGGATATTAAATTCAAGCAATCGTTTTCGCAAATTGAGGAAGGATATTGTAATGAGTCAATATTGAAATTCACGCAAACGGTTGATTGCCGCTTATACTCAATGATTGCCACTTATATAGTCTATTACACAATAGGTAAATTTTAAGTTTTTTTTCCACCATTAACATTTTGTTAGCAAAATCTTATATCTTAGTTCCTATAGCCGCCCTTATCCTTCTGAATAATTCGGTTTCTACTCTAAAGTATGCCTCGCCATGAAAAATGATCCTGATATCATTTGCCCTTAGAAAGCGCTTATTTACTGGAAGCATTATTTATTAACAAAACTAACGTTCACATGAGAAAACTTCTATTGATGTTTTCTTTGCTTGTGCTATGCGCAGCCGCGACCATAGCGCAGCAAAGACAAGTTAAAGGTAAAGTAACAGACAAGGCAGGCGCACCGATCAGCGGTGCCACTGTTCACATCAAAGGCACTAACCTTGGAACATCTGCAGCACCAGATGGATCTTTTTCCCTCCTTGCAAAAACAGGCGATGTCCTGGAAATTTCAGCAGTCAATTTCAGTTCTCTTACCGTAAAGGTTGGCAACTCCCCGGAGATTGGCAGCATAGAACTGGATGTTCAGGAAAACCTGATGGATGAAGTAGTTGTAACAGCAGGCGGTATCCAACGCAAAAAAAGGGAAGAGGGATATGCTGCTACCCGCATCACCGGCCAGCAACTTACACAGGCAAAACCTGTAAACGTAGCGGCCGGTTTAAGCGGTAAAGTTGCCGGCTTGCAGGTAAATGCCATCAATGGCGGTGTTAACCCGACAGTAAGACTTGTATTAAGAGGCAACAGGTCGCTGCTTGGGAATAACACAGCATTGATCGTGATCGATAACGTGATTGTGCCCAGCGAGATATTGGGTAATATCAATCCGGAAGATATCGAAGATATCAATGTATTGAATGGGGCAGGGGCCGCAGCCCTTTATGGCTCGGATGCTTCCAATGGGGCTATAATCATTACAACTAAAAAGGGGGCAAAAGGAAGCAGCTTTGTAAGGTTATCCAATACCACAACAATAGAGAAAACAAGTTTTTATCCTAAACTACAGAAGGAGTTTGGCTCTGGTTGGGAAACCGGAGCTTTTACTCCCTATGAGAACCAGCAATATGGTCCCCGCTTCGATGGTACCATGCGCCAGCTGGGAAGAGAAGATATCAATGGCGATATACAAACCTACCCCTATATTGCTCTTGACGACCGGGAGAAATTTTGGGTAACAGGTTTAACCAATCAATCGGACATAGCTCTTTCTGCGGCTGACGATAGGAGCTCTTATTATATATCAGGCCAGTTTGCAACTATTAAAGGCACCACTCCGAAAGACAAGTATAACCGCGCACAAATGCGCTTTAACGGCAGCCGCAAGATCAGTAAGGCGATCAGTGTAAACTATAGTATCAACTATATTCAGAACAGGTATGATCTTACTACTCAAACGAGTACGATCTACAACAACCTGTTGAACACACCGGCCTGGGCCCCGTTGAAATCTTTCCAAAACTGGCAGACAGATAAATGGGCCAGCCCTGAGTTATATTATAACGATTACTATCTTAACCCCTACTTTTATGTCGATAACTATCGTCAGAAGACCCGGAACGATTATCTGACCGGCAATGTCGAGTTCTCCTGGAAGCCGGCTACATGGATCGATGTAGTATACCGTGCGGGTCTTACCACACGCAACCAAAGTGCAAAATCATGGGTTGGAATGTATTCATTCAAAGATGCATTCTATAAGCGTGGCGGTAAATCAAGCTGGAACTGGCCCGGCAGCGTATCAGACGATATGTTCTATTCAACGCAGATCAATTCCGATCTGCTCATTACAGTAAGAAAGCGGCTCAATGACGTTGGCCTAGAACTTACTGCTGGCCAGAGTTTGCGCAACAACGTATCTAAATCAACCAATACCAACGTATCAGGGTTGGTAATACCTGGTTTGTATAACGTTTCCAACAGAACAGCGGCCCTGCCCAATTCTTCAGAAAGCAACTCTACCGTTCGCCAGATGGGTATTTTCGGTAAGTTCAAAGTTTCTTATAAGAACTGGCTGTTCCTGGACATTACAGGTCGTAACGACTGGCGTTCTGTTCTCGATCCTGAGCATTGGTCTTTCTTCTATCCTGCAGTTGACCTGTCTTTTGTTGCTTCAGATGCGATCGAGGCGATCAAGAACAGTAAAGTGATCAATAACCTGAAGTTAAGAGGCGGTGTATCGAAGGTAGGTAACGTGAACCTCGGTGCCTATGGGCTTTTGAATACATTCGATAATGCTCCTGGTTATCCTTATGCAGTTTCTGGTCCAGGTTACTCTGTGAATGGATTAACGGTGAATCCTTCGCTTAAACCCGAGATCACCAGAGGCTGGGAAGTGGGTATGGATATGGACCTGTTGGACAGAAAGATCAACTTTGGTGTAACTTACTATTCCACCATTACTGATGCACAAACTGTAAATACGCAAATTTCCCAGGCATCAGGCTTTTCTACATATAAGACCAATACAGGTGAAGTATCCAATAAAGGACTGGAGGTGTTGTTGCATTATACACCTATCCGCACGCGTGATCTGACTGTAACAGTTGGTGGTAACTACACTTATAACAAGAACCTCGTTCTGTCAATCAGTGAAGACCTGGAAAAGCTGAACCTTTCTACAGGTGCGGCAGCGCAAACCATCGCCAAAGCAGGTTACCTGTTCCCGATTCTTGAAGGATCGGATTATCTGCGCGATGATCAGGGACGTATTATCGTAGATCGCATCACAGGTTATCCTTCCAGGGACCCTATACCAAAACTATTGGGCAATACCAATCCTAAACATCGCCTCGGTCTTGATGCAGAAGTGCGTTTCAAGAATTTCAGGCTTTGGGCACTGGCTGAATATCGCGGTGGATTTGTTGTGTATCATAACGGTGGCGGAACAATGGATTTCTCCGGCTCCTCCAGCCGAACAGTGGCATTCAATCGCGAGCGATTTGTTATCCCCAACTCGTCTTATTGGGATGGTGCAAAATATGTTGAGAATACTTCGGTCCAGGTCCGTGATGGTGGTTCGGGATTCTGGGCTGATGGTGAAGGCGCATATAATACCGTTATTGCAACCAACTACATTATAAAAGGTGATTACTGGAAGGTCCGCGAGATCTCACTTACTTATGATCTTCCGAAAAAAGTGATAGCCAAAGCGAAATTCCTGAAAGCCGCTTCAATCGGTATTCAGGGCCGTAACCTTTTCATCTTTACCGCGAAGTCAAATATCTATACTGACCCGGAGTATAACTTCTCTGATGGAAATGCTATCGGCATTACCACACTGGGCCAAACGCCTCCTTCAAGATATTTCGGAGGCACTATTTCTTTGACATTCTAATTACTTGAGTTTTAAATTCTAGATATGAGAAAAATATTAATTCCGGTAGTTGTGTTACTAACGACGCTGGGGTCTTGTAAAAAATATTTGGACATTAATAGCACAAATCCCAATTCACCCACTACATCAACACCTGAATTGGTTTTGGGTGCCAGCATCAGCCGTACTGCCTCCAGTTTGATCGGTTATAATGACTACGGCAGTTGGATGGTTGGCTACCAGGCGAATGCCGGTGGCTATGGCGGCTGGGGCGCGAGCCTTACTTATAATTTTGGTACAAGCAATTATACCGGATTATGGGGTACTTATGATATCCTTACTGATTTTCAATATGTGTTGGATAAGACAAATGGCAGTGATCCATATTCTTATTATAATGCGATCGCACGCATCATGAAAGCATTCAACTACAAACTATTGGTTGATGAGTATGATGCTATTCCTTATTTTGAAGCATTACAGGGATCAGCCAATACAACTCCGGCATATACACCTGCTGAAGAGATCTATAAGGACCTGTATAAGCAACTGGATACAGCAATCGCTACCATTAACAATGCAACACAACCTTTGGCACTTACTTATTCATTGGGTAATTCGGATCCGATGTTCAATGGTAATATGACCAGGTGGAAACAGTTTGCCAATACACTTAAACTTAAACTGCTGGTGCGTGCTTCCAAAACATCTGTTTTTGCAGGGGTAACTCCCAGTTTTGATCCTGCAGGGTTCCTGACAACGGATGCACTTGTAAATCCCGGATATATTAAAGCGGCCGGTCAGCAAAATCCTCACTGGAATTCTTATCACAGCAGTGCCACCAATGCAGGCGCTGCACGGTCGATCATTTCTACATTCTATATCGCTACATTCTATAACGGCATGAAGATATCCGATAGTGCAAGAAGAAGAGCGATCTACAGGCCTAGTTCCGCATCTGATTATGATCCTGTAAGAAACCAGCTCGGAGAAGTAGGGCCGATCGTGGATAATCGCCTGGCACCCGGTGGAAGCTCTGTATGGTATAGCGGAAGCGGAAGTGCTTATGATTTTAAGGATGACCCTTCCAACGCGATCGGGATCCTTAAAGGGAGAGGCCAAAGTGAAGTAATGCTGTTGGCAGCGGAAAGTTATTTTCTGCAGGCAGAAGCTCAGATGAAAGGTATCCTGACCGGCGGTGATGTTACTGACCTGTTCAATAAAGGTATTGAAGCTTCATTCAAGTATCTGTATCAATCAGCAGATGGAACATATAAGGTGAATACCTATATCAGCCCAACTGCACCAAATCCTGTAGCTGCTGCCGCGCATTATCATGTTGAAGGCGACAATGCAACCAAGTACCTGGTTAATATTGAGCTGGCAACATCGGATGAGCAACGTCTCGAAGCGATCATTACGCAAAAATATATTGCATTGAATATGATCAGTGGTCAGGAAGCCTGGGATGAATATAAAAGAACAGGATATCCTAAAATTGATAATGCAGGCCTTGATCCAAACAAAACCTTTGTGTCAAAAGCTTCTCAGGCAACAACAGTTGATAAATTAGTCGGCCGCATCTGGTATCCGTCTTCCGAGTATTCATTGAACCCTAAGAATGCGCCAACTAATATTTCAGTGTTCGGGTCTTTTGTGTTTTATGACCGCAGAAAATAAATTCTTTCAGTAACAACTTATAATTATGAAAAGATATATAGGCTTTTTGATAATAACAGGACTTATACTACTGTCTTCCTGTGTAAAGGAAGATCCACCGCTGGGAAGTAAGGGATCGAAGAGTGTAGTTGAATTTTACAACGAAGTGCCTGACCTGATCACATCCCTGACTTCCAGCACTTATCCTTCTTATAACTTTGATCTTATTTTTGAAGAGAATGAACAGCCTTTTGATATTGAGGTCAGTTATTCCGGAGCTGATGCCGGAGCGCCGCAGGATATAGAAGTGACGGTTGCTATAGATCCGGGAATGATCGACGTATACAATACGCAGAACAGTTTATCGCTTTCTGCAATGACCGGAGACGTTTTTAAGGCAGACTCCTGGAAAGTGACAATCCCAAAAGGTCAGAAAAGAGCTACCCTAAAAGGAAAGATCCTGAAATCTGCTTATGATTTCAGCAAAAGCTATGGTTTGCCCCTTCGGATCACCAATGCGAGCGCAGGCCAGGTGAGTGGTAATTATTCTGCAATGGTATTCCGCATCCAGGCAAGAAATTCATACGATGGTATTTATTTAATGGAAGCTACTGCTCCGATGGTAGACGTTACAAGCAGTTCTTTAACTGGCTGGTATCCGATCTCAATGCAATTGATCACCTATTCGGGAAATTCGGTTGCATTATATGATGGCATTAACTATACGAACGCTTATGGGCATCCCATCAGAAGTGGTTCAAGTGGCTCTTATTATGGAAGTTTCAGTCCTATATTTTTTATCGATGAGGCTACCGGAGCTATCACCGTGAAAAATTATTATGGAGAATTGTCCGGGGGGTCTCAACGCTCATGTGTTCTTGATCCCACTGGTGTTAATAAAGCAACTTTTAATTCCGATGGCAGTATCAAGTCGTTTGAAGTGAGCTATATTATGACTCAGGGAGCGGCTTATACTCCGCGTACTTTTTTCCACGAAAAATTTACTTATAAAGAACCGAGGTAAACGATTGCCGCGAATGGCATAAATCCATTCGATTTTTTGAGGCTCCGAAAGTGTCAAACTTTCGGAGCCTTTTTATTTTCAGATAATTTATTTTTCAGGTTGTGTAATGGTATTTCTTAATGTTTAATTATTCGTGAATTAATTCAATTAGCCTGAATTCCTTTATTGGGTTGTGAACTAAAATGATAATTGCCTACATGTCACCTTCAACTTTTTGTTAAAAAAATAATATTTTCACGCAGCAAATAGAAAATCTGGTTTGTCTGATCCTACAGTAACTCCCAAAACTAACTGCTCCTTCTAACAACCCACCTTGCGTTAGGCACTACCATTTCCAATCTGCCCCTGAGGTACATGCAACTGCTGACGACTTGCAGGTACATGTATTGTTTTCAGAAAATTTCATAAATATTAACCGCGTAGTAACCTAAAAAATTTAAGCGCATGAGAAGATCTGCATTATTAATTGCAGGGCTGATGCTGTTCTATGCATTGGCACTTGCACAAACAAAAACGATCACAGGGCAAGTAAAAGATGCAAAAGGTGATCCCGTTCCATTTGCCAACATCACTATTAAAGGAACCACTTCAGGCGTAGCTGCTGACGCAAATGGAAATTTTCGTATTGAAGTACAACCAGGCCAATCGCTTATCATCACTTCCGCAAGTTTTGTTGAGCAGGAAGTTAAGATCGGCAATGAATCCACCCTTTCGATAACGATGCAACCACAAGGTAACCTGCAGGAAGTGGTGGTAACAGCGTTGGGTATACGGCGTACAAGAAACCAATTGCCTTATGCTGCGCAAACGGTGGAAGGCAATGAAGTGAGTAAAAACAGGAGCAACAATTTTGTTAACAACCTTTCAGGTAAAGTGGCTGGTCTTGAAATAAGACAAACAAACACACTGGGTGGCTCCACCAATGTAGTGTTAAGAGGTACCAAATCATTTGTCGGTAATAACCAGGCCTTGTTTGTAGTGGATGGTGTGCCATATAATAATGATAATACCAACACTGCAAATCAGACAACCGGCCGCGGTGGTTATGATTATGGTAATGCTGCAGCAGATATCAATCCTGATGATATCGAATCGGTTTCTGTATTGAAAGGAGCTGCCGCAAGTGCCTTGTATGGTTCCCGTGGCAATAATGGTGTTATCCTGATCACTACCAAAAAAGCTACCCGTGGTTTGGGTATCACTGTTAACTCTGGTTTTGGATTTGGTAAGATCGATAAATCGACATTCACTAAATATCAGAAAGAATACGGTGCAGGCTATGGGGCATATTATGGGCCAAATGAAGATTCTTACTTCAATGAATTTGATGTGAATGGAGATGGTATCCCCGACAAAGTGGTGCCTACTACTGAAGATGCTTCTTACGGAGCACGTTTCGATCCCAGCTTATTAGTTTATCAATGGAATGCTTTTGACGCAACATCGCCCTTTTACAAGCAGGCAACTCCGTGGGTAGCTGCTGCAAATGACCCTACCAGTTTTTTCCAGACGGCTACCTCTTCTAACCAAAGTGTTTTTGTAGATGGTGCTTCGGATAAAGGTTCTTTTAAATTGGGCTATACACGTACGGACGACAGAGGTATCCTGCCTAACAGTAAAGTGAGCAAGAACCTTGTGAACTTTGGCGGCACTTATAATATAACTTCCGCATTAACTGCAAGTGCTACCGCCAACTTTTCCAACATAACCGGAAGGGGACGATATGGCACTGGCTACGACGATAAGAACGTAGCTACCAATTTCCGTCAATGGTGGGAAACCAACGTGGATATTAAAGAGCAGAAAGAAGCTTACTTCCGAACATCGAAGAATATTACCTGGAACTGGGCAAATCCAAGAACAGAAGCCGGCCTCGTTCCTATCTTCTGGGACAATCCTTACTTCGTCCGTTATCAGAACTATGAGAATGACGGTCGCAACCGCATATTCGGTAATATCAACCTCAACTATAAAATAACCGATTGGTTGAATATCATGGGAAGGGTAGGGCTTGATACGTATAATGAGCAACAGGAGGAAAGACAGGCTGTGGGAAGTATCGGCATACCTTCTTACCGGAGAGTGAACCGTTCTTATACAGAGATCAATTACGATCTGCTTGCCAATCTTGATAAAGATCTTTCACAGGATTTTAATTTTAAAGCATTACTTGGTTTGAATATTCGTAATCAACATACCAAGAGCATTGATGCATCTACTAATGGAGGATTGACCATACCTGGTATTTACTCATTGAACAATTCAGCCAACCCACTCAATGCGCCTACAGAGTTTGATGGCGAACGGCAGGTTGATGGTGTATTTGCCGGTGCTACCCTCACCTGGAGAGATATGATTACACTTGATGGAACTATCAGGAGGGATAAATCATCCACTTTACCGGAAGGGAACAACGTGTATTACTATCCTTCCGGATCACTGGGATTTACTTTCTCCAAGCTATTGCCTGATGTTGGCTGGCTTTCTTATGGAAAGGCAAGAGTTAATTATGCAGAAGTTGGTAATGATGCTCCGTTGTACAGTGTGCTGAATGTATATAATATCTTACCTCCTTTTGGTTCTTCTCCAACTACTACCATTCCAAGCACAAGGAACAATCCTAATCTTAAACCTGAACGTACAAGAAGTCTTGAGGCAGGACTTGAAATGTCTTTCCTGAAAAGCAGGGTTGGGTTCGATGTTTCTTATTACAGCGCCAAGACCATTGACCAGATATTACCGTTGGCCATTACACCTGCTACAGGTTATAGTTTCAAATTCCTGAACTCTGGTACTATCCAGAACAGAGGTGTTGAAGTGTCATTGTTTGGTACGCCGGTTCAAACTAAAACTTTCTCCTGGAATATCAATCTTAACTGGACAAGGAACAGGAATAAAGTGATTGACCTGTTTGAACATGCAGACAACCTGGTGCTGGCAACCTTCCAGGGTGGTGTGTCATTGAATGCAACACTGAATCAGCCTTATGGTACGATCCGCGGATCCAATTTTATTTATACCAATGGACAACGTACGGTGGATGAAGATGGTTACTACCTCACTTCTCCCACATCCAATGAAGTGATCGGTAATCCTAATCCTGACTGGATCGGAGGTATCAACAACACATTCAAGTATAAAGACTTTTCATTGAGCTTCCTGGTTGATATGCGTCAGGGGGGAGATGTATGGTCGCTTGACCTGTTTTATGGAATGGGTACAGGTCTTTATCCAGAAACAGCAGGGTTGAACGACCTGGGTAAACCTTCACGCGATCCCGTGTCTGCCGGTGGTGGTGTGGTGATGCCGGGTGTGCATGAGGATGGGAAGACCAATGTTACACATATCCCCAATGAGTATGCAACATTCGGTGCAGAAGATCTGATACCGGCTGCAGGGTTTGTGTATGATGCCAGCTATGTGAAGTTGAGGGAAGCGGTGTTAAGTTATTCACTGCCGAAATCGGTAATGGCAAAGATCCATCCATTTAAAGGGATTGATCTTTCATTGATCGGCAGGAACCTTTGGATCATTCACAAGAACCTTCCTTATTCAGATCCGGAAGAAACCATGAGTTCCGGTAATCTGCAGGGATACCAGGGAGGTGCTTATCCTACTACCCGCACATTTGCCTTCAACATCAGATTAAGATTCTAAAAAGATATTGCTATGACAAAATTTTTTGTAACCATAATAATCACAGCATTGTTGCTGGGCTCGTGTAAGAAAGACCTGACCAGCCTTAACAATGACCCGAAGAACCCTACCATGGTAGCCGGATCTTCGCTTGTCACCAATGCTGAAAGAGGATTGGTGCGTACGCTCAGTTCTTCCAACGTGAACCTGAACATATTCCGGTTGATCGTTCAGCAATGGCAGGAAACAACTTATCTTGGAGAAAGCCGTTATGATCTGAACACACGGAATATTCCGCAAAACGTATGGGCTGCATTATACCGCGATGTATTGAAGGATTTGCAGGAAGCAAAAAAGCTGATACCTGATCAGATTACTGATGAGCAGGTAAAAGCAAACCAACTGGCGGTAGTGGATATATTGCAGGTGTATGCTTATTATTATCTTATTACCACATTCGGTAATATTCCTTATACGGAGGCGATGGACATTGATAATGTGTTCCCCGTGTATGATGATGCTGCAACTATCTATGCTGATCTTTTAAAGAGACTGGATGCGGATATAGCAGCTATCAATACTTCAGCAAACGGTCTTGGCAATGCGGATATAATATATGGAAATGATATGGCTGCATGGAAGAAGTTTGCTAATTCATTCAAACTGAAAATGGGAATGACCATTGCGGACGTCAGTGCTGCACAGGCGAAAACAATTGTTGAAGCTGCTTATGCTGGTGGAGTGTTTACTTCCAATGATGATAATGCCATGTTTAAGTTCCTGGCATCACCACCCAATACAAACCCGATATGGGAAGATCTTGTGCAGAGCGGACGCCAGGATTTTGTTGCAGCCAGCACTCTTGTAGATCAAATGAAACAGTTCAACGATCCGCGGATACCTTTATACTTTACCGTTGATGAGACCAATGGTTATTCTGGTGGTGATCCCGGCACCAGCAGCAGTTATTCCACTTTTTCAAAACCGGATGAAAAGATTACTGCTCCTGAATTTCCAGGTGTGCTATTGGATTATGCAGAAGTGAAATTTTTATTAGCTGAAGCGGCTGCCCGCGGGTTTTCTGTAGGTGCTACTGCTGCACAGCATTATAGCGATGCAATTGATGCATCAGTTTTGTTCTGGGGTGGCACACAAGCGCAGGCTACAGTTTACCGTACACAGCCATCTGTAAACTATGCTACTGCTGCCGGTTCGTATAAACAAAAGATCGGTATACAAAAATGGATCGCATTGTATAACCGTGGATGGGATGCCTGGATTGAATGGAGAAGGCTGGACTATCCTCAGTTGCAACCAGCTTACCGGGCATTGAGTGCAATGCCGTTACGGTATACTTATCCTGTTAATGAACAGAATTATAATACAACGAATTATAATCAGGCAGCAAGTGCTATTGGTGGAGATAAAGTGGATACACATTTGTGGTGGGATGCTTTTTGAGCTACTATGATAAAGAGCTGACTATAAATTATCAGGACTGTATAAAACAAAAACGGATGCATAAGGCATCCGTTTTTGTTTTATGTAATGTGATGAAGAATTTATGATACCATATATATATTATGTCATCCATTTGATCTTTTCTGCCAGCTTTAATCAGGAGGTGTAAGATATTTTTTTGTGTTTTTGAAATTTGGATGTTAAAAAAACTTTAATTTGGCGCAGCTTTTTAAAAGGCTCTGATGTCTCTTATTATGATAATGCTATCTGTAGAAGACGAAAGTCCTTTAAGAATCATTAGTTTATATTAAAATTAACTCACATGAGAAAAATCGCATCTCTAGCGATGCTGATGCTCTTTAGCGCATTAGCATTTGCTCAAACCCGTAGTGTTACGGGTAAAGTGACAGACGAGCAGGGAATAGCAGTTCCCTTAGCAAGTGTCACGATCAAAGGCACAAACCAAGGTGCCATTGCAGATCAGGCCGGAACATTCATCATTAAAGTTAAAACCGGCGACGTTCTCGTAATCTCCAGTCAAGGTTTCAGCACAAAAGAAATAACTGTAGGCGCTGGTAATGCAGTAAGTGTTTCCCTCGATAAAACAAGTGAGAACCTCGTTGAGGTAATTGTTTCGAGTGGTTATAACACTAAAAAGACTCAAAGAAGCTTAACTTCCAACGCTCAGGTGGTGAATGCTGAGCAATTGAACACCATTCGTCAACCCAACATCAACAATGCAATTGCTGGTAAAGTAGCCGGTGCTCAGGTGCGTAGCCAATCTACTGCAGCTCTTGGCCGTGACGCTGCTATCCGTTTGCGTGGTGATGGTACACTTGGAGGTCAGAGCCTGCTTTACATCGTTGACGGTACTCCTACTAACTCAGTTGACATCAACCCTGACGATGTGGAAGACCTGACAGTTCTGAACGGACCCAGCGGTGCTGCTATCTACGGTCCTCAGGCTGCTGACGGTGCGATAGTAATTACTACTAAACGTGCAAAAAAAGGTCAGAAAGGCGTAGGTATAGAATTGAACAGCGGTGTTACTGTTGACAAAGTTTTTATTCTGCCTAACTATCAGAATGAATATGCTGGTGGTGGTGTTTCCGACCTCATCCAGTACAAATGGGTTGCTGGCCAGCCTGAAGCCTGGAAAGCATTGGATGGCAAGTTCTACCATGATTATACAGATGATGCTTCATGGGGACCCCGCATGGATGGACAGGAATATATTCCCTGGTATGCATGGTATCCCGGCACTCAGTATTCTTATAAAACAACAAGCCTTGTTCCTCAAAAGAACAACGTGCGTGATTTCTATAATACCGGTATCACTACTACCAATAACATAAACTTCTCTAAAGCTGGTGATAACTACTCTACAAGGGTATCATACACCAACCTGGATATCCAGGGGCTTATTCCTAACACATACCTGAGAAGGAATACTTTTGCTGCCAATTTCTCTCTTGACCTGGGCACGCATTTGACAGTAGCTACCAATCTTAACTATGTGACCCAAAATCAACAGGCCGAAAATAATGACAGTTATAGCAACATGTCTTCAGGTAGCTTTAACCAATGGTTCCACCGCGATCTGGATACAAAGATCCTGAAGGAACTTAAAGGAGTAACTTCACCTGACGGTGCAACAGGAACTCCTGGTGTAGTAGGTGCATGGAACCACTCTAACCCCGGTTCCTATAACGCAAATAACCCTGTTAACTTTTATGGCGCAAACTACTGGTACAATCCTTTCACTTATTTTGATAACCAGGAGAATCTTTTCAGACGCGACCGCCTTTTTGGTGACGTATCACTGACTTACAAAATCAACAGTGATTTCAAACTGAGAGGAACTTACCGTAAGAGCCTGGTTAATACCTGGGGTGAGAACAGAACTTACTATCTTCTGGAAAGAAGTGCAAGACAAACAGGTACAAAAGCAGGTTATTCTACCAGCGAATCTTACTTTACCGATGACCGCTATGAGATGATCGGTACATACAACAAAAAAATCAACGATTTCGGAATCGACGTTCTGGCAGGTGGTGAGATCGTAAAAATCTCCAGCAAAGGAATCAGCGCCAACACCCGTGATGGTCTGTACATTCCTGACTTCTTTGCCCTCAACAACTCTCTTTCTCCTATTGCCTACAGCAACAGCAGAAGTGAAGAAAAACGCCGTGCGGTTTTCACAAGGTTGAGCGGTAGCTGGAAAAACATGATATTCCTGGATGCGACTTTGCGTAATGACTGGTATTCTACTTTACCAGCTAACGACAATAGCATCTTCGTAAAATCATTCGGTGCTGGCTTTGTGTTCAGCGATCTTACAAAGAGTTCACTGCCCTGGTTATCTTATGGTAAGTTAAGAGGCGCATGGGGTGAAGTTCCCCAGGCTATCAGCCCATACAACCTGGCACTTGCTTACAGCATCGGTGCTGACCAGTGGGCTCAATCATCAGGAACTACTACAACAAACTATTTTGTACAAGGTACTCCCAACGGACTTGTAAGTTCAAGCATCAGGGGTGCGACTCAAACAACCAAAGAACTTGGTATTGATCTTCGCTTCCTGAAAAACAAGGTAGGTATCAGTGCAACTTATTATAACGCTACAACTGAGAACTCTCCTATTTCTGTTACTGTTAGCGGTACAAGCGGTTTCAGTTCACAAACAATCAATGCTGGTGAGATCACCCGTAAAGGTATCGAGCTGCAAGGCTTTGTTCGCCCTGTAAACACTAAAGACTTCTCATGGGAGCTGAGCGCAACTTATGCTAACATTATCGATAATAAAGTAGTATCTCTCGCTCCTGGCGTATCTCAGATCACCCTTTCCAGCGGTGCTGGTTTCAATGGTATTACTCCTCCCTTTACAGTTCACCAGGAAGGTCAAACCTGGGGTATGCTGATCGGTGGCGGTAAAACTTATCTTGACGGTAAACCTGTACTGGACGAAGATGGCAACTATGTTAAATCAGAAAACGTGAAATTCGGTAGCGTACTTCCTGATTATACTGGTGGTGTTCAGAACTCGTTCACTTATAAAAACATCGTTCTGAATGTGAATATCGATTTTCAGGTTGGTGGTAAGTTCTTCTCTATGTCTGACATGTGGGGATCTTATTCTGGTCTGACTGCCCGTACTGCAGGTCTGAACGACAGAGGCAAACCTATCCGCGATGCTGTTGCTGATGGCGGTGGTATCCACATGGTAGGTGTTGATGGTGATAAAAACCCTGTAGACGTGTACGTTGAAGCTGCAGACTATTTCCACAACATGGTTGGTAACAACGTATTTGACGAGTTCATCTATGACCTGAGCTATGTGAAAATGCGTGAAGTTAGTCTCGGTTACAGGCTTCCTGTACAGAAATGGGGCTTTACCAGCAAATGGCTGCAAAATGCAACATTCTCTGTTATCGCACGTAACCCATGGATGATCTACAGGAAATCGAAAGATTTCGATCCTTCAGAGATCAGTAACGTGTTTGGTGAGAACGGTCAATTCCCAGGTACAAGATCACTTGG
>DATAJQ010000082.1:0-15837 GCA_036262095.1 Chitinophagaceae bacterium | reverse complement strand
CCCGTTAGAATACGGTTCGTTCATGGCAGCAAAGCAATTATATTTGTCGCCCATGGCGAAAAGCAAAACAGAGGAAACCCCGATGATGCAGCAGCACCGGGCCATTAAACAGAAATACCCGGATGCCGTGCTGCTTTTCCGCGTAGGCGATTTTTATGAGACCTTCGGACAGGATGCCGTCATCGCTTCACAGGTGCTGGGCATCACCCTCACCAAAAGGAATAATGGCGCTGCTGCTTCGCTCGACCTGGCGGGTTTCCCCCATCATTCCATCGACACTTACCTGCATAAACTGGTGAAAGCCGGCTATCGCGTAGCTGTTTGCGATCAACTGGAAGATCCAAAGCAGGCCAAAGGCGTTGTGAAAAGAGGCGTCACCGAAATGATCACCCCCGGCACTGCCCTGAATGATAAGCTGCTGGAACATCATACCAATAATTTTCTCGGAGGTATCCATTTCGCCGACAACGATCAATACGGCCTTGCTTTTCTCGACATCTCCACCGGCGAATTCCTGATCGCTGAAGGAGACCGGGAATATGCCGACAAACTGCTGCAAAGCTTCAAGCCCGCTGAAGTGATCTTTCAACGCCACCGCCAGAAAAATTTCAAAGAATACTTCGGCGGCAGAATGTATACCTATACACTCGATGAATGGATCTTTGACACCGGCTATGCAGAAGACACATTGCTCAAACATTTCCAAACCCATTCCCTGAAAGGATTTGGTGTGGAAGAAATGAAGAATGGCCTCATTGCAGCAGGTGCCATCATACATTATTTAAAAGATACCGAACACCCCAACCTCCAGCATATTACTTCCCTGCAGCGGATCGACCGGGATGATTTCCTGTGGATGGACCGCTTCACCATCCGTAATCTTGAGCTGGTATACGGCGCTTCAGATACTGATCATACTTTACTGAGCGTGCTTGACAATACTGTTTCCCCTATGGGCGCACGCCTGCTGAAACGCTGGATCGTTTTTCCGCTGAAAGATCTTGCCAAGATCAATGAGCGGCTTGATCTGGTGGAATGGCTGATCAAAGAAACAGATACACGCAATAAACTATCGCAATCCATCAAGCTTTGCGGTGATATAGAAAGGCTGGTCGCCAAGATCCCTGCAAGAAGGATCAACCCGCGAGAAGTGTTACAACTCGCAAAAGGATTGAAGCAGGTGGAGATCATTAAACAGGTTTGCCTTGCCTCCGGCAATGATTACCTGAAACGTTTAGGTGATGCGTTGAACCCCTGCCCTTATATCGCCGACAAAATATTCAAAGAGATCATAGATAACCCTCCTGCCCTGGCAGCGAAAGGGGGAATGATCAATAATGGAGTGGATGCAGAACTGGATGAATTGCGGCAGATCGCACACAGTGGTAAGGAATACCTGGCCAAACTTCAACAAAAAGAAGCTGAACAAACCGGTATCAGCTCCCTGAAGATCGGTTTCAATAACGTATTCGGTTACTATCTTGAAGTAACCAATTCCCATAAGAATAAAGTGCCGGCTGAATGGATGCGTAAACAAACGCTGGCCAATGCAGAGCGGTATATCACTCCCGAATTGAAAGACTATGAAGAAAAGATCATGGGAGCAGAAGATAAAATATTACAGAACGAGCTCAGGATATATGAACTGCTGCTGAATGAATTGTTTGACTACTTAGCACCTGTTCAGACCAACGGGAATATTCTTGCTGTTGTGGACTGCCTCTGCTGCTTTGCACAAAACGCCATACAGTACCAGTATAAAAAACCACAGTTGCATGAAGACATGGACTGGAAAGTGAAAGAAGGAAGGCATCCTGTGATAGAGAGGCATTTGCCCATCGGTGAAGCCTATATCCATAATGATCTCGAACTGAACAAAACCGATCAGCAGATCATCATACTTACCGGCCCTAACATGAGCGGTAAATCTGCTTTGCTCCGCCAAACCGCATTGATCACTTTGATGGCTCATATCGGTTCCTTTGTACCCGCTACCGAAGCAAAGATCTCCCTCACCGATAAGATCTTTACCCGTGTAGGCGCTTCAGACAACCTAAGTGGCGGTGAGTCTACCTTTATGGTGGAAATGAACGAAACGGCCAGCATCATCAACAATATCACGGCACGAAGCCTGATACTGCTGGATGAGATCGGCAGGGGAACTTCCACTTATGATGGCATTTCCATTGCATGGAGCATTGCAGAACATTTGCACAACACCCCGCATCAACCCAAAACTTTATTTGCCACCCATTATCATGAGCTGAATGAGCTGGAAGAAAAACTTGAGCGTGTAAAGAACTATCATATCACCAATAAAGAGATCGGCAACAAGATCGTGTTCCTGCGCAAGCTGGCACCCGGCGGCAGTACGCACAGTTTTGGTATCCACGTAGCCCGTATGGCCGGTATGCCCCCTTCCCTGATCGACCGGGCTAATGAAATCTTAAAGCATCTCGAAGCAAAACACCTGGACGGGGAAGACAACGGCACTCCGGCAAAAGAAGATGCCCGGTCAAAAGTCAAATCCCTGACCGCCCCCCAATTCCAGTTATCCATTTTTGATGCGCATTCCCAGACTTTCGGCGATATCCGGGGCCTGCTGGACTCCATCGACATCAACCGGCTAACGCCGGTAGAGGCCTTACTCAAGCTTCAGGAAATTAAAGACTTACTGAAATAAACAGCCCTCATATACAAATAACTTGATAATTGTCAAAAGTTTAGGCCTCTCTAAGCGGTCACAGGTATCTTTTCCCTTGAAAATCATAGTTTTAGTCGTAAATACCTATTTACGCTAAGCAATAACCCTTATTTATTATCGTTAAATGAGGGCAATAACAAACCACCTTCCAATGAAACCACTTCTACCTGCTTTGGCCTTTGGCCTTCTCTTATCCTGCTTTGCCTCCGCCCAACCCTGCAGCCCCCAGGGAGATCAAGTCACTTACGGTACTAATAATGTCTGGATCGGGTATGCGTATGACAATGTAAACTTCACCAGTTACAGAGGTTATATCAACGAAGGCAGCGCAGGCAGCCCCAACTTCGATGAGGATTTTGGCGGCGATAACGGCAACTACAACACCCACGGCTGCAAAGTGAACCTCAGCTCTTTCAGTGTCCGTTACCGTTTAAGAAAAACATTCAGCCCTGGCTACTACACCTTTGTTGTGGGAGGAGACGATGGCTTTCGCCTGAGTATTGATGGCGGCGCCACCTGGATCATCGACCAATGGTATGACCAGGCTTATGTCACTACCTCTACCACCGTGACCCTTAACGGCACCTACGACCTGGTCCTTGAATATTACGAGAACAGCGGCTCCAACCGTATCTCCTTTAACATGAGCTACAATTGCATGGGTGCGGAGAATACTACTGTTTATGGCGCCAACAACGTATGGAATGGTTATGTATACGATGGTACCAATTTCGATTATTATAAAGGAATGGTAACAGAAGGCAATAGCTCTTCTCCCAATTTTGATCAGGACTTTGGAGGCAGCAATGTTTCCTATTCCACCAGCAACTGCAATGTGCAAACTGAAACATTCAGCGTACGCTACCGGTTAAAGAAAAATCTCCCTGCCGGCAGCTACCGCTTCATTGTAGGTGCTGACGATGGGTACAGGTTAAGCCTTGATGGTGGCGGCACCTGGCCTATTAATAACTGGAATCTGCATTCCTACACATCGTCCGCCCTTACCACCAATCTTTCCGGCACCGTTGACATGGTCCTTGAGTTTTATGAGAACACCGGCGATAACCGTATCAGCTTTGAGTTACAGCCCATGCTTATATTACCGGTGAACCTGCTTTCATTTTCAGGGCAACAAAAAAACGGGTCTACTGAATTAAAATGGCAGATCACAAGAAATAGTGATCCTTCCTGGTTTGAAGTGCAACGCAGTAAAGATGCTTCCTCTTTCAGTACCGTGAACAGGTTGCAGGGACAGGCCGACGTAATAAACAGTAATGATATAAGCTATCAATACAATGATCTGCTTCCCAGCCCCGGCACTTATTATTACCGCTTAAAGATGACTGATCTTGGAGGGGCGGTCACTTATTCTCCAATGATCATTGTACAGACCGGCAACGATCAAACCGGTCCTGATAAAGTATTCCCGACATTGATGACCAATAATACACTTTACCTGCAAAGCGGCCGTAATCTGCGCCAGGCCTCGTATACCGTATATGATATGAATGGAAGACTGGTATACAGGAAAGCACCTGGCAAGCTTGATGCCGGTCAGGTGATCAATGTTTTTTCCGGCAGTTCCTCATTACCCAGGGGCACCTATATCCTGAACCTGCGGGATGGAGACGAGGATATCAGCCGCCACCGATTTGTTATTCCCTAAACTAGCTGTGATTTGGGTCCAGTGCAGTACCGTTTACACCAGGGGAGATCGAAAGATCTTCCCTTTTTTATTGGTCCCTGAAATGATCATGAGCTTTGTTCATATATGGGTGACCTCAAACCACAATGGTTTCTCATCATTCCATTCTCCATTATAATTAATGGACAATTCTTCTCCTGCCTGCACCGGCCTCACCGTACGGATGCTGATCATCGCGTTTTCAAAATCCATTTCATACTCGCAATTGGAGGCATAGGAATGATTGTAAAGGGATATATATCCCAAAGCCATGCAGCACCGGTCGCTTTCATATCCCCATTCAAAAATATAATCATGCAGCAAGGTCTGGTCAAGCAATTTCCGCTCTTCATTGCTCATGATAATAACCGGCGACATTTCCACGACTGTGCCCGCTTCAATATATTCAGAACTGAATACACCTCTGCCACGGCTCCCTGTATCGGCTATAAATAAAAAAGGAAGGATCATCTGAGTTATTAATACAGGCACGAAAATCGCATATTTCTTAACACAGAAGAAAGATTGAGTTAGGGTTCTAAACCCTGTACTTCGTATTTTTGAGTCATGGCTGAAGAATTTGATGAACAACCTTCATTAAGCGAACAGTTTGAGGCCGTTGTCAAAACGGAAGACAAGCTCATGATCAGGGATTTCCTGAACGATCAGAACATCAGTGATGTGGCTGATCTCGTATATGAATTTCCCGACTTTGAAGGCCAGATCATCGCCAATATGTCGGTCCACCGTGCAGCCAGTGTGTTCAAGATCCTCGAATTCCCCACACAAAAACGCATCATCCAGATCCTGCCTCCCAATACTGTTGCCTCCCTGCTGAATGAATTACCTGCGGATGACCGTACCGATTTCCTGGAAGAGCTTCCCAGCAGTGCCGTTCGTGAATTGATCAAACTGATGGACCCCGAAGAAAGAAAGATCACTCTCTCTTTGCTGGGCTATCCGGAAAACAGCATTGGCAGGCTGATGACTCCCGATTATGTGTATGTGTATCCCAATAATACCATCGAAGAAGTATTTGCCACTATCCGTAAATACGGTAAAGACAGCGAAACGATCAACGTCATTTACGTGATCAATGAAAAAGGGGAATTGCTGGATGACATCCGCATCCGTGATTTTATTCTTAATCCTCCTGATAGGAAAGTGAGTGAACTGATGGATGAGCGCACAGTGGTGGCATTGAATGCGTATGATGACCAGGAATCGGCCAGTGAAGTGTTCAAGATGAACAACAGGGTAGCATTGCCCGTGGTCAGCAACAGCAATAAACTGCTCGGCATTGTTACCATCGATGATATGTTGTGGGTAGCCAGTGAAGAATTCAGTGAGGATATTCAAAAGATCGGCGGTACTGAAGCACTGGAACACCCCTACCTTGAAATGCCGATCTTTCAACTGTTCAAGAAAAGAGTGGTATGGCTGGTCGTATTGTTCCTCGGAGAATTACTTACCGCCACTGCCATGGCTTATTTTGAAGATGAAATAGCAAAAGCGGTAGTGCTGGCATTGTTTGTCCCTTTGATCATTTCCAGCGGAGGCAACAGCGGTTCACAGGCCTCCACCCTTATCATACAGGCAATGGCTGTAGGCGAGATCACCATCGCCGATTGGTGGCGTGTAATGCGGCGTGAGATCATATCCGGCATACTACTGGGTACCGTATTAGGCGTTATTGGTTTCCTGCGCATATTTGTGTGGCATTCCTTCGCTCCGGATTTATATGGCGACCACTGGATGATGATCGGCGTTACAGTAGCCCTCACTTTATTAGGTGTAGTGCTTTGGGGTACGCTGGCCGGCAGTATGCTGCCCATGATATTAAAACGGCTGGGAGCCGATCCAGCTGTTTCTTCAGCACCCTTTGTAGCAACACTGGTAGACGTAACAGGGCTGATCATTTATTTCTCAGTGGCATTCATGATGCTCAGCGGAAGCCTGCTGTAAGTAAGTACTGTTGCCGCTTCCCGGGCTTATGGAGAGTATCCCGGTTTTCTGAATATCTTCCCACTAAGACAACGAAGAGCACAAAAAAATACTGCCGGAGTGCCTTTTAAACTGTGGCTTAAGTAAAATATTCTTTGTGCTCTTCGTTGTCTTAGTGGGAAAATATGATCACTGGAGCTGAAGCATTATCCGGTTTGGGTGTCTGGGGTAAAATCAGGAAATTCGCAATAATTGATTTATAAGAAAAAATAAAGTAAACATGTGTGGAATAGTTGGATACACAGGCCCCCGCCAGGCATACCCGATCATTATCAAAGGCCTTAAACGCCTTGAATACCGCGGATATGACAGTACGGGTGTGGCTTTGCAGAACGGACAATTGAAAGTGTATAAGAAGAAAGGCAAGGTAGCAGAACTGGAAGAAACCATCGTTGGTGAAAACCTGCATGCCAATACAGGCATCGGCCATACCCGTTGGGCCACGCATGGTGAGCCCAGCGACCGCAATGCACATCCTCATCAATCCGCCAGCGGCAAACTCGCCATGATCCATAATGGCATTATTGAAAACTATGCACAACTGAAGAATGAATTAATCAAGAAAGGATACGTTTTCAAAAGCGATACTGACACGGAAGTGCTGCTGAATTTTATTGAAGAGATCAAGCTCAATAATAATTGCTCGCTGGAAGAAGCAGTAAGGGTAGCATTGAAACGCGTAGTAGGTGCTTATGTGATACTGCTGCTTGATGCAGATGAACCACAAACCATTATTGCAGCGCGGAAAGGAAGCCCCCTGGTGATCGGGATCGGCAAAGGAGAACATTTCCTTGGTTCCGATGCTTCGCCTATGTTGGAATACACCAAAGAGGTGGTGTATGTAAATGATTATGAGTTGGCGATTATCCGCCCTGATGAACTGATCCTGAAAAATCTCGGTAATGAAAAGCTCACACCTTATGTGCAGAAGCTTGACCTTGAACTTGCGGCTATTGAAAAAGGCGGCTACGACCATTTCATGCTGAAGGAGATATTTGAGCAGCCCCAAACCATCTATGATTGCCTCCGCGGCAGATTGGATGCCAATGCAGGCACCATCACCATGAGCGGTATACAACAATATGCAGAGCAGATCATCAAAGCCAACAGGATCGTAATGATCGCCTGCGGCACCAGTTGGCACGCAGGGCTGGTAGCTGAATATATATTTGAAGAACTTTGCAGGATCAATGTGGAAGTGGAGTATGCTTCTGAATTCCGCTATCGTAATCCTGTGATCAATGAGGGCGATATCATTATCGCTATTTCACAAAGCGGTGAAACTGCAGATACACTGGTAGCAATCGAAACAGCCAAAGCAAAAGGCGCTATCATTCTCGGTGTGGTGAACGTTGTAGGTTCTTCTATTGCACGTGCTTCACACGGAGGAGCATATACACACGCAGGTCCCGAAATAGGTGTAGCCAGTACAAAAGCTTTTACAGCCCAACTGGCCGTGCTCACGATGATCGCGCTGAAGATAGCTCATGTAAAAGGTTCTATTTCGGAAGAACGTTACCGGCTCTTATTAAAGGAACTGGAAGAAGTACCGGAAAAAGTAGCGATCGCTCTTCAACAAAGTGAGCACATCAAACAACTGGCGGAAAAATATAAAGACGCCACAGACTTTTTATACCTGGGACGTGGCTATAACTTTCCAGTAGCATTGGAAGGCGCACTGAAATTGAAAGAGATCTCTTATATACATGCAGAAGGTTATCCGGCCGCAGAAATGAAGCATGGACCAATTGCGCTTGTTGATGAAAAGCTCCCCGTTGTGTTTGTTGCCACCAAAGATGCTTATCATGAAAAAGTGGTCAGCAATATGCAGGAGATCAAAGCCCGGAAAGGAAAAGTTGTTTCGGTGATCACAGAAGGCGATACCATGTCTGCAGAGCTTTCCGTTGATACAATGACCATTCCTGAAGCGGATGAGATCGTTGCCCCCATGATCAATGTGGTGCCGCTTCAGTTGCTGGCTTATTACATAGGCGTAGCTAAAGGACTGGATGTGGACAAGCCAAGAAATCTCGCCAAATCCGTAACAGTGGAATAATACTTGCCTTAATCTGCTGAAACAGGCCTGCAGGAACAACCTGCAGGTTTAAAACAAATCCATGAATAAGATCAGTAAAATACCGGTAACCGGGCTTGGCTATAATTTTGTGAATCCCGGTTATCTTCCCCACGGCGAAAATGAATATTATTTACGGGAGCAGCAATACAAAGGAGAAAGGAACTGGAGGAATTTAACTGAAACGGAAATAAGGCAGTTGGCCGCCAACGGGAACACTTCCGACAACTGGCAAAATGTGCTTGTATCGGAAATATTCGATACCTCGCTTATCAAGCAATGCAAATTTTACGGGCTGGTACGCATTGGCAAACTGGAGCCATTCTTTCTTGAATTTCATGATGTACGTTTACCTGTAGGGTTATACAATAGCTCTATCATCAGTTGCGACCTCGGCGACAATATTGTGATAGACAATGTGAACTATCTCAGCCATTACATTATCGGGAGCGAATCCATTCTTATCAACATCAATGAGGTCAGCGTTTCTGACCATTCCAAATTCGGGAATGGTATTGTAAAAAGAGGTGAGAAAGAATCTGTCCGTATCTGGATGGAGCTTTGCAATGAAAATGCCGGCCGCAGCGTGTTGCCGTTTGATGGCATGCAAACAGGCGATGCATGGTTGTGGACCAGATACAGAACAGATGAGGTGCTGATGCAGAAGTTCCGGGAATTCACTGAAAAGAGATTTGATGACCGCCGCGGCTATTATGGAACGATCGGAGAACGATCTGTTATTAAAAACAGCCGCATCATTAAAGACGTGATGATCGGTACAGATGCTTATATCAAAGGAGCCAATAAACTAAAGAACCTTACCATCAATTCATCTGCCGAATCACCCACGCAGATCGGTGAAGGATGTGAGCTGGTAAATGGCATCATTGGTTTTGGCTGCAGGGTGTTCTATGGAGTAAAAGCTGTCCGTTTTTTCCTGGCTTCTCATTCGCAATTAAAATATGGCGCCAGGCTGATCAACTCATTTTTAGGGGATAACTCCACCATCTCCTGCTGCGAAGTGCTGAACTCATTACTGTTTCCTGCACATGAGCAACACCACAACAATTCTTTTCTTTGCGCTTCCGTACTGATGGGGCAAAGCAATATGGCTGCAGGTGCTACGATCGGTTCCAATCATAATTCCCGTGGCGCAGACGGAGAGTTGATCGCAGGCCGTGGTTTCTGGCCGGGACTCTGCGTGAGCCTCAAACATAATTCCCGCTTTGCATCTTTTACCCTGATCGCCAAAGGCGATTTTCCGGCTGAGCTGAATATCCCTATCCCATTCTCCCTTATCAGCAATGATGTAAGTAAAGACAGGTTGGTTATCATGCCTGCTTACTGGTTTATGTACAATATGTATGCGCTGGCCCGCAACTCCGGCAAATACGAAAGCCGCGACAAACGCAGCTTTAAGAACCAATACCTGGAATATGATTTCCTTGCCCCCGATAGTGTGAATGAGATCTTCGATGCCTTGCAATTACTAAAAAAAGCTACCGGTGAAAGCTGGAAAAACACATCCCGTAAATTGCTAAGCGAAGTATCTGCCATAAAAAAAGGCGAAGAATTGCTGGAAAAGAAAACTTCACTTAATAAAACAGAGATCCGCATCAGCGGTGTAGAGAATACTGCAAGAAAAGCAGTACTTGTTAAAGTAACCGAAGCCTATCATATCTTTAAAGAGCTGATCGTATACTACGGCATCACCCAACTGATCAGCCTTCTGGAAAAAGAACCTGGCCTCTCCTTCGAAGGCCTTATTAAAAAATTGGGTAAGGCTGAGCGCCATTCATGGACCAATATCGGAGGCCAGTTAATGCCCGTACCCGTTATCAACCAGTTGATACGCGGCATTCATTCGGGAAAAATAGATAGCTGGGATGCAGTGCATGGTTTTTATCATAGTTGTAGCGATACCTACCCATTGCAAAAAGCACAACATGCTTTTGCTTCCCTGCTTGAAATCAAAGGGTTGAAACCAGGCAGCTTCACCAAAAAGACATTCCTTCAATGCCTTGATGAAGCACTTGCCACCAAAGAGTGGATGGTAAAAGGAATTTATGAATCGCGTGCAAAGGATTATGAAAACCCATTCCGCCAGATGGTTTATGAAACAAAGAAAGAAATGGAGAAAGTGATCGGAAAATTGAAGGATAATACCTTTATCGTTCAACAGGAAGCAGAACTGCAGGAATTCCGTAAAAAAATCAAAGCCTTTCGTCACGGATTAAAATGAGGGCGGTTGATGATTATATTGAAAACCTTCCCGATGAAAGAAGGGAGCTTTGCGGGATTTTACGGAAGTTGATCCATTCTCTCGTTCCGGATGTGGAAGAGAGATCCAGCTTTAAAATCCCTTTTTATCATTATTTCGGCATGTTCATGTACCTGAACAATACAAAAGAAGGAATAGATGTTGCCTTTTGCAGAGGCAAAGACCTGACAGAACTATTCCCCCAGCTTCATACAAAAGGAAGGGCAATTGTAACTACTGTGCTTATCCGGAAAAAAGCGGACATTTATTCACAAGAGCTAAAGGAAATTATTCTTACGGCAGCAGCATGGAATAAAGAAGCGAAAGAGCTAAAGAAACCAATGGTGAAAGCTCGGAAACGGCTTACGAAGTGAATCGCATCAGTGGGACCAACCGCCAGCATTCCTTGTATTCTTTATTTCAAAAAACAGATTCCCCTCAGTTTTTCCTTTCCTGAAACACCCACTATCCGGTATATACCTTTTATCAACTCTTGTAAAGGTAGAGAAAATGTTTCTCCTGTTTGCAACAGTCTCCGGTTATATGATTTCACTACCCTCCCGCTTGCATCAACAATGAAAAGCGAAATATCTCCCGGCGGTGAATACACGCTAACCTTCAATTGATCTCCTGCGATGCCTGAAAGCCTTAGTCCTGAAACAGCTTCCCGTTTATCAGCAACCATTATTGTTTTACTAAAACTGACTTCTCCATTTGCCTCTGTTAATTTTAAGCGGTAATAATTCTCTCCCTTTTCAGGAAAGTTATCTGTAAACTGATAAGCACAAGCCGTATCATTCCCATAAACATCTAGTAATCGCCTGAACAATTGATCATGACCTGCGCGCTGCACTTCGAACCGGAGCCCTGTTGCCGGACAAACACCTGTTGTCCAATACAAAAATGATTGCCCACTATTTAGATTTCCGCTAAAAGATTCTATTCTTATTGGTAATGGGTTCTGAGTTTGATCTATTGTTGAACCAAGCGTAAAAGCACCGAACTCCTCTATATCAGTATCACTGATGAAGGTGCCAGTAACATAAGGTGGCGAAAGCATTCCTGTTGCATGAGTATTTCCACCCTCACTTATCCATTTCCCGTTATCCGCTCTTGCTACTACCAACGCAGGCAGATTATAAGCGAAACTGGACGGAGAAACGGTCAGTTTGATCTTCCTGGAAGAACTGCCTGCAATCCTTGAAAGGTTCCAGTATTCCACATAACTGATGTGATGAACAGGCGCCTGGCAAATATTACCAAGACCCGGTGTTGATTGAGGATTGGCTCTTTTATATTCTGCAAGGAATTCATCTGTTTCCAGTCCCCCACTACTGATACCAATCGGCGCATAGATCCCTCCGGCACCCAGCGGAAAATCAAAACTTGTATTGCCAATCTTTTTCACAGGCCCTTCGATAAAACTTAAATAAGAGCCACCGGAACAAATGGCATTTGCTCCCAGTGAAAGAAGGTGTGTGGAAGATGTAAATAGTTTTCCCCGTATCAATTCCAGTTGATAAGAGATCAATAAAGGAGAAAGCAATGTTATGCCTGCCGGGTTGTCAACAACCAATTTGACCTCTTGCATAATATCACCTGTTGAAAGAATCGACTGATGACCTGGACCGTTCAATACGATCCCTGACCCTGTTGATGTTCCTGTTTCCGTGATCAGCCCCCGGTTATCAAGATTACCTTTTATTGCAATGATCGCTTTGTTACTGCCATTAGCAATATTAAATGTGCCGCCCTCCCTCACCAGGCAATCTCCGTCAATATGAAAGCTATCCGTGTTGGCACCATAGGAAAACACTGTGTTGGAACCTATCTCCATTCCTCCGCGGGCCTTGACAGGATTGATACCTGCACCTGTATATGTTTTCTGGCTTCCGGAAGAAGATGCTGAGAAGATCAGCTTCCCAAAAATCCGGTTGCTTATGGATACTGTATAAGATGCCGTACCCGGCACATCAAATTCAAATATTCCTCCTTCTGTTCCGGCTGCATCAGACAGGCGGCTTACCAGGTAATCTGTATGCCCCCGCATGGTTTGATGGATATAATGCCCTCCGTTATTGATCCTGAAAAAACCGGAGGCCGTCACCGTTACAGGCATTCCCTGGGCAGCACCTGAGGCATTCCGGAAAACAGCTCCTCTATTTAGTATGAACACATCGCCCGGCCCTGTAAGGGTGAGTGCCGGCGAAGCCGTGTTGACGGAAGGTAATACGCAGGTAATGATCTGCAAACTGCCGGGAGAGATGACCAGGGAAAGCAAACTGACTGCATTATTGCCGCCGGGAAGGAATACGATATAATTATCATTGATGTAAGTATCATCCAATATCACTTCATCTTCCGGGCCAGGCAATCTGTCAAGATCCCAATTAATGGAAGTGGTCCATTGCCCATCACCAGCATCCCCATCCCATTTAAGGATAGCAGCGTGACAATAATCAATCAACAATAACAACAGCAGGTTCAATATCCCCTTTTTCATTTTACGCTATTTTAAATCCCGGTTTTAACGGCGGGATATTGAAGGTAAAATGCGGGGGAAGCGAGGCAAGGGGAAAAAAACGAAGATTTATTGTAAAAAAAACCTCCCGCAAGCGGGAGGAAATTTCTTACAGAAAAAATCTTAAGAAAATTATTTTTTCAGAGAATCAACAGTTGATTTCAGGGAATCAGTTGCAGCTTTCATTGTATCAGCGGCAGCTTTAGCAGCAGCTTCAGCAGCTTTGTTCAGGCTGTCTGTACGTAAAGAGTCTGCTACTTTTTGAGCGTCTTCAGCAGAAGTTGCAGATTCGTTGTTACAAGCTACTACGATAGCAGCGATAGCGAAAATTGCAAGTAATTTTTTCATTGTGATGGGTTTTAAAATTTGTTCGCAAAGGTAATAGCCGGATTCAAATAAACAAATTCTTAACAGTATTTTTACTGAAAAATCAATCAATTCGGTATTCTAACTCCTTGTTTTTCACTTTTTCCTGAAGAAAAGCCTTACCGGTACCCCTTTCAGGTCAAACTGCTGCCTCAACTGGTTTTCAAGGTAATTCTTATAAGGTGTTTTTATATCGTCCGGGAAATTGCAGAAAAATGCAAAAGAAGGAACAGCAGTAGGCAACTGTGTCACAAACTTTATCTTCACTGCATGCCCTCTTACTACCGGCGCATGATAATTCTCCACCGCCTTCAGCATCGCTTCATTTAATTGGGAAGTTGATATTTTCCTGCGGCGGTTTTCAAACACTTCCAGCCCCACTTCAATGGCTTTGAATATCCTTGTTTTTTCTTTGGCAGAAATGAAAAGGATCGGTACATCGCTGAAAGGAGCCAGCCTTTTTTTCAAAGCTGCTTCATATTCTTTGGCTGTATTGGTTTCCTTTTTTACCAGGTCCCATTTATTCACCAGCACCACTACTCCCTTCCCCTTGCGAACAGCCAGGCTGAAGATATTGAGGTCCTGTGCAGTAATCCCTTTCTCGGCATCCAGCAATATGAGACAGACATCTGCTTCATCCATTGCTTTGATGGCCCTGATCACGGAGTAGAACTCGAGGTCTTCATGCACTTTGGTCTTCCGGCGGATACCCGCCGTATCGATCAATATAAATTCCTTCTGAAATAAATTATAATGCGTGTGAATGGTATCCCGCGTGGTGCCGGCAATATCGCTCACAATCGTTCTTTCCTGGCCGATCAATGCATTCAGTAAAGAAGATTTACCTACATTGGGCTGACCGATGATCGCAAATTTGGGCAATGCGCTCATCTCCGCAGTTTCTTCTGCTGCATCATCTTCTGCTTTGATCAGGTCTGCAATTGCATCCAGCAATTCTCCGCTGCCACTGCCACTGGCTGCCGCAATAAAAAAGATGTGTTCAAAACCGAGACTGTAAAACTCGGATGCTTCCAGCAACCGCTCGTTATTGTCTACTTTATTAACGGTCAAAAAAACAGGCTTGGTACTGCGCCTGAGCACATGCGCCATTGCATCATCCAGCTCAGTCATACCTGTTTGAGCATCTACCATAAAAATAATGGCATCGGCTTCATCCACGGCGATCAGCACCTGCTTGGCGATCTCTTTTTCAAACACGTCCTCACTGCCGGCTACAAACCCGCCCGTATCAATTACGTTGAAGGTTTTTCCATTCCAGTCGGCAACACCATATTGCCTGTCGCGCGTAACGCCGCTCACATCATCCACGATCGCTTTCCGCTGTTCCAGCAAGCGATTGAAGAAAGTGCTTTTGCCTACATTGGGCCGGCCTACTATTGCTACTGTAAAACTCATATAGTTTCTAAAATTGATAGTCGTTACTAATCCTTAATACCCGTATTCCTTCAACTGCAATTCGTTTTCCCTCCATTTCGGTTTCACTTTTACAAAAAGCTCCAGGAATACCTTTTGCTGTAAAAATGCTTCGATCTCTTTCCTCGCTTCTGTACCCAGTTTCCTGATCATGCTTCCTTTTTCACCAATGATAATGGCTTTCTGCGTTTCGCGGTGAACGATGATATCAGCCACGATCTTTATCAATGTCGTCTTCTCCTTGAACTCTCTTACCAGTACTGCAGTGTGATACGGTATCTCATCTTCCACCAGTTCGTATATTTTTTCCCGGATCATTTCTCCAACAAAGAACTTGGTGGGCAGATCGGTAATATCATCGTCGTTATAAAAAGGATCGCCCTCAGGAAGCAGTGCCAGTATCGGTTTCAGGAAAGCCTTCAGATTAATGCCGCTGGTTGCCGAGATCGTGATCGTGCCTTTGCAATATTTCTTTGCAGAAAAAAAAGCAATGGCATCCTGTATTTTCTCCTGCGATGCCCGGTCTATTTTATTGATCACTACCAGGGCCGGCACTCTGAGGCGGAGTGCTTCAAAAATGGTATGGCACTCTTCCCAGTTTTCATTCACATCCACGATAAGCAGGGCAAGATCGGCATCTTCCAATGCGCTTTTTACAGCCTGCATCATCTTTTCATGCAACTTATATTTTGGTTCAATGATGCCGGGTGTATCGGAGAAAATGATCTGGTAATCTTTTTCCGTCATGATCGCTTTGATGCGGTGACGGGTCGTTTGCACTTTGGGTGAT
>DATAJQ010000081.1:0-13896 GCA_036262095.1 Chitinophagaceae bacterium | reverse complement strand
GTCTTCTTCGATTTTATATCGTCGGTTCTCGACGTCAAAGAAACCTCCTTATCCCGGCAATGCGGGACCGCATATCCTGTAATTTTTCTTGTGTCATAGTGGGCGCAAAGATACGGAAAGTTTGGGTTGCTTCTATTCCGGAAACAGGGTCTTGTCGAGGCCCGGAATGATCCTCAATGCATTCTTATAATATATCTTTTTCAGGATCGCATCCGGCAGGCCCATTCCGTACATCGCCCAGAAAGCATGATATTTTTTGTGATAAGGAAAATATTCATCTTCTGTTTCCAGTACACGGAAATAAGTGGCATACTCTTCCGGCACCCAACTGTCTTTGCCAAACAGGATCCTGTCCTGATATTGGGTAAAGAACTGCCTGGCTGTATGCGGCTGGCGGCCCAGTTCTGCGATCACGGCACCAAACTCCACCATCACATTAGGCATTTCATCAAGCAGGCCACCCAATTTTTTAAGATCGTTGGGATACCAGCCAAAATGTGCGGCAATAAAAGTGGTATTCCGGTGTTTTTTGAAAAGCCGGTGCTGCTCTGCTATCAGTGTATCCCAGGGCACCGGATGCGTATCATCTCTTTTACGGCCTGGATGCGTCACCAGTTCGAGCCAACGTTCATTGTTCGCATCCAATGGGTCCCAGAAAGATTTGGGATCGGCAGTATGTATCAGCACAGGTATCTTCAATTCTCCGGCTTTCTTCCAGATGGGATCGAGCCGGGCATCATCCACAGCCACTCTTTTTCCATTAATATCCGTTACTGAAAAGCCCAGGTTCTTGAAGATCTTCAATCCGTTTGCTCCATTCTTTACATCCTGCTCCAGTTGCCGGGCTGCTTTTTCTCCCCAGCCGGCTTCACCTACGTTCTTAAAATCGATATTGGCAAACAGGATAAACCTCCTGGGATAATGTGTTTTTACATTGTCAGCCGCTTTCTTTAGTTGCTCGCCGTTTCCACCGCTGAGGTTGACCATCACTTTCATATTCAGCTTATCCATTTCAGTAATCAGGTTGGAGAGATCCATACCAGACATGTTATATTGATGATTATGCACATCAATAAAAGGATATTTGGCCCTGGTCAGCTTATGCTCTGCCACTACAAGGGTGGAAGGCGGATTGTAGGATTCGAAATCCATTTTTGCCTGTGCAAAAACATAACCGGGGAAAAGACCCAGTAAGAGAAAGCGATATTTTACCATACAGCGAATATATTGATCTGTTTTGTAAAGATGCCCCTGATAGCTTTTACCTCTTATCACTGCAAAGTGCCAGTAAGATCGGCCATAAAAATCAAAATTGACCTGATATGGGCAATTTGCATCTGATATCGACGTTTAGGGGTATGTCCTTAATTTCCATCAGCCGGGGCACAGTTTTGAGAGCCAGAATATACAAAACAGTAAAATAACGAAGTAGTTTAACTATTGTTCTCTGCTGATTAAGGAATGATATAGCATTGCTTTCCTGCAAATAGCAATAAAGAGCGGCAAGTAAATTAATTTTGCTGTGCGATCCGGTATCCGATGAAGACGAATCCAATAATAAAACCTATACTACCAGAGGCATTTTATGTCTTTACCCACCATATTACCCTTCTCAGGAGTTATATCTTTACTCTCTTTTTATTTTTATTGCCTTCATTTGTTTCCGGCCAGCAGGCAATTACCGGGATCATTACTGATTTTAATTCTTATTGGAAGACTTCCTCTTCTTCCATTAACCCTGTCAAACCGAACAATAGCCACAACCTGCTTGCATTTACTTATAATGGTACTCAATATTCCACTGGCGCCAACAACACGGTGTTAGCCAGCCATGGTCAAACTTTTGTTGAGGGAGATTTCTGGTCGCTTCCCCTGGCGGGTTATACGGGCACTATCAATTCCAATACAAAAGTTGGTTTGGGTGAAATGTATGATGGTGTGCACAACGGAAGGGGCAGCACGCATTATGCCAATAATATAACGCCTTATCTGAGTGATGGCATCAGGGGATTGGATATTGGCACCTGCGTTGCAAACATTCCTGCAGGCAGCATCAGCTTTCTCGTAACCAATATACGCCCCGGCAATATTGGTGATGGTATCCCTGATATCATTGTAACACAGGTGGCTGACCCAAGTGGTTCGGCTGATAAATATGCTTTTATCAATGCAAGCGGCACTGTAGTAGGAGAAACCAAAACAGTAGTATTCACCAATATTCCTGCCGTGGCCAATTGGACTGCCGATTTTTATGAAGCATCAACTAACCCGATGACCCTGACTTCAGGTTTCACTAACACTGACAGGCCTATTAGGCTATGGGGTGCTGATCTTAGCGATTTTGGCATCACTCCAGCCAATTATGCCAATATCCGTGAGTTCAAGATCAATCTTTCCGGCAATAGTGATGTTGCATTTGTTGCCTACAACAATAAAACATTCAATATCGGTATAGTTCTTCCTGTGATGCTTACAGATTTTGCTGTGCATGGCTCCAGTGACAATGCATCCTTAAACTGGACAACGAGCAATGAAGACAAAGCAGATTATTTTGTAGTTGAAAAGAGCAAGGATGGTACAGACTTTATTGCTATTGACACAGTGAAAGCCAAAGGCAGGAGTTCAACTACGCAACGTTATGTTTCATCCGATCAGCAACTGAACCCCGGCATTAATTATTACCGGCTGAAGATCGTTGACCTAGATCAGCGCAGCAGCTACAGCAAAACGATACAGATCGTAAGAAAAGAGATCAGCATTCGATTATTTCCCAACCCTGCTTCCGGCAGGATCACCGTTAACCACTCTCCTGCTTCTGTTTCACAGATAAAGATTTATACAGCAAACGGTATATTGTTGCAACAGAAAAGACCGGAGATCAACAGTAATCAAACAAGTTTCGATATAGGTGGCTATGCCCAGGGGATGTATTACCTGGTTTGCGAAAGCAATGGAGAAAAGATCACCCGCTCATTTGTGATAAGATAGAGACACGTAAAATTTGTGAAGAAATATGATTGTCATCCCGGACCTGGTTTAATTCACAACCAACTATAGTCCGTCAGATCCGGGAAAAAAAATTCCTCCTCCCGAAAAGTTTTCTGAACTTTATTCTTTCTACATACCATAAAAACATTTTACCATGACGTGGAAACGTTTTTCTTATGCATTGTTCCTCGGAACAATCCTTTCTCTTGCCGCTTGCAATAACGCAGAGAAAAAAGCAGAGCCAGAAACACCGGCCACTGCAAAGGAACCCAAAATAAAAGAGGATAATGTTAGCTATACGGGCGACAACATCAGCATGAACGGCTTTGTTGCTTATGATGAAAACAAAGAAGGGCCGAGGCCTGGTGTGATCATTGTCCCTGAATGGTGGGGGTTGAATGAATACCCGAAAGAAAGGGCCAAACAACTGGCAGCATTGGGCTATATAGCCATAGCTATTGATATGTACGGAAATGGCAAAATAGCTGACAACCCTGATTCAGCCGGTAAGTATGCCACTCCATTTTACCAGGACCCCAAAATGGCCCAGAGAAGATTTGATGCAGCACTGGCTAAACTGAAATCATACAATCAAACCGATACCAGCAAGATCGCAGCGATCGGTTACTGCTTTGGCGGAGCACAGGTATTGAATATGGCCAGGCTGGGCGAAAACCTGAAAGGTGTGGTAAGTTTTCATGGCAACCTCATGGGAGTGCCGGCTGATAAGAACACTTTAAAAGCAGCGATCCTCGTTTGCCACGGAGCAGCCGATCCTTTTGTGCCTGCTGCTGAAGTGGAAAAATTCAAAAAAGAAATGGACGCTGTAGGCGCCAATTACACGTTCAAAGCCTATGAAAATGCGACACATGCATTTACGAATCCTGCATCCACAGAAAATGGTAAGAAGTTCAATCTGCCGATCGCTTACAATGCGGCAGCAGATTCTGCCTCCTGGCAGGATATGAAGACCTTCTTCGGAAAAATATTCCAGTAAAAAGATCATCTGCAGCCGGAAATCACGGTCTGCAGCCTGCTAAACCAGGAACAAGGTTGTTCCTGGTTTTTTTATTAATTTCAACATCGCTAAAACTCCATTACATGATCATCCTCCTCGTTATCCTTGCAGTGATCGCTATATGGCTGGTCACGCTCTATAACAGCCTGGTAAAACTGCGCAACAGGCGGCAGAATGCTTTCGCAGATATTGATGTGCAACTCCGCCAGCGGCACGACCTGGTACCTCAACTGGTAGAAACAGTAAAAGGATATGCAGCACATGAAAAAGAATTGCTGCTGAAAGTAACAGAAGCCAGAACTGCTGCCATCAACGCAAAAACCATTGATGATAAAATTGCAGCAGAGCAACAACTGACCAGTGCCCTGCAAGGGTTGAAAGTGCAGGTAGAAGCATACCCCGATCTCAAAGCCAATCAGAATTTTCTGCAATTGCAGGAAGAGTTAAGCGATATTGAAAACAAGCTGGCTGCCTCCAGGCGTTTCTTCAACGGAGCTACTACTGAATACAATAACGCAGTGGAATCTTTCCCCAGCAATCTTATCGCCCGCAACTTCGGGTTCCAGCGTGAAGTATTCTTTGACCTTGGTACTGATCTGAGAAGGCAGATGGAAGAGCCACCTAAAGTAAGTTTTAAGTAAGTGCAACCATAAACGGTAAACCATCAGTTCCGGACCAATTCCATATACAGGCTTAAGCAGGCAGATCCAGCGGAATAATACTTATTCATTGCTATTGCTGATCGCATTCCCTTTGCTGTTACTGGCCTTATGTTATGCAACTGTTTTGTTTGCAGAAGACGGGCATATCACCACTTCCAATGAATATTTTATACGGATCATTCCGTTTGTACTGATAGGTACTGCTATCTGGTTCCTGATCGCCTGGATGGGGCATGCAGCAATGATACGGCTTGCCACCGGTGCTAAACCACTGGAGCGTACCGGTAATAAAAGAGTATATAATCTGCTTGAAAATCTTTGTATCGCAGCCGGCATGAAAATGCCGAAACTGTATATCATCCCCGACGATTCCCTGAACGCATTCGCCAGTGGCATTAATGAAAGCAATTACTCTATTTCGCTTTCAACCGGTATTATTGAAAAATTGAATGATGAAGAGTTGGAAGGAGTGCTGGCACATGAGCTTACGCATATCCGCAACAGGGATGTTCGCCTGCTGATTATCTCGATTATTTTCGTTGGCATTTTTTCTTTTCTTGCAGAGATCGCTTTTCGCAGCCTGCGTTTTTCCGGTGGTAAAAAAAGCAATAAAGATGGAAAAGGAAACGGGGCCATTATTCTTTTTGCTATTGTGATCACGGCAGTTGCATATCTTATCTCCCTGCTGCTGCGCTTCGGCATAAGCCGTCAAAGAGAGTACCTGGCAGATGCAGGTGCATCTGATCTTACCAAGAAGCCTTATGCACTGGCATCTGCATTGCGTAAAATATCCGGGGACCCATTGATTGAAGCAGTGGAGAGTCGTGATGTGGCGCAACTGTTCATTGATAACCCCAAACCTTCTGTTCACAAATCAGCTTCCTGGGATAATTTATTTGCGACCCATCCACCTGTTGAAACCAGGATTGCTCTGCTTGAACAGTTCGCTTAAGAGTAAGGCTCAAAGTTTAATAAACTTTTGTTTGATTGTTACCCCATCTTCCCTTTTTGCATTCAGGAAGTACATTCCCGCTTTTAATTTGCTGACATCTATTCGCTGAAGCTTAGCACTTACCTGGTGCTGCATTACAGTAACCCCCTGTGCATTGCTGATATAAACAGCTTTACCTATCCATTGAAGATCGTTGCCCAGGTCGAGAGAGATCTCACTGCTGGCAGGATTGGGGAATACAGTTGGCTGTTGCAATATCGTTGGCCTTGCTGCAGTGGCTGTATCCTGTGGTAAAGGGATTTCCTGGTAAAGCGGTTCTTTTAAACCGGTGGATGCAAATAAAGAGTAACGCAAGCCTCCATTTTTGAAGAGCGCCTGCATTCTTTTCTTTTGCCCTTTTGTAAAAAGATTGACACAGGCATCCTTTGTAACATCCATATAATTCATATACATGTCGCCATCAGGGCCATTGGAACAGGAAATTCGGATGCCGGTAGCGCAACCCGGAGTAGCCGTTGATTGCGGAGGAGTATCATCTATGCCATCATCACCGCAAAATTCATCACCCCAGATATGTTTCAGGCCTAACCAGTGGCCCACTTCATGCACGACCGTTTTACCTAAAGCGCCGTAGCTAAGCACTATTCCGTCTTTCGCTGCTTCATCACCTGGTATGCTGGAATAGCCGTCGGCATAGCGGAGATTGCAGATCCATATATTAAGGTAGCTTTTTGCGTCCCAGGCATTATCGCCCGACTGAGCAGCAAACTTTACTTTATCATCAGTATCCCAATTGGAGACAGTCGAGTATTTACGGATGATCCCGGTAGTGGCTCTTTGCTGGGGATCAGAGGTAGCCAGTTTAAATTCTATTTCGCAATCTGCCGATAATCCATTGAACCTGCCTGGTGTTTTGATCGTATCAGGATGCATCTTCCGGAAACAAAGATTCAGGGTCCTGATCATATTAGCAATTGCCTGGTCGCTTACGTTTTCTGTTGCTTTATTATACACCACATGCACAACAACTGGTATGGTAATAAGCGGATTGCCCTTGCCGATACTGGCAGTTTGCACCACAGGAGCGCTGCCCTGCTGCGACAGGATGAATTGTTCCACCTGCTGCACGGCTACCGTGAGACCCGGGTTGTTGCGCAATGCCTGCTGCTGGTACTCAAATGAATAGCAGGACTGCTGTGCGATTACAGGGCTGGTTAAAACCGTCAAAACCAGGATCCCCATAAAAAAGCTCCGCATGAGTGAATATTAAACATTGGCGCATAGCAATAAGCTAACACCAGCATTCACTGGAATTGGAAGGAGGAAAAACAAAGGACTGGGAAAATAAAAAAAAGAGGTATTCTAGGGATATGATTTCGAAGGGTAGATCGTAGTAAGATGACCTCGGGGTCAAATATATACGTTAAAATTGAAAATTGCTAGAAAAACTGTCCAGTATTTTTACTGATCCCTCACTAAAACAAATCCGGCTTTAACAACTTAACAGGAAAGCTTGCCTTAATTTTGCGGGACTCATCCACCATGTACAACACAATGAATATGAGAAGAATCGTTTCGCTAAGCGCTATTTTTTTGTCGCTGATCGCCTGCAACAATGATAACGGCAGCCGCAGTATTCCTGATACTGGTAATACTACGGCTCCTGCCGCCGGTGCGCCCAAATCGATCAGCTACTCCATTCTCCAGACCTACCCTCATGATACCTCCTCCTTTACTCAGGGGCTGGTTATTTACAATGGCGGCCTTTACGAAGGCACCGGGGAATACGGACATTCCCGCCTGTTGAAAATCGATCTTGCCTCCGGCAAGACCGAAAAGCAGGTATCACTCGACCCCAAGTATTTTGGAGAAGGCATCACCATTCTCCGCGACACCATTTACCAGCTTACCTGGCAGGAAAAAGTGGTATTCGCTTATACACTGAAAGATTTTAAAAAAGTAAAAGAATTCCCGATCAATACTCAGGGCTGGGGGATTACCACTGATGGTAAAGACCTGATGGTAAGCGATGGCAGCAGCAATATTTATTATTATGATCCTTCTACTTTCCAGTTGCTGCGCACACAAACGATCACAGAAGCCGGCAGCCTTTCCTTCAACCTCAATGAACTGGAATATATTGATGGCTTTATCTATGCCAATCAATGGCAGGCTCCTTATATTCTTAAGATAGAACCCGGCAGCGGCTCCATTGTTGGAAAAGTAGACCTCAGCGATATCTGGAACCGGGTAAAAGCCAAAGACCCTGCTGCAGATGTTCCGAATGGCATTGCGTATGACAGCAGCTCGAAAAAGATCTATATCACCGGTAAGAAATGGCCGGAGTTGTATGAAGTGCAGTTGGGTCAATAACTATGCAATTTTACCTGCAGCCGATCTTAAAAAATGATCAACTGTTCATTAACGTGCATCTTGTATATCAAAACCGGACAATACAATAACAGGGATATCGATAAATAATTGACTTTTAGTTGTTTAAAAAAATGGCACTTTTTTATTTAGTGATTGAAGGTTTGGCCATTTGTTTTTAAACGACAAACTTCCCTTATGCTCCGCAATTATTTCAAAACTGCCTGGCGCAATATTGTACGCACAGCCGGGTACAGTTCTCTGAACGTTTTAGGACTTGCCACAGGCATGGCCGTTACGTTACTGATCGGGTTATGGGTGTATAATGAATATACTTATGACAGATTTTTGCCTGATCATGAACGTTTATACCGTGTGCAACGGAATTATAACAGCAATGGCGATACACTGACCTTTCTTTCTACTTCTTTAAAGCTTGCAGATGCGCTTCGCAGCCAGGTGCCGGAGGTAGAATACGTGGCGGAGAGTGGTGGCATGGGACCGCATGGATTAATGGTCGGAGATAAAAAACTCTACCTGAGTGGGGGGATCGTAGGTGCTGACTTTCTGAAAATGTTCCCCTATCCGCTTACAACGGGTAATGCAACCTCTGTGTTTACTGATGCTTATTCCATTGTGCTCACCGAATCAACAGCTAAAGCATTATTCGGTAATGAAGACCCATTAAACAAACTGGTGCGCTTGGACAATGAGAACAATCTTAAAGTAACAGGTATTTTAAAAGACCTGCCAGCCAATTCCTCAATATCGTTTAGCTACCTGGTACCTTTTTCATACCTGGAACAAACCAATCCACGGGTACAAAGACAACGCGCAGGCAGTTATGGCCAGAACAGTTACCGGATCTATGTTAAGCTCAAGCCAGGTGTTGACTATACACAGGTTGCTCCAAAAATCAGGAATATAGAGCATACAGAAACCACCAGTAGGAATGCGATGAATTCTTATGTCACCCTCCAGCCAATGGAACGATGGCATTTATATTCCAACTATGTGAATGGAAAAGACACGGCAGGGTTTCTTGAATATGTAAAAATGTTTTCGATCATCGGTTTGCTGGTGCTGATCATTGCCTGTATCAATTTTATCAATCTTACTACTGCCCGTTCCGAAAAAAGAGCAAAGGAAGTTGGGGTACGAAAAGCGATTGGTTCTTTGCGGAAGGACCTGATCATCCAGTTTCTTATTGAATCTCTCCTGCTTACTTTTATTGCGTTTATTCTTTCCCTGGCACTCGCACAGATGGCTTTACCGCTTTTTAATGCGCTTACCGGGAGCAAAATCGAAATACCATTTGCCAATAGTTATTTCTGGATTATCGTGCTGGCCTGTGTATTGACGACAGGCCTGGCAGCAGGCGGCAGGCCGGCCTTTTACCTCTCTTCTTTCCAGCCGGTGAAAGTATTGAAAGGAACGCTTCGCACAGGCCATTACGCTTCATTACCAAGAAAAGCACTTGTAGTGTTGCAGTTCAGCTGTTCCATTGCGCTTATCATCAGCACCATGATCATCTACCGGCAAATCCAGCATGCCAAAGACAGGCCAAGCGGCTACGACCTCACAAGGCTGTTAGCTACTGATATGAATAAGGACCTCGACAAGAATTTTGTGGCGCTGAAAAGTGAGCTGATAAAAAATGGTATTGCAGAAGCGGTTACAACAGCATCAAGCCCTGCAACAGATGTGGATTGGCATTCCGATATTGACCAGTGGCCTGGTAAGCTGGCCGGTGAAACTGTGGAAATGGGGACCATCATTGTATCGGAAGACTATTTTAAAACAGTGGGCATGGCCATTACAGAAGGAAGGGATTTTACCAGCGGAAATGATACCACAAGCGTTATTTTTAATGAAACGGCCATTAAAAGGCTTCGTATAAAAAACCCGGTAAACCAGGTCATAACCTGGGGCGGTACCAATTTTAAAATAGCTGGTGTAGTTAAAGATGCCCTCATGGTGTCACCATTTGCACCAGTAGACCCCACCATGTTCCTTTGCGAGCCCGGCACACAGGGCAATATATTGTACAGGTTATCACCCCGCATCAAAACCCAGGAAGCTCTCACCAGTTTAACAGCGTTGTTTAACAAGTATAACCCGGCATACCCTTACAAATACAGTTTCGAAGATGAAAATTATGCAGCGAAATTCAAACTGGAAGTATTGATAGGAAAACTGGCAGCTGTTTTTGCAGGACTTGCCATTCTTATCTCCTGCCTTGGGTTATTCGGGCTTGCAGCCTACATGGCAGAACAACGCACCAAAGAAGTTGGGATAAGACGTGTACTGGGAGCTTCTGTACCGCAAGTATGGCTATTGCTTTCAAAAGATTTTATCATACTCGTTTTAATAAGCGCTGTTATTGCCTCCCCTGTAGCATTTTATTTTCTGCAGAGCTGGCTGGAAAAATACAATTACAGGATCACCATTGGCTCGGGAGCTTTCATACTCGCAGGGTTAATTGCCATCACTATTACCTTGTTTACCGTCAGCTTCCAGGCAATAAAAGCTGCAATGGCCAACCCCGTAAGAGCATTGAAAAATGAGTGATGGCAGATAGGCTATTTGCCTATCACATAAATAACCGAACTGCAGCGCTGCACATTAAAGAGCGCTTTGAGATTGGAGACAAAGCCATTCCAGCCTGCAGCGAACCAATTGGTGCGGCCGTTTTTATATTTGCTGCTTAACAGCGAAATATAAAAACTATCATACCACATCGGTTTGTATTGAAGCACTTTCAAACCATTCCTTTCCATCAGCACCCGCATGGACTCAGGGGAGAAATGATAAAGATGCCTGGGCACATCAAAAGCGGCCCAGTAATCTTTGTACACACCCGCATCATAAGAAGTATAGTTAGGCACGGCAATGAAAAGGCGGCCTTTTTCCTTCAGCAGGTTTTTCAGCTGCTGAACATACGGCTGCAGATCATGCACATGCTCGAGCACATGCCACAGTGTTATCGCATCAAACGAACCGGCAGGTAATTTATAAAACGCGTTGATATCCTGTAGCGAAACACCATAATCCTGGCTCGCCACCTGCCGCGCATCTGCATCAGGTTCCAACCCCGTCACTGCCCAGCCATGCTGCTCCATATCCTGCACAAATGCACCTGTGCCGCTGCCCACGTCCAGCAGGCTACCTTGTGAGAGACCCGTACCCGCAGACACCAGGTTTCTTTTTTTGGCAAGCGTTCTCTTTCTGACCGCATGATAAATGCTGTTCACAAGACCTTTTGCCGTATTGGAATGGGAAATATAATTCTCCGATTTATAGTAAGGCCCGATAGAAGCTGCATCAGGCACATCCTGTGTAAACGCCAGGGAACAGGCAGCACAAACTGCAATATCAAATAATTCCCCGCTTACGGTATGATCTTTTGCCTTCCATTTGTTATTGAGGCCGGCAGAGCCGCAAACCGGGCAATGGGTATAATGAATCTTATTTGCCATACTGGCCGCAAAATAAAGCTAAAATATCAGGACTTCCAGCTCAGCGATAAGTAGGAGACTCTTGTTTGTAAGAAACTTTCTGCTGGCTGCCTGTTCCTGTATCCAACCCGGTCCGCATAAAATGCCAGATAAGGAAGATCAGTGCCAGTATCGCTACAATCAGCGTTGTGATCCATTCATAAGAACGTTTCTTTTGCACAGGGTTGAGGAACTCCATCATCTCCTCCGATGTCTTTTCATCTTCCCCTACCCTTACTGTGTGGGCAGCTTTTTCGCGCAGCACTTTGGCAGCCGGCACAGGCTCACCTGCAGGACTGTCTTTCATGGTCGCTTCAAAACGTATCTCACCAGCCAGGCCTTTTGAAAGAAGGCCGACACCGTTCCACTGCAATTTCTTTCCTGCCAGTAGTTCGTTTTTCAGATTGTTTGCAAAAGCGTTGAAATTGTCAATTGCATCCCCTACAGGTATATTCAGCGCATCCGCCAGCCAGTTGAATTGCCGTGCCGGTGCTTTCTCATTCCCATGATGTAAAGCAACAGTATAAGAAGGCGGATTGATCACCCTATTGGCAAAATCAATATCTGCAGGCTTACGTTCAAGCAGGAAAGTGCCTACCCCGGGAATGCTCAATTGCCGGTGAAGGATCAGGTATTGATATAGTTCATCGTACATGCTCTCAGTTCTTTTGATCGAACGAATATATGATTCCACCAACAAAATTAAAGCCATACACAGGATATTGATTCCAGCGCTGGTATTCTTTATTGAAGATATTATTGAACTGCGTCCAGATATTCAGGTTTTTAGTGATCCTGAATTCCAGTCCGGCATTCAGGTCAAATGCACCACCCAGTTTTCCGTCTGTCCCATCCTTTTTCAGGTAGCGGGGGCCGCTCCAGGCAAACAGGTCGCCTTTTACCCAAAGGTCTTTGATCACCTGCAGGCGCATTGCAGTATTGAATTCCAGCGGGAGCATGCCCCAGGCTTTCTGCTGGCCCTTTATACCGGTAAACTGGTTGAAATGGAGGCTGGTGAGCACAGAGAACTTCTCTTCCACATTATATCCCAGCTCCCCCCCCAGGTTCAGCACATTGATACGGTCAGCATACACGACATTGAATGATTTGCCATCACCTGCAGCCGTGGTATCGTTAATGAAGAGAGGCTGATCATTCAGCTTATTGAACGCCACTTTGCCACTGTAGGTGAAATGATCACCGATCGATCCTTTAAAGCCTGCATATCTTTCTTCGATCCAGGTATTGCGCAGATCGGTTGGCATCCATAGCCAGGGATTCTGCGAAGCCAGGTATTGGTAGCTGGTTTTGCGGAGATAACCCGTCCAGCCGGCCTGGAAAGTAAACCGCTGATCATCGGTGCCCACTTCTGCAAGTATGTTGGGGAACATTTTGAATTGCCCATCATCCCAGGAAGGGCGGATCCCTCCCTGCAAACGAAGTGTGGATGTATGATATAATATGGAAGGAGAGATATACCACATATTGTTGTTGATCTTCTCCAGGTTTTTATCCTTTGGTGCAAGACGGGTAAGATCGAAAGTGACACCGAGGTTGATAGATACTTCATCACCAAAATTCTTTTGCAGGGGAAGATCTATGTAAGTATTGCTTTCATGGTTCTTCAGATTATCATTGAAGAAATTCATGGAGACAACCGGTGAATAATCCAGTCCGAATTCAGTGGTATGGATATTATGCATGTTCACCCGTGCTGAAAGGGTCTGGAAGCTTTGCCGCAATGAATCATTGGGAAAAGATTGTGGTTTGGGCTCAAATCCATACTTATAGGTCTTATCCATCTTCATGCCGAGGCTGGCATTCCATTCCAGGTTCTTTGCAGTCTTATAATAACCGGTAAGCTTCACATCCGTGTTGCTGAAGTCCTTGTAATCTTCCTTTCCCTGCGATGAAACATGTTTGGCATAAATGTTCAATCCCGCATTGGTGCCGTCACCAAAACTGAAACCACCCTGCACAAAGGGAGTGCGCAGGCTTCCGAAACCGGCTTTGATATAATTGCTGTTGGTAAACCTTCCGATCGAATCGATCTGCAAAGCCAATGGTTTCAATGAACCCGGCTGATAGGCAAATAACAGGTTGGGATTGGGAATATCGTATTGCAAACGCGGCTTCGCAGTATCTGCTGTTGGCGGCGTAGCATTGAAATTGATCTTTGCTGACGATTTCAACTCAGGTCTGAAAGAGGATGTAATATCCACCGACTTGTTTTTGATTGTATCCCGCTGCGCCGCCGCAAAAAGACCAGGCAGCAAAGCGCTCAGCAAGAATATGATCCGGACTCGTTTCATCATAAGTTTTTATAGTTTGATCATTGCCCTACCTTACTGCTTTTCCCTTCCTCTTCTATCACCTGGCTGAGCTTGGCTTGCGCCTCTGCTTTCAGGG